>CAMLSG010000019.1 GCA_946482635.1 uncultured Duganella sp.
AGAGGGCGCCCAGGCCGGTCGCCGGGCCGCGGCCAGCCGGTTCCATGAAGATGGACATGCGGCCGGAAAGCGCGTTGTCGATTTCATAAATCCCGGCATCCAGCCCGGGAGATCCGGTGAATAGGAGGGTGAATTGTTCCTGGTGGGGGGCTTCCTTGCCGGGGCGCACGGCGTGCAGGTCGAGCGAAGTGCCGCGTTTTCCCTGGTAGGCGATGAACTGCTGCCCCACCAGGTCGCGGAAACCGGCCATGCCCAGCGTGGAAGGGGTAGGCGGCAGGGCTGCCAGCGATGCAGCGCGGGCTACGGCGGGGACGCCGACCAGGCTTCCGGCGGCGAGTATGAAGTTGCGACGTTCCATGACTTATTCCTTTAACAAGTAGGATTCCATTCCATGGCCTGGCGCATGCCATCTGTTTCGCCCGCCTGGAATCCGAGCCGGCGGTACAGCGCACTGGCCGGATTGCTTTGCAAGACATGCAAGCGCAAGGGGAGGCCGGCCTGCTGGCTTTCTTCCTGTAGCCGGGCAAGCAATCTGCCGCCAATCCCGCGTTGCCGGAATCCGGGCATCAGGCTGATGTCCACCAGGCGGATTTCGTACCGACTGCGTGCGATATAAAGGCGGCCGGCCGGTTCGTCGTCAGCCAGCACAATGCATTCTTCCAAGCTGGCAAAGCGGCCGCGGTAGTTGCTGAGCTGCGCGTCATATTGCATGCGGACCAGCATGGCCCTGGTCCTCCGGTCAAGGATGGCGAGGTCCTCGCGCGTACTTTCCACCAGCGCCAGCAGGAACTCCTGGTCGCCGGCTTCTGCCGGCCGCAAGGTGAGTTCGATGTTCATCGCGGCTTAGCTGCGCGGCGGATAAATGCCGCTCAGGGCAATGATGAAGTTGACCACCAGGTAGGGCTGCAGGTTGTTGTGAGGACTGCTGCCTCCGGTTGTGCCGAGCGGACCGGCCGCCGAAGGCGCAATCGATACCGCATCGTGGTAAGGCGCGCTGATCGTGACCGGCTTGGCAAGCAAGGCGTTGGCCGGCGATTGCACCGTGGCGCTTGCGTTGGAGGCGGTCATGCCATGGCTATGCGACGGCATTTCGAGCGCGGTCAGGGTGGCGGTGGCTTCGCCGCCTTGCTCGCCCAGGCTGCGCGACGTCAGGCCTGGGCCGCTGCCGGCGTGCATGGGCATGCGCTGGCGCAGGTTGGGCAACGCAAAGGTGGTTTTGCCGTCCCCGCCGTACGTCGTGCCGAGAATGGAAAACAGTGCCGTGTTCTGTGCGATGGGAAGCAGTTGGCCATTGCACATTGCCCAGCCCACGGGTGCGAAATTACCGCTGAACATGCGGATCTCGCCTATATAACGCTCTGCCATGCTGGACTCCTCGGCTAGTTCTGCGAAGGGAATATGCCTTCGATGGCGATGATGAAGCTGAGCGCCAGGAAGGGGGCCATATTGTTGTGGGGCTGGTTGCCGCCGGTGGGCTGGACCGCCTGGGCCGACATGGCGACCATGCCGGAGCCGGCCGGCGCATAAAACCTGGGTTTGGAGGGCGCGGCAGGCACATAGGCTGTCGGGCCGGTCAGGTTGATGCCGGTGCCGGTGGCCGGCGGTGCGGCGGTGCTGGCGCTCGCGCTATGGCTGTGCGATGGGATCTGGTTGCCGGTCAGCGTCACGGTCTCGGTGCCGGCTTGCTGGCCCATGACGTAGCTGTTGCCGGTCCCGATCTGAGTTCCCTGGTGCAGCGGTACGCGGCCGCGCAGGTCGGGCAGGGCAAAGGTTGTCTGCCCATTGCCGCCGTAAGTCGTGCCGATCAGGGCAAACAGGGCGGTGTTTTGTGCAATCGACAGCAGGCTGCCATCGCAAAAAGCCCAGCCAAGGGGCGGGAAATTACCCGCGAACAGGCGAATCTCGCCGATGAAGTTGTCCATGCGCCGGCTCCGGTCTAGGACTGCGAGGGGAAGATGCCCTGCAGCGCGATGATGAAGTTGATGGTCAGGTAGGGCTGCATATTCTCGTGCGGCTGGCTGCCGCCGGAATTGCCCACCGTGGCGGGCGACAGGGTCGCGCTTCCGTCCAGCGGCGCGTAATAATTGAGCGCGCCGGCTTCGACATTGCCCAGCACGCGGCCGCTTGGATCGGCCTGGTGGCTGACCGCCGTGGAGATGCCCAGGCTGTGGGTGTGCGACGGCATCTCATTGGCGGTCAGCGTGTGGCTTGCTTCGCCTCCCTGATGGCCGAGATTAAAGCCGCCATCCATATGGACCGGTACGCGGCCGCGCAGGTCGGGCAGGGCGAAGGTGGTCTGGCCGTTGCCGCCGTAGGTCGTCCCCAGGATGGCGAACAGTGCCTGGTTCTGGTTGATCGGCAGGATCTGGCCATTGCACAGGGCCCAGCCTTTGGGGGCAAATTGAAATCCCGTCATCCGGATTTCGGCGAGATACGGTTCGGACATGCAGCCTCCTTACAGGTGCAAGCGCCCCCCGCCGGGGCGTCGCGGCCGTTTCAGTGGATGGAAAGGTTCAGGAGCGGGCGGCGCGACGGCGGCTGAAGCTCAGGGCTGCCAATCCCCCTGCCAGCAGAGCCAGCGTGGCCGGTTCGGGCACGTCCGGATCTCCCGGGTCGTTGGGGCCGCGCAGGAATTCAAGGCTGATGTTGTCGAGCTGGTTCCAGTAGATGGGGTCGTTGTTGAAGTTGCCGAACTCCAGGACGGTGCTGGCGCCAAGCGCGGTCACAATCAGCGTGTGCGTACCCCAATCGCCGGTGATATCGGTTTCGTTGAAGACGGTGGCGCCGCCGAATTTCACCTGGGCCTGGTTATCCGGCGGGAATTGCGGGTCGGTGGTCCAGCGCTGCAGGTCGAATTTGAGCTGGTAAGTGGCGCCGGCGATGGTGGCAATGGTCTGGCTCAGGAAGCCCAGTTCGGTCGTGTTCAGGTCGCCGAACACAATATTGGTATCGACTGCCAGCGGCGAGCCGGTGACGTCCGTCCCGAAGGCCTGGCCGCCGCCTGGACTGGCAAGCGTCCACATGCTGTAATCGGCGGTTTCGAAATCCCCGTTCAGGACCAGGTTGGGGCCCGCTTGCGCAAGCGATGCTGCCAGGAGCAGGATGGAGGTCAGCGCGGCACGAAGCTTCATGTTGTGGTCCTTTTGGCGGGTGGCTGAAAGTTGATGTGGATCATACGTCCAGGTGTTGACAATCGAACATTTATTTGCGTCAACGTGGCGCTTTTACAAAGATTCCATATAATTTTGCAAGCCGGTTCGGGGCGGCCCAGAATGCAATCTGCAATTCTTTGGATTGCAAGGGTGCTGTTAGTGGCGCCGGGCAAATATTCACTAGTAAATTTCAATTAAATAGACAGTCAATGCGCCTCCTTTTTCTCACGCCAATGGCCGCTTTACTGGCCGCGTGCAGCAGTATTCCGGCGCTGCCGCCGCAAGGCTCGCAAGCCCAGTTCGTAATCCTGGAAACCACCGACCTGCATGCCAATGTTCGGAGCTACGACTACTACAAGCTGGCCCCCGACGCTTCGCTGGGGCTGGAGCGCACGGCAACGCTGATCCGCCAGGCGCGCAAGGAATTCCCCAATTCGCTGCTGCTCGATAACGGCGATACCATCCAGGGCACGGCGCTGGGCGATTACCAGGCATTGGTGGCGCCGGTGGGATGCTGGCAGCCGCTGGCCATCTACAAGGCCATGAATTCGCTGGGCTTCGAAGGCGGTTCGGTAGGCAACCATGAATTCAACTGGGGCCTGGATTACCTGGGCCAGGTCACTGCCAGCCGCTTCGGCGCTGAAGGACCTTCGGTGCGCGCACAAGCCTGTGCAGGCCCGGCATTTCCGGTGGTACTGGCCAATGTGGTGGATGCCCGCACCGGTGTTCCACTATTCGAGCCTTACCGGATCATCGACAAGCGCATGTCTGGCACACGGCCTGATGGCAAGCCATTCACGGCAACTGTGAAGGTCGGCATCATCGGCTTTACGACGCCGGCCATCATGGGCTGGGACAAGCGCTGGCTTGAGGGCCGCGTGCGCACCGAGGGCTGGCGCGAGACGGCGCAACGCTACATTCCCGAAATGCGCGCCAAAGGCGCAGAGGTGATTGTGGCAATATCGCATGCTGGGCTGGATGGCGCCGCCTATGCGCCGTCGATGGAGAACGGCAGCCTGTACCTGGCCGAGGTTCCGGGCATTGATGCACTGCTGCTGGGACATTCGCATGATGTGTTTCCGAACCCTGCCAGCAAGGCTGCGGGCTTCAACCTGCCTGAGGTCGACAAGGTCCAGGGGCGGGTGCATGGCGTGCCGACTGTGATGCCGGGCCTGTGGGGCAAGCATCTCGGCGTGATCCAGCTGTCCCTGCGGCATGACGGCAAGCGCTGGGTGTCCGACGCGGCTGCGGCGAAAGTCGAAACGCGCAGCATCCAGCGCCCTGACCGCAGTTTCGTTGAGCCGGACGCGGAAATCGCCGCGCTGGTAAAGGCCGAACATGAGGCGACCATCGCCTACGTGAAAACGCCGATTGGCGACACCGACTTCCGCATGTCGGCCTACTTTGCCGACGTCGGTGACGTGTCGGCGATCCAGGTAGTGAACCAGGCGCAGGCCGACTATGTGCGCCGCCATATCCAGGCCAATATGCCGCAGTACGCCCAGTTGCCGGTGCTGTCGATGTCCGCGCCATTCAAGACCGGTGCGGCTGGCGTGGCCGATTACACCGACGTGGCGCCAGGCAAACTGGCCCTGAACAACGCTGCCGACCTTTACCTGTACCCGAACGACCTGCACGCCGTGAAGGTGGACGGCGCCACGCTGAAAGCCTGGCTGGAAAAGTCCGCCGGGCGCTTCAATACCATCGATCCAGCGCGCAGCGAACCGCAGGAGCTGGTGAATGCGGGCTTTGCGGGCTTCAATTTCGACATGCTCACCGATCCGGATGTGCGCTACCAGATCGACGTGACGCAAGCTCCCGGCCAGCGTATCAAGGGCTTGTCATGGCGCGGCCAGCCGGTACGGGCCGACCAGGAGTTCATTGTCGCGACGAATAATTTCCGCGCCAGCGGTGGCGGCGGGTTTCCGGGGCTGGATGGCAGCAAAACCATTTTCGCTTCGCCGGACAATAACCGCGCGGTGCTGATCGCCTATATCAAATCGGTGCAGCACCTGACCCGTGCAGCCAATGGTGCGGCGCGCAGTTGGCGCTTTGCGCCGGTCGCGGCGCGCGGCCCGATCGTTTTCCGTGCGGCTCCCGACAAGCTGGCCCTGGCTCATGGCGCCGGCTTGCAAGGGGTGCGATTGCTTAAAGCTGACGATGGCGGCGGAAAGGGATATTCCTTGTACTCAATCAACTTGTCTGACTTATAATTTCCTGAGATTAAAACATATTCAGGGAAATTATGCGTCACGCAGTCCTTTTCAGCGCGCTCCTGCTGGGATCCTACCTTTCCGCAACAGCAGCGCCTGCGCCGTCCGTTGTCAACACGGTCAAATCGCCCAATTTTGTCCGAGGGGCTCCGCTGCCAAAATGGGCGGTCGCTTTGCCGGAGGTCCCGAAGTCGGACAGGTCCGATCCAACCGTGTTGCGGATGGCTGATACGCAGGTTTCCCTCAGTGGCGAGCCCGCCATTCTGTATAGCCGTGCAATCCAGGTCAACGACCAGGGCGCCTTATCCGAGATCGGGCAATATTCGATTAATTATCATCCGTCGTACCAGAAGCTGTTGGTGCACAAAGTCATTGTGCTGCGCGATGGCCAGCAATTGGACCGTACCGCGAGCGTGAACATGCGCTCCCTGGACCAGGAGCGGGCCCTGGAACAAGGGATGTATGCCGGGGAGGTTTCCCTGCAACTGCTGATGCAGGACGTGCGGGTTGGCGATACGCTCTGGATCACTTACACGATTGAAGGACGCAATCCGGTATTCGGCAAGCGCTGGTCGCAGGCCTTTGGCTGGGACAGTAGCAGCCCGACTGAATTCCGGCGCATGGTGCTGACTCGCCCAAAACAGCGTCCACTGTACTGGCGCCAGATCGGCGATTTCAGGAAAGATGAATTGGCCCCCAGGATTGAGCAGCTGGGTGCCGATGAGCGCCTGACGTTCACCCAGCGCGCTTATGACGCCATTGAGGATGAGCCTTCTGTGCCATCGGATTACCTGACCGGCCGGGTACTTCAGTTTAGTGAATACTCGGACTGGGGCGACGTTGGGCAATGGGCGACCGGACTGTTCCCCGCAGTGAAACCATCGCCTGGCTTGAAGGCGCTCGCCAGGACCTTTGATTCCAAACCGACTGCAGCGGCCAAAGCGGCTGCGGCACTGTATTGGGTCCAGAACGAAGTGCGCTATTTCAGCGTTTCGATAGGGGAGAATTCGCATCGGCCGCAAGCTCCGGATGCCGTGCTTGCGAACCGTTATGGGGACTGCAAGGACAAGAGCTACTTGCTGGTGTCACTGCTTGGCATGCTCGGGATTGAGGCAAAGCCAATGCTGGTGTCGGCGGCTTCCCGGCGACTCCCGGCGCGAGTGCTGGCATCGCCATTCTGGTTCGATCATGTAATCGTCAAGTTGAACGTGGATGGCAAAGACTACTATGTGGATCCGACCCAGACCGGCCAGTCTGAAGGCCTGGATGACTTGCCGAAAGCGCTGGCCGGCGGCAGCGGCCTGGTGGTTGATCCAAAGTCGAAATCATTGGAGAAAATTCCGTCGGATACCCGTACCGATCCTCACATCGAGATTGAAGAAGACCTGAACCTGGCTGACTTTGCGGGCGACGCGACACTGACAGTGCGCCGCTATTACCGCGGCGAGTATGCCTCGTGGGCGCGTCGTGGCTATACCGGAATGGCGCTGGCGAGCCTGAAAAAGCATGCGCTGGAGCCATACGAAAAAACCTATCCCGGCATTACCTTGACAGCGACGCCCAAGTATGGGGAAGAAGTAGGGCGATTTGTAATCACTTCCACCTTCAACATTCCCAAAGCGGCGACGCAAAAGAACAAGATGTATTCCGTTCCTTTCGACACCAAGGTGGTGGAAGGTTCGCTGGGCATCCCGGACAAGCTGGTTCGCAATTTCCCGTTCGCGCCGAACGCCGGTAAATTCATCGGACGCTATCGCTTGCGCTTGCAATGGCCGCCTGAGGCGCGCATGAACAATGAGCCGTATGTGCGCCTGGTCGATAATTCCTACTTCCGCGCGAAGGAAGAGTACATGCTGCGCGGGAATTTCATGGACTATGTGCTGGATTACTCGATCAAGCAGGAAAGGATCGAGGCCAATGAGGTTCCGGATTTGCAGGTCAAGGCAAAAGTCCTGAATGAATTCGCCCAGGGAACGTTCCGCGTTGGAGAAGCGTCGCTCTTGCCCAAGGAATCACTGTCGTTGAGCAGGCGCCAGATAATGCCTGTAGTGCTGCTCAAGGATTTCGAGGGTAAGCATGAAGCGCTGAAGGATAAGCCTCGCAAGGATATCTCGGCCGAACAATTGTGCGGTTATATCGTGAGCATGTATGGCCTGGTGGACAGTTTGCCGAGCAAATTGGGCGACAAGCTTGCCGCGATGGACCGGACCCTGCTTTCCGACTACAGGACTCCGGACCTGTCGCAGTGCTTTGGCTATGCCTTGCTCGTGCGTGGAATGTACGGGGAAAGCGCAAGGGCTTACCGCGTGCTGAAGGTCGAAGACGACGATCCGCGCCGCGTCCTGGCAGCACTGGCGGAGCTCATGGCCGGCAATCCCGGCACTGCGGCCGATATCATGCAGCGCTATGTCGACAAGCGTTCGAAGGATGGCAACCTGCAGGGACTGGAATTGAGCTACTACGCGGCGCTCATGGGGCGCGCGGGAAGGCCTGTGGCGCCAGAGCTCCTGGCTGAAGCGGCGGGGAATCCTGCCGGCCCGTGGCCCCGGGCGATCCTGGCTATGTATGCCGGTAGGCTTTCGCCTGAACAGGTGCTGGCGGCGGCCGGTCAGTTGCCTGGCGATGCGCGGGCCATTGCGCTGGACGAGGCCTGGTTCCACATTGGCGAGTTTAGCCTGGCACGCGGCGACGTGCCTGGGGCTGTACGCGCATTCCGCTGGTTCCCTGCGAACGGCATGCGCAATTCGCCTTATTTTGTCGTGGCTAAAGGCGAGTTGGCACGTATTAATTCCGATGAGCCGGAGTTCAAGTCGGCACTCGCAGCTTATGAGAAGGGCGACGCCAAGTCTGGCTTGGCTGCCCTTGAGCGCTCCGCTGCAAAGAACTTTGCGCAGGCACAGTTCGAACTGGGAAATGTCTACCTGAGCGGGAACGGCGTGGGCGTTGACCACGCTGTGGCCAGGCGGTGGTATGCGCTGGCTGCGGAAGCTGGGCAGCCAGGGGCGCAGCGGCAACTTGCGGGAATGCTCTTGCGTGGCGAGGGAGGAACGGTGGACAGCGCTGCTGCTATTCGTTGGTACCAGAAGGCGGTAGAAGCCAATGACGTTGATGCACTGTATGAGCTTGGCAATCTTCTGATTCGTGGCGAGCACCTGCCGCAGGATTCCTTGAAGGGGCATCAGCTGCTGGTGGTTGCTGCGGAGTTGGGGCACCCGAAAGCCCAGGTAATGATATCCCAGGCATATAGCGGCCGAGGTCCACTGGAGAACAACGTGAACCTGGCGCGTTATTGGGCGGGGATGGCCTTGATGAGCGGTGAAAAAGGGGTTGAGGTTCCGGCGCGCAGCGCTGGGCCCGGCCTCAATGAGGCTTCCGCTTCTCCTGCTGGACGAGAATAAACGGGCTGACGACGCTGGCCCACAGGCTGGCGTCGGCGGCGATCCATTCCTGGCACTGCTGGTCGGAGACTTTGGCGAGCTGGCCGGCTTCCATCCAGGCCGAAATGCTGGCCTTGTCGTCGTGGGCGATGCGCACGGCGACGTCCACCAGGTCCAGTTCATCGGCGACCCATACCACGTTACCCTGGGCGAAGTGCTTCAGCAGTTCGCTCCAAGGGATGCGTGCGGTTTCGCGGTTGACTTTGGCGCGGAGTTCCGCGTCTTTCTCTGGTTTCAGCTGCATGTTGTACTCTTAAATCGTGGGAATCTGCTCGACGATGGCCGCCGGCGAACCCCGCCATGTTAACCGATACGCCGGGCCTTTGCGAACATTGCCCACCAGGGCGGGGCGGAAGCAGGCCAGGTTGGTGCCGCCTTCGCGGCGCACGCTCGGGTAGATGATGCCGGTCGAGCCTTCGGCCAGCAGGCTGCGCGCCAGGCGTTGCGAGGCGACGTAGCTGTCTGGGTCCAGGCAGTCGTCATATTCGGGCTGGCCGCAAATGTCGTGGAACTGGGCGCTGAAGTCCGAGAGCAGGGCCTGGTAGCTCACGCTGTCGTCGAAGCGGTCAATTTCGGCATATTCCACGGTCTTGTGGAAGATCACCTCCGCCAGCGCCGTTTCATGCTCGAAAGCGCAATACCAGGCGCCGCGCTGGCCATCGTTGAAACGGCTGCCTTGCGGACGGGCATAGGTGAAGGCGGCATTGATGCTGCGGTAATTGGGGACGTAATAGACCAGTTCTTCGATACCGATGCCGATTGCGCCGCCGTGTTCGGCGCGCAGGCGGGCATTGGTGGCGTTATCGAGTTCAAACAGCTGGTGCAGCTCGGCGTCGTTATCGGCGAGGGCGGCCAGCACGGAATCTTCTTTATCGACGAAGCGCGACGGGATCAGGCGCACGGTGTCGAATTGGCGCAGCAGGCGGAATGGCGGCAATTACAGGCCTCCGCGACGGGCGTCGAGCAATTGGCGCACGGTTTGCATGGCGAGCAGGCCGCCCGCTTCCATGTAGTCGAGCGGGGTGCGGCCGCCAAAAATGCTGTTGCGGTTGGCCAGGCTGACCCATTCGTCGGCCAGCTTGTCGCCGTAAATGATGTGCAGGGATTTGTAGATGCCCAGCAGGTAGGAAATCCGCGTGATGCGGTCGACTTCAAGCACGCGGTCGGGGTGCTTTTTCCACTCGTAGAAGGCGCTGCTGGAGAGGCCGCCCAGCAGTTCGCGGGCATCGTCGTCGCGCAATTTCCAGGCGGCGGCCAGTTTGAAAAAGCCCTTGAGGGCGGCGTGCGACAGGCGTTCACGTTCCTCTTTGCGGCTCAGGTCGACCGGTTGGGGGATGGTGTATTCGCTGTTGGGGTAGGCAAATGCGGGATTCATATGTCCTCCGTTTATGGATTATTTATACTCCATTTCCGCATTTATTTCAAGTTGAATGTGTTTGTGCGGGGTCAAGACGGGGAGCGCTGCCTGCTGTCAATATTGCACAAAATCATCGAACGGGGGCGCGCGATGGAGAAAATTCTTCCGGCGCTGGAGGGGCAATTGCGGCGCTTCAGGGCGAATGCGGCCCGGATGGCGGACCGGCATCCGGGCCTGGCGCGGCGGTTAGGGCCGCTCGAGTGGCCGCCAGATCCCCACGTGGACCGCCTGGCGCAAGGTGTAGCCGCCCTTCATGCCCGCACGGCACTGGCCCTGCAAAGGGCGCGCTGCCAGCAGGATGAGCACTTGCTTGAACTGCATTTCCCGGAGCAGTTGCGGCCTTTCCCCGAATGCCGGATCGAAGCGGCGCCGTGTGCCGCGGCGATATCAGCCCGCTATCGGGCCGGTCCGGCGCCCTTGATTGAGCTGGACGTGGATCTGGGGCCGGGAGGGTTCGAATCCGCCGCTGGCCTCGACGTGTTTATCGACGGCGATGCCGCGTCCAGCGCCGTATTACGCAGCGCTTTGCTGGCCGGAGGGGCTTGCCTGGCGTGCGCCTGCATGGACGGCTCCGGCGAGTGGCGAACATTGGCGCACTGGCCATTCTCGCCATCCGGCCTCGACCCGGTGGAGGCGCTGCTTCCGCGCACACCGGGCGCGCATGCTGGGCTGGCGCTGCTGCGCGAATATTTCATCTTCCCTGGGCGCTTTAATGTCCTGCGGTTGGATCTTTCCTCCTTCAACGGTGCAGGGCGGTGGACTTTGAAGTTGCCTGCGCCCGCAGGGCGCCTCCTGGCGGAGCTGGGCGACAGCCATTTGCGGGCCGGCTGGAGGGCGCGAGCTTGCCTGCAGCCTGGCGCCGCCACGCCGGTCAGGATCGATGGCCGGCAAAACGAATACCTGCTGTCGGTCCCGCCCGAGCTGGAAATCTTCAGCATAGACCGGATCCACGCAGGCGGCGCCGAGGATCTCGGGTGGGCCGCCCGCCGCGTGGAAGGCTCACCGGCCGGCCACGAGTGGCGCATCGCCTTTCATGGCGACCATGCCGGACCGCCGTGCGCAGTCGCCTCAATCGATGTGACCTGCTGCGAACGCGGCAAGGTGCTGGCGCGACCGGCCCGGGGCGCAGGCTGCCGCTGGCAGCTCAACTCGCTGCTGGCGCTTGGACAGATGCCGCTTGATGCAGGTGCGCTGCGCGAGGTGATGGCAACCCAGGCTATCGACAGCTCTCCAACGAGCATGGCCATAATTTAAATCGGTACGCAAGCTCGACGCGCAAGCGGCCATGCTGCGCCCAGGCCGTGCGGCGCCACTGGCGGGCACCGACATCCGCCTGCACGTCGATGAGGCGCCATTTGCAGGCAGCGGCCTGCTGCTTTTCGGCCAGGTCATGGACCGCTTCTTTGGCGAGTGCGCGCACATGAATACATTTACCCGGCTGGAGCTGGTATCGGCCGACACAGGCGAGGAGCTCATGCGATGCAAAGCAAGGAATTGCGGCACGGTGCTGGAGTAGACGTTGCGGATGCGCAGGGCTATGACTTCTTTCGCCTGGCAGGATTGATTGGCGCGCATCAATGGCGAAATGGCCTGTCCCTGGCCTTCCCGGCAAGCGATGTCGTGGCAGCGGACGGCGACGCGATCACGCCGGGCTGCATTGGCCTGCTCGGCATATCCGGGGCACTGCCTTATTACTACACCGAGGCGGTGGCCCACGCTGGCGGCATCGCGGCACGTGCCTTCATCGATTTGCTGTCGGCGCCGGCGATCGATGCTTTTTGCACGGCTTGGCGTGAGGGGCGCCTCGAAGACACGCCGCTGCCCTCAATCCCGGCCAGGCGCGGCCCCTTGAGGGCGCGGGCGCTCGCCGAACAGCTGTCGCATGCCCTGGGCGTGCCAGTCCGGATCGAACAATTTGCCGGCCGTTGGGACCAACTGGCGCAAGCGCAAACCAGTGCGCTTGGCAACGGCAATGCGTGCTGCGGGGCCGGGGCGCTGCTCGGCGAACGCCTGTGGCGGATCGATGGCGCCGTGAGAATCCATGTCGGGCCGCTTGGCAGGCAGGATGCGGGGGGATTCATGCCCGGCGGGCGGAATGCATTGGCCCTGGCGCAGTTATGGCGCGGAGCGGTTGGCGACAGTGGCTTGCGGGCAGAAGCTCGCGTGCATGTTCGTCCCGGCGAAGGCGCAGGCGCAAGGCTGGGCGCAGGCCAGCACCTGGGGCATGATGCCTTGTTGTCCACGCGGCCAACGGGCGAAAGGGATGACTTGTGTTATCTCCTTTGCTAGTATTTGGCCACCCGATCAAGCGAGGAGGCAAGATGAAAAAGATGTTCCTGCTGCTGGCATTTGCTGCAACCACGGCTTGCACCAGCATCCATGTACCGCCCAGCAATGCGGAGTTGAAGCAGCAGGTCGCCGACACCGAGCGCGCCTTCGCCGCCACCATGGCCAAGCGCGACCACCAGGCTTTCGTGTCTTTCCTCGCCGATGAAGCGATTTTCTATAATGGCCCCAAGGCCTTGCGCGGCAAGGATACCGTCGCAGCGGAATGGAAGCCGCTGTATGAAAAGCCGGAGGCGCCGTTCAGTTGGGAGCCAGACCAGGTCGAGGTGCTCGATTCCGGCACCCTGGCCCATTCATCCGGGCCGGTGCGCGACCCGCAAGGCAAGGTGACCGGCCGCTTCAACTCCGTCTGGCGGCTGGAAGCGCCAGGCAAATGGCGCATCGTCTTCGACAAGGGCGAACGCGTTTGCGACTGCCGGAAACCTTAATCAGGCCGATTCGGCGTGCTCCACCAGCAACTGGACGCGGGTGACGCCGTTGTATTCGTTGGCATCGAGGCGGAAGGCCACGCGGGCCCGTTCTCCCAGTGCATCGGTATGGCCGAACCAGATGGCGTCGTAGCGGACGCCTTTCTTTTCCAGCATCAGCTTGAGGTGGCGGTCCTTCAGGATGCGCTGGCTTAGCACGCGGAACTCATCGCAGAACACCGGCGGGGCAAAACCCTGGCCCCATACCTGGCCATCGAGCAGCTCGATGAACTGGGTGGTGTAGCAGCCATCTTCCAGCGGGCCGTCGGTCTCGACCACGCGCTCCAGTTGCGATTCGGTCAGCCAGGCCTGTCCAACCGCCTCGAAGGCGGCGCAGAAATGTTCGAAAGCTTCGGCGCGCAGGCTCAGGCCGGCCGCCATCGCATGGCCGCCGAACTTGTCGATCACGCCCGGCGCGCGCTTGGATACCAGGTCCAGCGCGTCGCGCAGGTGGAAGCCGGGAATCGAGCGGCCGGAGCCCTTGATCATGCCGTCGCCGGCAGGAGCGAAGGTGATGGTCGGGCGGTAAAAGCGTTCCTTGAGGCGCGAGGCGACGATGCCGATCACGCCCTGGTGCCAGCTGTCGTCGTAGACGCAGATGGTGGTGCGGTCGGCAGGCTGGAAATCGTCCAGGTGCAGCAGGGCGGCGTCCTGCATCTCCGCCTCGATCTCGCGCCGTTTCAGGTTGATGTCGTTCAGCTGCTGCGCCAGTTCCCAGGCGCGCGTTTCATCGTCCGTCAGCAGGCATTCAATCCCGAGCGACATGTCTTCCAGCCGGCCGGCCGCGTTCAGGCGCGGGCCAAGGGCGAAGCCGAGGTCGAAGGGGGAGGCGGTGCGTGCCGCGCGTCCGGAAACACGGAACAGGGCGGCCACGCCGGGATGCATGCGGCCGGAGCGCATGCGCTTCAGGCCCTGGGCGACGAGGATGCGGTTATTGGTGTCGAGGCGCACCACGTCGGCGACGGTTCCCAGGGCAACCAGGTCAAGCAGGGAATCCAGCTTCGGTTGCGTCTGGGCGTCGAATACGCCGCGCCGGCGCAGCTCCGCGCGCAGTGCCAGCAGTACGTAGAACACCACGCCCACGCCAGCCAGGTGCTTGGAGGGGAAGCCGCAGGCCGGCTGGTTGGGGTTCACGATGACGCGGGCATCGGGCAGGCTGTCGCCGGGCAGGTGGTGGTCGGTCACCACGACGTCGATGCCGCGCCGCCTGGCTTCTTCCACGCCTTCGATGCTGGCGATGCCGTTGTCGACCGTGATGATGATGTCCGGGGACTTTTCACGCGCTGTCAGTTCGACGATCTCCGGCGTCAGGCCGTAGCCGTACTCGAAGCGGTTGGGGACAATGAAGTCCACGTTGGCGCCCATCGCCCGCAGGCCGCGAATGGCGGTGGCGCAGGCGGTGGCGCCGTCGCAGTCGTAGTCGGCCACGATGACCATGCGCTTGCCGGCGGCGATGGAGTCGGCCAGGAATTCGGCAGTGCGGTCGATGTGCAGCAGGCCGGAAGGCTGGATCAGGGCGCCCAGTTCGCTGGAGAGTTCTGCCGGATTGTTCAGGCCGCGCGCGGCAAACAGGCGGGCCAGCACAGGATGGACGCCGCCCTGGCGCAGCAGCTCGGCTTCCTGCGACGGGCAGGGACGGATGGCGATACGGGTCATTGCGTGAGGTTCTTCAGGTTCTGTGCGCGCCAGAATTTGCGCAAGGCGGCTTTGCTGGTGCGGATTTCGGTCCAGCCTTCACGGCTGGTGAGGATCAGGGTCAGGTCGCTTGTGCGGCCATCGCGCAGGGCGGAGAGCAAGGGGGCGAACCACTCGTGTTCAAGCTGCTGCATGGCGCCCAGCCAGGCGCCCCAGTCGTTGCCGGCTCCGGCGGGGATCAATTGGGGCAGGACCACGGCGCCGGCAGTGTCCGGCGCTGCGTTTGCGCCTGGCGTTGCCAGCGCGGCCAGCCAGGACGGTGCGGCGCCGGCTGCGCCGACTGCAAGGGCCTGGACGGGCGCGACGGCTGTGGCAGCCGGGCCTGAATCAGCGCCGCCCCACATCCAGAAGGAGTTCACCGGCGCCAGGCCGCGCTGCTGGCGGGCTTCATTGACGGGATGCTCGTGCCACAGCATCTGGATTTCGTTTTGAAGCTTCTTGAAGGCCAGGGCGGTCGGGCCGACAGGCATCCAGTCGGCCAGGTTGCTGCCCATGGCCGCATCCGGCGAGGCGGCATCGAGCCCCCGCCAGCCATCGGCGCGCATGAACCAGGTCTCGGCATCGCCCCACAACAGGTCGTCGAAATACGGCTTGGCCAGCTCGAACAGGGCGCGCGAATCTGCTTCGTCGAGGCGCAGGCGGCGCGAATCCGCGAGGACCAGGTGGTTGCGGGCGAGCTGGATGTGAACCGGGTGGACGATGAACCAGTAGCCTTCCTTCGGCGCCAGGCCAAAACCGCGCATGACGGCAGCGGCGAGGCCGCCTCGCTCGCGGGCCAGCCACGCTTCGTGCGGCAAAATGCGGCTTTCGTCGCCAATAACATGCTTTTTAAGCAAGCTATTGCGCGAGAGTAATGCCGCAAGGGACGGCGCCTGCAGGTTGCGGGAGAGTTCCGGGGCCAGTTCGGCGGGCGGTAAGGCGAAGGGGAGTACGACGGTCGTGGAAGCCATGCGGCATTGTAGTGGAATCTCTTTATATGGCAAACTGCGGGCTTTACTGTGTCAATTTATTAAAAATGCCGTTTGAATGGCTGGTTGGCCTGCGCTATACACGCGCTGGCAGGCGCAATGGGCGCAATAGTTTCATCTCCTTTATCTCCGCGATTTCGATGGCAGGCATCGCTCTTGGCGTAACGGCCCTGATCGTGGTGCTGTCCGTCTACAACGGCTTCCAGACCGTGGTGACCGAGCGCATGGTGTCGGTGCTGGGCCATGTGGAAGTCTACGAAGTGAGCGGCGCAGGGCTGGGCGACTGGCGCGCAGTCGCTGCCGATGCCGCCCGCAACCCGCAGGTGAAGGGCGCCGCGCCATTCGTCGAAATGCAGGGGATGCTGGTGCATGGAGGCGATTTGCTGCGTCCGTCCATCGTGCGCGGGATACTGCCAGACGAGGAGCCGAAGGTTTCCGATATCGGCAAGCAGATGAAGGAGGGTTCGCTTGACGTGCTGCAGCCCGGCACCTTCAATATCATCCTCGGAGCGGAACTGGCGCGCGAGCTGGAAGTGAAAGTAGGCGACAAGGTGGCCCTGGCGCTGGCGCAAGGCAATTCCGTGTCGAATATGGCGCCAACCATGCGTTCCTTCACCGTGTCGGGCACTTTTGAGGCCGGCCACAACGAATTCGATTCCGGGCTGGCGCTCGTTCATTTGAGCGACGCCCAGGAGCTGATCAACGTCAGCGGCCCGTTTGGGCTGCGCCTGCGCCTGCAGGATATGCAGAAAGCCCCTGCGGTGGCCGATGAACTGCGCACCGTCATGCCGGGCCGGCTGGTGATTCGCGACTGGACCAAGCTCAATTCGGGATGGTTCGCCGCCGTGAAATCGCAGAAGAACATGATGTTCATTATCCTGACCCTGATCATCGCGGTGGCGGCCTTCAACCTGGTCGCCACGCTGGTGATGACGGTGACGGACAAGCAGGCCGACATCGCAATCCTGCGCACGCTGGGCGCTTCGCCGTTCTCGATCATGAAGATATTCGTGGTGCAGGGCGCGCTGGTCGGCGTGGCCGGTACCGCCATCGGCGTCGTCATCGGGGTCCTGGTGGCCCTGAATGTCGGTGCGATCGTGGGCGGCATCGAAAGCCTGTTTGGCGTGCACTTCCTGTCCAAGCAAATCTATTTCATCAGCGCCGTGCCATCCGACCTGCGCTGGAGCGACGTCGCCTCGATCGGCGTCACTTCCTTGTTCCTGGCACTTGTCTCTACCCTTTATCCAAGCTGGTGGGCCGCCCGCGTGAAACCTGCGGAGGCACTGCGTTATGAGTAAAAACCTGCCATTCGAATGGATTGTCGGCCTGCGCTATACCCGCGCGGGCAAGCGCAATAGCCGCAACAGCTTCATTTCCTTTATTTCCCTGATCTCAGTGGGCGGCATCGCGCTTGGCGTAGGCGCCATGATCATCATCCTGTCGGTGATGAACGGCTTCCGCAAGGACGTTACCGGCCGCATGCTGTCGGTGCTGGCCCACGTTGAAGTGTTCGAGCGCGGCACCAGCCTGCCTGATTGGCAAGCTCTCGCCAAAAAGCTGCAGGCCAACCCCGAAGTGAAGGGCGCTGCGCCGTTCGTGCAGGCCCAGGCCATGCTGTCGCACGGCGGCGAAGCCTTGCGGCCGGCCATTGTGCGCGGGGTGCTGCCCGGGGCGGAGCCGAATGTGTCCGACCTGGCAAAGACTACCCGTTACGGCAGTTTTAACGACCTGCAGCCGGGCGAGTTCCGCATCGTGCTGGGAATCGACCTGGCGCGCGCCCTGCAAGTGAACCTGGGCGATAAAGTGACCATGGTGCTGCCGCAGGGGACCGTGACCCCGGCAGGGATCGTGCCGCGCATGCGCAATTTCACCGTGGCCGGCGTGTTCGTGGCCGGGCACCAGGAATTCGACGGCGGCATGGCCTTCATCCATATCGAGGACGCGCAAAGGCTGCTGCGCCTGGACGGGCCGGCCGGCTTGCGCCTGCGCCTGGAAGACATGCATCGCGCGCCCGAAGTGGCTGCCGAGCTGCAAAAGCTGATACCGAAGGAAATGACTGTACGGGATTGGTCAAAACTCAATGCGACCTGGTTCGCAGCGGTGCAAACTGAGAAACGCATGATGTTCGTGGTGCTGGCGCTGATCGTGGCGGTGGCGGCTTTCAATCTCGTCTCGACCCTGGTGATGACGGTGACGGACAAACAGGCCGATATTGCCATCCTGCGCACGATCGGCGCTTCGCCGCGCTCGATCCAGAAGATTTTCGTGATCCAGGGAGCGCTCGTGGGCCTGCTTGGCGCGGCGCTTGGCGTGGCCGGCGGCGTGCTGGTGTCGCTGAACATCGATGTCATTGTTCCATTTATTGAAAACCTCTTGGGAGTGCAGTTCTTGTCGAAGGATATCTACACAATCAGCACAGTGCCATCGGACATGCACTGGTCCGATGTCGGCGTAATCGGCGTGGTGGCCGTGCTGCTGGCGTTCGTGGCGACCTTGTACCCGAGCCGCTGGGCGGCCAACGTCAAACCTGCGGAGGCGCTGCGTTATGAGTAATGTGCTGAGCTGCCGTGACCTCGGCAAGACCTTCACCCAGGGCAATTACAAGGTCAAGGTACTGGAAAAGATCAACCTGTCGGTGGCGCGCGGCGAGCGCGTGGCGATCGTCGGCGCCTCCGGCTCGGGAAAATCGACGCTGCTGCACCTGCTGGGCGGCCTGGATACCCCAAGCACCGGCAACGTGGTCCTGAAGGGAAGCGATTTCGCCACGATGAACGAGGCTGCGCGGGGCGACTTGCGCAACCGTGAGCTGGGCTTCGTCTACCAGTTCCACCACCTGCTGCCCGAGTTCTCGGCGCTGGACAACGTGGCGATGCCGCTGCTGATCCGTCGCATGAAGCGTGCCGAAGCGGAGCAGAAGGCGCGCGAGATGCTGGCCCGCGTCGGGCTCGAGAAGCGCGTGACCCACGTGCCGGGCGAACTGTCCGGCGGCGAACGCCAGCGCGTGGCACTGGCCCGGGCGCTGGTAACGCAGCCCGCCTGCGTGCTGGCCGATGAACCGACCGGCAACCTGGATCACACGACTGCGGAGAATGTGTTCGACCTGATGCTCGAACTGTCGCGCACCCTCGGCACGGCCTTCATCATCGTGACCCACGATGCCGGCCTGGCCGAGCGCTGCGACCGCATGCTGCGTTTGACTGACGAAGGCTTGAACCCTGCCTGAGGCCCGCGCCATGTGGATCGATACCCACTGCCACCTTGATGCCCACGAGTTCGGCGGCCAGTCGCTGGCGCTGGCTGCGCAGGCGCGCGAACGCGGCGTGGGGATGGTGGTGATCCCGGCAGTGGACCGCGCCAATTTCGCCGTAGTGCGCGACCTGGCGCACCAGGCGCCGAATGCCGGTTATGCGCTGGGCATTCATCCGATCTACGTGCCGCATGCGTTGGAAGACGACCTGGGGGCCATGCGCGAGGCCGTGGCGCAGGCGATGGACGACCCGCGCTTCGTGGCGATTGGCGAGATCGGCCTGGATTTCTTCATTCCCATGCTGTGCGAGCCGGATATGCGCGAAAAGCAGGTCTTTTTTCTGCGCGAGCAGCTCAAGATCGCGCGCGATTTCAAATTGCCGGTGCTGTGCCACGTGCGCAAGTCGCAGGACCAGGTCCTGAAGCACGTGCGGCAAGTCGGGCCTGCGGGCGGTATCGCACACGCATTCAACGGCAGTTTCCAGCAGGCGCAGGCCTATATCGATGCCGGATTCAAGCTTGGATTCGGCGGCAACCTGACGTTCACCCGCGCGCTGCAGATCCGCCGCCTGGCGGCTGAATTGCCGCTGTCGTCCATCGTGGTCGAGACGGATGCGCCGGATATTGCCCCTTCCTGGGTGCATCCGGGCGTGAACACGCCGGCCGAGGTGGCGGGGATCGGCGAAGCGCTGGCCGCCTTGCGCGGCGAGCAGCCGGCCGCTGTCGCCTCGGCGACAACCCAAAATGCGTTGGACGTGATGCCGCGCTTGCGGGCCTTGATGGCCGCCTGACCGGCCAGCCAGCCGGGGAGGGGAGATGCGGTGCGCAATCCTCGGCCTGATCGGCGGCGTCGCCTGGCTCCAGGCTCAGGCAGTGTTGCCGGGAACCGGCGTGCAATTGGCATGCGCGCTGGGAGCATGCTTTGCCGCGGCGGCTGCCGGAAGGATGGCGCGGCGCGCTCCCGCCATGCTGCGCGCAGGGCTGGCCGCAACGGCGGGCGCGCTGGCGGGCTTCGCGTGGGCCTCCTTCGTCGCCCAGGCAGCCCTCTCCAGCGAGCTGGCCAAGGCCGATGAAGGGCGCGACTTCGAAATAGTCGGCACGATCGACAGCCTGCCAAGCCGGCAGGACGGCAGCACCCGCTTCAATTTCGCCGTCGAATCCCCATCGGCCGTGCCGCCGCGCATTGTGCTGTCCTGGTACGCAGGGACGCGCGCAGGAAGCAGCGCGCCGCCGCCCGAATTGCTGCCGGGCGAGCGCTGGCGGCTGAAAGTTCGCCTGCAAAGGCCGCACGGAAATGCCAACCCATTCGGGTTCGACTACGAACTGTGGCTGCTGGAGCAGGGCATCCGCGCGACCGGCTATGTCCGCGCCGAAGGCCGCAATGAACGGCTGTCCGGCTTCGTCCCGAGCGCGCACAATGCGGTCGAGCGCTCCCGCCATGCCATCCGCGAACATATCAATGCAGCGCTCCCGGACGCGCGCTATGCCGGTGTGATTGCCGCCCTGGCGATGGGCGACCAGCGCGCGATCTCGCAGCAGGATTGGCAAATGTTCAGCCGAACGGGGATTTCGCATCTCGTTTCCATTTCAGGCCTGCACATCACCATGATTGCCGGCCTGGTGGCGTGGCTGGTGGGCTGCTTGTGGCGCAAATCGTTCTTCGTGCCCGAATGGCAGTTGCCCTTGCTGCTGCCTTCCGCGCGGCTGGCGGTGATCGCAGGGTTTTTCGCCGCGTGGGGATACGTGGCGTTGGCCGGATTCGGGGTGCCGGCGCAACGCACCTTGTACATGCTGGCGGTGGTGGCGCTGGCAGTGTGGCTGGACCGGCTATCCGCAATCTCGCACGTGCTGGCATTGGCTGCAGGCGTGGTGGTGATCCTCGACCCCTGGGCAGTGATGTGGCCGGGATTCTGGCTGTCGTTTGGTGCAGTCGCTGCGATCCTGTACGCGACGGTGGGCCGGATGTCGCATGCAGGTACCGCGCCGTCCCACGGCGAATTCGCATCGGCGATGCCCGGCGGCGGCGCTTTGCCGCCCGGCGCCGGGTGGCATGCAGCATGGTTCGCTCGCCTGCGCGAGAACCTGCGCCTTGCGGCCGTGACGCAGCTGGCGGTGACGGTCGGCCTTGTCCCCCTGACGATGCTGCTGTTTTCCCAAGTTTCCGTGATCAGCCCACTGGCGAACGCCATCGCAATCCCTGTCATCAGCCTGCTGGTCACCCCGCTGGCTCTCGCCGGGAGCGTCTTGCCGAGTCTATTGGCGGCGCCAGTGCTGCAATGCGCGCACTGGCTGCTGGAAGCGTTGCTCGACATGCTGCAATGGCTCTCCGCCCAGCCACTGGCGGTCTGGTCGGCGCCAGCGCCAGGCTGGCCCATATTTGCTTTCGCCCTCGCCGGAACCGCTTGGATGCTGGCGCCACGCGGATGGCCTTTGCGCTGGCTGGGACTGGCCTGCTGGCTACCGTTGCTATCCGCGCAGCCAACGAGCCCGCCGGCCGGCGAATTGCGCGCGATCGCCTTCGATGTAGGACAGGGCATGGCCATACTGATCGAGACCGGCGGGCACCGCCTGTTGTACGACTCCGGTCCGGCCTACACGCCGGAAACCAACGGCGGCAACCGGGTGATCCTTCCTTACCTGCGGGCGCGCGGCATCAACGCGCTGGACGGCATGATCGTCACCCACAGCGATACTGACCATTCCGGCGGCGCCCTGGCGGTATTGCGCGACATTCGTACCGGCTGGGTGCTGTCATCGCTGCCAGCCGGGCACCCGATCGCGGCGGCATCGCCGCGGCACGCGCATTGCATGGCGGGGCAGCAATGGGAGTGGGACGGCATCCGCTTTGAATTGCTGCAGCCGTCGGCCGCCAGTTATGGCGACCCGAGCCTGAAGCCCAATGCCCGCGGTTGCACCTTGCGCATGACGACCAGGACCGCCAGCTTGCTGCTTCCCGCCGATATCGAAGCTCCACAGGAGGCAGCGCTGGTGGCGGCGGTGCCGGAAAAGCTGCGTGCCGATGTGCTCCTTGTTCCCCACCATGGCAGTGGCACCTCATCGACACCCGGCTTCCTGGCGGCGGTACAGCCGCAGCACGCAGTTTTTCAGCTGGGATACCGCAACCGATACCACCATCCGCGTGCCGACGTGCTGCAACGATACGTGGACATGGGCGCCGCTATCTGGCGCACCGATGAAGCCGGCGCCGTGACGCTCGCGTTCGGCGACCGGGTGGACGTCACTGCATGGCGCGCGCAGCATCCGCGCTACTGGTACGGACGCTAACGGCAACAGGATGTGCTTTATGACAACGTTGATGTGGTAATTGCTACAAATCAATGTTATCATCTTACTATTTCATTATTGTTCGAGCGGAAGGTGCTGCATCGTGGCAACAGATTATTGCGTGTATCACGCGGACAGGGCAGCGAACTGGAATTGTGTGGCTTGCGGCACACTCCTGTGCCAGGAATGTTTTCCGGCCGCCCCGCAGGCGACCCATTCGCTGTATTGCACGATGTGCACCGGCAAGATGCGCTATCTCGGCGTCGGCAATGCGCTGCCATCGTTCTGGTCGCAGATGCCCCGTTTCTTCGCCTATCCGTTCGCGATGAATGGATTGATTTTCCTCGCCTTGCTCGCCGGCCTGGCCAGCGCATCGGCGAAGCTGTTTGTCACGAACAGCATCCTGATCCTGTTGCCGATTTTCATAGTCGTTGCGCTGGCCGTCCGCCAAAGCCTGCGCGTCATCGAATTCTGCAGCCAGGGCCGGGCCAAGCCGCCAGGAATTTCTGAGCTATTCGACGGCAATCCAACGACGCTCAAGATGTTCGGGCTGATGGTGGCTTACGGCATCATCGTCGGCTGTGTCGGGCAATTCGGCTTGCTGGGCCTCGTCCTGATCGTCTGCCTGTCGGGTTTGCTGCCGGCCAGCATCATGCTGCTGGCGATCCACGGGACCTTGCGGGACGCCCTCGATCCCATCCAGGTCATTCAGTTGGCAGCCCGTATCGGCTGGTCCTATCTCGGCCTGCTCCTGGTATTGCTCATTACCGCGCAAGGGCCGGAACAGGCGATCGCGCTGATGCCTGCCGGGACACTCAAGCACCTGGCGGAGCACTATCCCTACCTGCTCATCGCAATCTTCGTTGCCACCACCGCCTATTTCAACATGGTTATGGGCGCGATGATGGGATACCTGCTGTTCCAGCACCACGAAGACCTGGGCATCCAGCCCGACGACGATCATGCGGCCGCGCCTTTGGACAATCGCGCCCTGGAACTGGCCCGTGCGGTGATCCTTGTGCGGGAATCCCGTTACCCGGATGCGCTGAAGCATATGGCCGGCATGGTTGCCGACTATCCGAACGACCTGCAAGTGCTGGAGTATCACCACAAGCTGCTCTGCCAATCGCGCGGCGACCCGGACCGCGTCCAGCTGTACACGGAGCGTTACCTTCAGGCCTTGCTCGACATGCAGCGCAAGAGCCGCATGACCGCAGTGTTGGAGGCGGCATGCCAGGTGGTGCCAGGCTACAAGCCGAAAAGCATCGCCTTGCGGCGGGCGCTGGCGGAAGAGTATTTCCTGCAGAAGCGGTTCAAGCCGGCGATTGCGCTGATCGGCATGCTGCACAAGGAGGCGCCAACGAGCGACGAGCTTCCGGCGGCCTACTATCTGCTGGCGCGCATCTACTCGGAAGGCTTGCGCGAGGATGGCAAGGCCGTCATGATCCTCGATTTCCTGCTCAAGCACCATGCTGGCCATGCCATCGCCGGCGAGGTCGAGAACTACCGCAAGGTGATCCTGTCGCTGGGGCAGATGGGTCAGGCCACCGTGTGAGCGGCCAACTGGCGCGCTTCTTCGGAATCGGGGAAGCGCTCTTTTAACTGCTCGCGGTAGCGCTGCGCCTGCGCCGGCAGTTGCGCCTTGGCGGACAGGTTGGCCACGGCCTGCAAAATTCTCGGCATCATTTCGTGCCGGCATTGCCGTTCCAGCAGGCGGTCGGCCAGGACGGAGAGCGGCTTGATATGTTCGACACGGCCGAGGCGCTGCGCGAGCAGGAGCGATACCGATTCCGTCAGGGCGGGTTTTTCGGCGCCGCTGCCGGTGTATTCGTGCGCCACTTCCTCGATAAGTTCTTGCAGCGCCGGGTCGCGCGCGGCCTTGCCGGCCTGCTTGAACAAGGCGTGGACTGTCTCATGGTATTCCCGGCTCGCGGGAGAGATTTTCACGACGCCATACAAGGCGCGCCAGCCGCGCGAATCGTGCGGATGCGCCTTTACCAACTGCACGGCGGCCCGCCGCGCTTCATCCAGCTTCATCTTGACGACCAGCTCCTGAATCCGTGCCAATGCGGACTTGAACGGGGCGTCGTGGTCGATCTTCTCGACGAAATCGCGGTTGTACTTGAGGCCCAGGCGCATCCAGAGCGCAAGCAGCACGAAGCCGAACAACAGCCCTCCCGTATGCGCCCAGTGTCCAATCCCGTCATTGCCGTTGCTTGCCCCAATCAGTTCATAGCCGACCCAGATCGGGAAAACGATGAGCGCCGGTGCCCGCACCTGTCCGGTGAAGAAGATCACGTTGTAGAAGAAGTTAATTTTTCTCAGGCCATACAAGGCGATGTACATGCCCATCAAGCCCGAGATCGCGCCCGACGCACCCACAGCGCTGTGATCGGTGCCAAGCTCCGACATCCAGAACAACAAGGTGCCGCCCAGGCCGCTGCACAGGTAGAGCAAAAGGAAAACACCGCGTCCGATCGCGATTTCCAGGGCAAAGCCGAACAGGAACAGGAATACCATATTCCCCAGCAGGTGGCCGAAGCCCCCGTGCAGGAACATATTGGTGATCCAGGTATCCCAGCGCGCTTCCCCGGCATTGAAGGCATACGCCCGGGTGCTGACAGAATTGGCCAATTGCTCGAACCGGCTGCGGTCTTCGCGCCACTCCGGGTCGCTGTCCAACTCCTGATGCAAAGCCTGGGCGAATTCCTTGTCGTAGGCCGCATGCTGGAACTGCAAGTCGCGCCGCTGCTGCTTGCCCTCGCCACCTGCCGCATCGAGCGCTTCCTGTAATTCTGGGTCGTTACGGCTCAGGTATTGGCGGAACGGCTGTTGCTCGCGTTCGACCAGGCCCGATTCCACATACCAGCGATAGGCCTGCTCCACCCGTTGCGGGTCTTTGCCCTGATAGAAAAAGAAGACCAGCACGTTGATGAGGATGAGCAGCAGGGTCGCAACGGGCGGATTTTTCCAGTCTGGCCGGTTTTCTACGGGGACGATGAGCATCGGATTTGCGCTACGTTGTATACGAGGCAATCATTCTATTGCTATTTGGACATATTTCAAAGTTGTAGCGACTGGCATGGGCGGGCATCCTGAGCGATAATTACATGCTTTGCACGAAACACTTGTTGCCATTGCTTTTAGTATAAGTAAATGACGAAACCGAAAGTCCATTTCGCTCACGCGAACAGTTACCCGGCAGGGACCTACCGCCAATTCTTCGAGTACCTCGGCCAGGATTTCGAAGTACAGGCGCTCGATATGCATGGCCATAACCCGCGCTACCCGGTGGAAGATGGCTGGGCCAGGCTGGTCGAGGAACTGATCGATGAGCTGGAATCCCGTTATCGCAAAGAGCCGGTGATCCTGGTCGGCCACTCGCTGGGCGGCTTGCTCAGCCTGATGGCTGCCGCCAAGCGCCCGGAGCTGGTGCGCTGCGTGGTCATGCTCGACTCCCCGGTCGTTGCCGGCTGGCGCGCCAATGTATGGCGCCTGTTCAAGGGCACCCGTTTCTCCGACCGCTACTCGCCGGCACGCTTTTCGATCAAGCGCCGCAATGTCTGGTCCAGCCACAAGGAAGCGCTGCGCCACTTCGCCAGCAAGGAAATGTTCGGCGCCTGGGCGCCCGGCGTCCTGCAGGATTACCTGGAGCATGGCCTGGTCGAGCACCCTGAGGGCGTGCAGCTGCGCTTCAGCCGCGAAACCGAAACCGCCATCTACCGCACCCTGCCGCACCATATCGGCACGCTGGTGCGAGGCCAGTTCCCCGTGCCCATTGCATACGTGGCGGGCGATAACTCGATGGAGAACCGCCAGGCGGGCCTGGAGCACACCCGCAAGCTGGTTGGCCGCAACTTCCGCATGATGCGCGGTTCCCACCTGTTCCCGATGGAGATGCCGCGCCTTGCGGCTGAAATGACACGCGATTTGATTCGCCAGATGCTGGGCAGCGAGCTTCAGGCCGGCGAGGCGCCCCAGCGCATGCGCGCCTGATGTAAAATCCGCACCATTATTTAAACCAGAAAGCACCTGCGATGACGATTAAAAGCGACAAATGGATACGCCGCATGGCGGAACAACACGGCATGATCGAGCCGTATGAGCCCGGCCAGGTACGCGCCGTGGACGGCCGCAAGGTGATTTCCTACGGCACTTCCTCCTACGGCTACGACATTCGCTGCGCCGACGAATTCAAGGTGTTCACCAACATCAACAGCACCATTGTCGATCCGAAGAACTTCGATTCGAACTCCTTCGTCGACGTGAAAAGCGATGTCTGCATCATTCCGCCGAATTCCTTCGCGCTGGCCCGTACCATTGAATACTTCCGCATTCCGCGCAATGTGCTGACCGTTTGCCTGGGCAAGTCGACCTATGCGCGCTGCGGCATCATCGTCAACGTGACCCCGTTCGAACCCGAGTGGGAAGGCTATGTGACGCTGGAGTTCTCGAACACCACCCCGCTGCCGGCCAAGATCTATGCCGGCGAAGGCTGCGCCCAGGTGCTGTTCTTCGAGAGCGACGAAATCTGCGAAACCTCGTACAAGGACCGCAACGGCAAATACCAGGGCCAGCATGGCGTGACCCTGCCGAAGGCTTAAGCGTCAGGCATTGAGCAAAGGGAGCGAGAGCTCCACACAAAGCCCGCCGCCGCTCCGATTGGCGGCGGCGATGCGGCCGCCGTGCTGCTGCACCACCTGCTGGGCGATTGCCAGCCCCAGTCCATGTCCATCCACGTCCTTTTCCGTGCTGCTGCTGCGGTAGAAGGGCTGGAAAATTTTCCCCAGGTCTTCCTGCGCCACGCCAGGGCCGCTGTCCATGACGCGGATGCGGATGAAGCGCGCGTCCAGCGCGGTTTCCACTTCGACTTTGCCGCCGGCGGGGCTGTGCTTGATGGCGTTGCGGACGACGTTTTCGATGGCGCGCGCCAGAAGTTCAGGCTGGCCGGTCAGTTGGGCATCGGCGGTGCTGCTGAACTGCACAGCGCGGCCGTTGCTGGCTGCTTCGAACTGCGCATCCTGCAGGATGTCGTCGAGCAGTTCGCCGATGCTGAATTCCTGCTTCGGTGCGTCGAAGGCCCCCGCTTCCAGGCGCGACAGGGTAAGCAGTTCGCCGACCAGCTTGTCCATCCGCACGCTTTCGCGCTCGATCCGTTCCATTGACGCTGCAGCCTTCTCGGGCTGCTGGTGGGCCAGGCCGATGGCTGCCTGCAGGCGCGCCAGCGGGGAGCGCAATTCGTGCGAGACGTCGTGCAGGAGGTTCTTCTGGCCATCCAGCAAGCTGCGCAGGCGGCTGGTCATGCGGTCGAAATCGCGGCCGAGGGTAGTGAGCTCGTCGCCGCCGGCGCGTGGCTTGGCGGTGAAGCGCGGCGAGAGGTCGCCGCTGGCTGCCGCGTCGAAGGCCTGGCGCAAAGCGCGGATGGGACGCGCGAAATACCATGCGAGCAATGCAGCGAACAACAGGCTTGCCAGCACGGCGGCGCCAATGGGGATGAAAGGCGTCAAGGGGCGGAAGCGGGGCGGGGGACCGCCAGGGTCGCCGCGGCCGGGTTCGGCGCCTGGGCCGGCGCCCGGACCTGCGGCTGGAACTGGGCCTTGGCCTGCAACCGGTCCGGCGCCTGTACCCGGCCTTGGGCCAGGCTCGGCGCCTGGTGGCGGCGCGGGGTACTGCGTTTCCGCAGGGGCGCGCGCACTGCGGGGGCCATCGGGCTGAGGCCCCGAAGGGCGGCGACCGTCCTGGCGGCGGAAGGCGCGCGGGTCGAGGCCGGGAATGCCCGATCCTGCAAGCAGGGTACGGGAGTCGGGGGCGTCGAGCGCCCCCTGGTGTCGCCGCGAAGGCAGGAACAGCAGGTAGCGCTGGCCGTCTGGCGCGGTCACCTGGCGCACGCCGCGCGGGTCCGGGCTGGCCAGCATCTTGTGCGCTTCCGACAGCATGCTCGGTGTCGTGATGCGCCCCAGGAGCTCCTTGCCGTCATCGCCGACGGCATACACGCGGTGCCGCGGCATGTTTTCCAATAGCTGGCGCAGGCCGCCGGTGCCGCCAAAGGCCAGGGTGGCAGCAGCGGATTCGATCGACATTTCCGCCGGCGGGCCGGTTTCGATATCCGACGGCCGCGCTTCGGCAGCCGCGCGCGCCTTGAGCCAGATGGCGCCGCCGATTGCGGCGGTGGCCGCGACCTGGGCGAGCAGGATCGAAAAGAAGAACTTCCAGAACAGGCGGCCCACGGCTTACTCCCGGATCAACTGGTAGCCGAGGCGGTACACGGTTTGCAGGCAGGAGCGTCCGTCCGAAATGGAGCCCAGCTTGTGGCGCAAGCTGCTCATATGCACGTCGATATTGCGGTCGAAGCGCGCCATCGGACGCCCCAGTCCCTGTTCGGACAGCACGTTCTTGCTCACCGGCTTGCCCGCATTGCGCGCCAACACCTCGAGCAGGTTGAATTCAGTGCTGGTCAGCTCCAGCGGCAGGCCGCCCCAGGCCGCGCGGCGCTGCTCGGGCCACATGGTGAGCTGGCCGACAACCAGCGGCCCGGAGCCGGTATCCGGCACCGCTTGCGTGCGGCGCAGGATGGCCCGGATGCGTGCCGTCAGCTCGCGAGGCGTGCATGGCTTGGTGACGTAATCGTCCGCACCCAGTTCAAGGCCGACAATGCGGTCGGTATCGTCGCCGCGCGCGGTCAGCATCAGGATCGGCATCTGGCTCACGGCGCGGATGCGGCGCAGCGTTTCGAGGCCGTTCATGCGCGGCATCATCACATCGAGTACCGCAATGGCAAATGCCCCCGTCAATGCGGAGGAAGTGCCGGTTTCGCCATCGTGGGCGGTGCTGACCTCGAAGCCTTCCTGTGCCAGGTATTCCTGGAACATCCCGACCAGCTCGACGTCATCGTCAATCAATAGGACCTTGTTCATGGGGTCCATGATAACAAATCGTTCCTGCCGCGTTCTTCCATCTTTACACGTTTTTACCTGCTACTTACGGCGCTTTACAGGCTGTAGCCAGAGAATGGAATCTCACCATCACCACTGGAGATTCACAATGAACAAAAGCAAATTGATCCAGCTGCTGCTGGCCGCCGCCATGGCGCTGCCGCTGCTGGCCCGTGCAGAAGAAGGCCTGGCGCCGGAAGGCGACCATCCGCCGCTGGCTGGCCCCCGGGGTGAAGGCCCACGCGGCGAATTCCCTGGCGGCCGCTTTGGCGGGCGTGGCTTGCCATTCCTGCATGGACTGGAATTGTCGGAAAGCCAAGAGGACAAGCTGTTCCAGCTGATGCACAACCAAGCGCCTTATCTGCGCGAACAGCAGCGCGCCCACGACAAGGCGATGCGCGCCCTGCATGAGATGCGCGACGCCGAGAAATTCGACGACGCAGCTGCCGCCAAGCTGGTGCAAGCCGCAGCGCAAGCGGAAGCCAACCTGGCACTGGCCCATATCCGTACCCACCAAAAGGTGCTGGCCCTGCTGACGCCTGAGCAGCGCAAGCAACTGGACGAACGCAAGGCGCGTCGACAACAAGGAGGCTTCAATGAACGTTAATTCGATCAGCTACAGCAGCTACACCAGCCAGCTTTCCACCGGCGGCAGCGACCAGGCACGCCAGGCGCCGCCGCCACCGCCGCCCGGTCCGCCGCCGGGCGAGGGCGGTTTCGTCAACGCGATCGGCTCGGCGCTGGAATCGCTGGGCGTGACCGACGTTGCCTCCACCGACAAGGACAGCGCGGCATCTGCCCTGGGCAGCTTCCTGCAGGAGCTGATGACATCCCTGCACGAGCAGGGCGAGGCAAACGGCGCCAACAACGTCAGCGGCGCGCAGGGCGAGGGTCCGGGCGGCCCGGGCGGTCCCGGCCGCCTGGCGGAAGACCTGCAAAGCCTGATCTCCTCGCTGCAAAGCGACGCGCCGGAAAGCGGTGATGCTTCGTCGCTGGAGACTTCGTTCTCATCGCTGCTGTCCGCACTCGGCGCCGACAACAGCGATTCGCAGTCCAAGCTGGCCAGCTTCCTGCAGGCGCTGGCGGACAAGCTGCCGCAGGCGGGCAGCAGCGGCAACCTGATTAATACCACGGCATAAAAAGGAGAACCCTATGGACGCGCATGACCACGGCCTGGCCGCAGACCTGGAAGCAATGATGAACATGGGCAGCACCCGCCGCCGCTCGTTGCGGTGGCTGCTGGCCGGCGCGGCCACGCTGCCGCTGATTGCCTGCGGCGGCGGCTCGGACAGCACCAGCACCGACAGCAGCAGTTCCAGCAGCGGCAGCAGCACGGGCAGCGGCAGCACCGGCACCACGAGCGGAAGCTGCACCGTCATTCCGGAAGAAACCGGCGGGCCGTATCCGGGCGATGGCACCAACAGCAATGCCAGCGGCATCGTCAACGTGCTGACGCAAACCGGCGTGGTGCGCAGCGACATCCGCAGCAGCTTCAATGGCGCGAGCGGGACGGCCGCCGGCATCCCGCTGACGATCAAGTTGAAGATCGTCAACGCCAACAACAGCTGCGGCGCAGCCGGCGAATTCGCGGTCTACCTGTGGCACTGCGACCGCGAGGGCCGCTACTCCCTGTATTCCAGCGGCGTGACGGACCAGAACTACCTGCGCGGGGTGCAGGGTGCGGACGCCAATGGCGACCTGTCGTTCACCACCATCTTCCCCGGGTGCTATGACGGCCGCATGCCGCACGTGCATTTCGAGGTGTATCGCAGCCTGGCGCAAAGCACCAGCGCCTCCAACCGCATCAAGACTTCGCAATTCACCTTCCCGATGGCGACGCTGAACGAAGTCTATGCCACCTCGGGTTACAGCAGCTCCGCAAGCAACCTGGCGCGCATCAGCTATGCCACCGACAATATCTTCAGCGATGGCTACTCGCTGCAACTTGTCACTATCAGCGGCAATGTCACCGACGGCTATGTCGCCACCTTGACGGTGGCTGTCGCCGCCTGATCATCCCAACGGGCGAAGCCGGCTTCGCCCCGCTTCCCCGTTTTTCGCCATTTCCCGAAACCGCTTTCGCCGCGGCCAGCGCCACCCGAGGGGGCGGCGCTGGCACACGCCTTGCAATACTCCCTGCATGGTTTAGGTATTGGAGAAAGCATGGACCGTCTGCTCAGCTATCGGCCGGAACTGGAACTATCGCCGGCGACGCCACAGGCAGCTTGGCGCGATGAAAGCCTGCCGCAAGCAGCCGAACTGCTGGCGGCGCGCCGCGAGGGCCGCCTGCCGGCCTGGTTCCGCCATGTGGCGCCCGGCCTGGACGGCGTGCTGCCCAGGCTTGCCGACCAGGTGCTGGCGGCCGGGCCCAAAGCCGGCCGCATGCTCGGCATGGAGCTGGAAGGCCTGAGCGCCGAAGACCGCGAATTCGAAACAGCGCGCCAGTTCATGCGCTTTGCCGGACTGGCCGCCCGCCGCGCGAGGCAGGCCGCGCGCGGCGATCCGCGCCAGGTGCGGCGCGCCGCGCTGAACATCGCGGCCAAGCAGTATGCACCGGGGCTGCTTCCCGCCATCGTATCCATCATGGAACGGCATCCCGTTCCACCATCCGCAGCATCACATCAAAGGGGGCTAATCATGCATGACATCGACCGTACCACCCTGGAATTCGGCAACGAAACTTCCTATGAAGGCGAGTATGAGTTTGGCGAATCGGAATGGGGCGGCGAAATGGGCCAGCAAGGGATGCTGACCGAAGCCGAGGAAATGGAACTGGCCAGCGAACTGCTGTCGGTGACCAATGAAGCGGAACTGGAGCAGTTCCTGGGCAGCTTCCTGAAAAAGGCGGCATCGTTCGCCGGCAATGTGATCCGCTCGCCGGTCGGCAAGGCCATCGGCGGCGCCCTGAAAGGCGTGGCCAAGAAAGCGCTGCCGTTGGCAGGCGGCGCGATCGGCGGCTACTTCGGCGGTCCGCTGGGCGCCAAGATCGGCAGCGGCCTGGCATCGGCTGCCGGCAGCGCCCTCGGGCTGGAGGCGGAAGGCGAGATGTCGGGCGAGGACCGTGAATTCGACGGCGCCCGCACCTTCGTGAAGGTGGCTGCCGACACGGTGAATCGCGCGGCCCAGGCGCGGGGCGGCGACCCGCGCCAGATCGCCATGCAGGCGGCGACGGCGGCCGTGCGCCAGCACGCGCCGGGCCTGCTGGCACGGGCCGGGCAGCAGGGCGGCCAGCAGGGAGCTGCAGGCCGCGGCGCGGGCGGCATGGCCGGCGCAATGCACGGCAACGCCGGACGCTGGGTGCGCCAGGGCCGCAAAATCGTCCTGTACGGAGCCTGAGCCAAATGAGCCCGTACGCCGCCTGGATGCTGGCGCAGGAGGCGCGGTCCTTGCTGACGCGCCTGGCCCGCGTGCTGCCATTCGCCCTGATCGAGCCGATGGTGCCGGCTGCAGCCTTGCTGCCGCGGGCGCAGATCGGCATCGAGCGCCAGCTGGTGGCGGGGCGGCGCGAGCTGCGGGCGATGGTGCGCGGCTTCCTGCACTGGCTGCGCAGCCCTGCCGGGCGGCGCGCCAGCCCGGCGCAGGCCCAGCGCCGCTTCACCTTCCTGCGCATGAAGTTCAATGCGGCGCTGATCCAGTTCGACATGTTCAACGACGTGGTGACGCAGCGCAGCGAACATCGCAACGGCGTATGGCTGGCGGGGCTGGACGTTGCTTCGGCTGACGCCCTGGCCCTGCGCGGCGGCTATTACACGCCGCCGCCGGTGGTGTGCTACCTCGATCGCGGACCGGGGGCGGCGATCCGCAGGGCCCGCACCCGGCTGCCGGGTGGCGGCGACAATCCCGTCGCCATCATCCGGGTGCCGCGCGAACGCATGGTGGGCGCCAGCATCGCGTCCTCCTTGTTCCACGAGGTGGGGCACCAGGGCGCCGCGCTGCTGGACCTTGTGAACTCGCTGCGCCCGGTCCTGCAATCGCTGCAGTCCGGCGCCACCGGGCCGGCCCAGGTGTGGAAGCTGTGGGAGCGCTGGATTTCGGAGATCGTCGCCGACTTCTGGTCGTTGGGCAGGGTCGGCGTGGCTGCCACCCATGGCCTGATCGGCGTGGTCAGCCTGCCGCGCATTTTCGTCTTCCGCATCAACATCGACGACCCGCATCCGGTGCCCTGGATCCGGGTGCTCCTGAGCTGCGCGATGGGCGAGCGGCTTTATCCGCATCCGCAGTGGCAGCGCATGGCGCGCTTGTGGGAATCCTACTATCCCCTCGATGGCGTGCCGGAAGCCGACCGGCAATTGCTGATGGCCCTGCGCGATTCGATGCCGGCGCTGGCCGGCCTGCTGGCCAATCACCGTCCGGCCCTGCTGCGGGGGGCTTCGCTGCCGCAGGCGCTGCAGGTGGACCAGCGGCAGCCGGCCTACCTGGCATTGCTATTCCGGCTGTGGCAGCGCAAGCCTGAGCGCATGTACGACGCTTCGCCGGTGCTGGTATTCGCCGTGATCGGCCAGGCGCGCGCGGACGGCATCCTGAGCCCGGAACACGAAAGCATCCTGCTGGGGCGCCTGCTCACGCACTGGGCCCTTCGCAATACCTTGACTGATATTTGAGGAGAGTTCCATCATGACGAAAACGAGTGCGGCGGCCGCAGGCAAAAGCGGCAAGATCGATATCAACGTGCGGGCCCGGATCTCGGACGATCGCTGGGTCCCGGTGGTGCATGCGCACCTGCTGCTGGTGCAGCCCTCCGATGCCCAGTTGAAGCAGCTGCAGTTGCTCAATGAAGGCAAGGGCACGCCGGAAGAGGCGCGCAAGATGATGGCTGCCTGGCCCGTGCTGCGGCCGACTCATACCGGCCCGAATGGGCATGCGCGCTTCGACGGATTGGAGATCGGCACCTATTACGTCGCCTACAACAACGTCACGCCCTTCGACGACGATTTCGTGCGCTTCAACCGGGTCGACATCCTGAGCACTGACACGCGCGGCGAAACCGAATTCGTCCTGGATCCGAAGTTGCGGCTCGACCCGGTGTTCTTCGCCAACGGCGACAACCAGGACCGGCCCCACGGTCTGGTCGGCGACACCGTCTGGGTATCGGTGGCGCGCTGTGGCGAAGTCCAGTCCAATCCAATGGCGGGCATGTACTACGTTCCGGAGCCTCCGTTGCAGAGCCAGGCGCCCAAGGGCGTCAAGTCGAGCATGCGACTGAACGCCGTTGGCACGACCGAGGTGGCGCTCAACATCTATATGGCCGCGCTGGAACCGGATGGCGTTACGCCGGACCCGAACGATGCGGCCCATTACCGCGCATCGGAGCCGGTGATCGTCGACGAAGGCAATGCGACGCAGGTCAGCGGCACGATCACCACCCAGGCTTCACGCACGGAAGCAGAATTCCGTCCCGTGCTCGCGCACTGGACGCTGATCCGCAACAGTGCCGAAGCGCTGTCCTTCAATACCTACAAGCTGTTCATCGACCACCTGTTCTGCAACGATGCCGGCGGCGACGTGCCGGAATTTGAACGCGGCCGCTTTGACGAGAAGGAGCGCGCGTTCCGATTGCTGGAGAAACGGCGCACCCTGCCTTTCAGCGATTCCGATTCCTACCGGGTGCTGAAGGCCGCCACCGAAGCGTTTGTGATGGTGAACTGCGGCGTGCTGCGCACACCGTACGCCTTCCGCCCCCAGGAAGATGCCGATTACCTGGACCGGCGCGACCTGCCGGGCGACCACAAGCTGGAGGACGAACTGGTCAAGCGCTACCTGACCGCGCTGGACCCGAAAACCCGCATCCTGCCTTACCTGGCCCTGATCCGCAGCAAGCTGCCGGACGTGCGCATCCACATGGACCACAAGGACCACCACGACGCCGAACTGTGCGCGGGTTTCATCCGCGACCGCCTGGTCAATCCCTGCATGATGGAGCTGATCTGGTCTTACTGGCAGGAAGAGGGCATGCTGGTGCAAACCATGAACGCGATCACGCGCCGCTTCCAGAACGTGCGCTCGCCGGCCCATGGCAACGGACTCGACCCGCTGGCCAATATGGAAGTGGACATGCTGCGGCCCCTGAACAACCTGCTGTGGGGTTATGTGCAGGATGAACAGCACCGCCTGAGCGTGGTGCGCCGCAATTACGAGTACGACCACCACTACGGCATCCACCTGGACGGCAAGGCCGTGCGCGATTTCCGCCCGGCCGACAGCCGCTCCAAGTTCGTCGAGGCCTTCCACAACCTGCTGCGCCAGCTGATGCCGTTTTACCGCCAGGACGACGACACCACGGTGAAGGCCGACGCTTTCCCGATCCTGAACGCGCTGAAGGAGGTACACCTGATCCTGTCTCAGGGAGCGCACAACCAGTTCGGCGACCTGCCGTCCACCGCGCGCATCGAAATGCTGATGCAGCAATGGATGCTGGCGCGCCCCGAATTCCGCGAATTCCTGCCGACCCGGCTGATGGTGGCCCATCCCGAGCCGTGGATGGACCGCGTCGACGCGATGAAGAAGGTGCAGGGCTGGAGCGACACCAGCATCGCGCATTTCCGCGACCTGGCCATGTTCGGCGAACAGCTGCTGCTGTCGATCCGGTACACCCACTGGAGCGACGTGTACGACCCGACCGAGGCCTTTGCATGGGCGCGCTTCTGGCGTCCGCAAGCTCAAGGCTATATGCACGCGTACAGGGCGGTGACCGGTGTCGACCTGACCTCGGAAATCGCCAATCCCAAACTGGAGGCGAGCATGCCGTCGGTGTTGCTGCGGCAGCGGCTGGAGGCCATGCCGCGCACGGCGTGAGGCGGCGGTGCGCGCCGATTTCACCAGCGCGCTGTACCTGGGCATGCGGCACGCCGCGCAATCGCTGCCTGCCTGGGACGAGCTGACTTTGGGGAAGCCGGCGGCGCTGGAACCGGTGCCGGGAGAAACGGAGCTGGGCGCCAGCCTGGCGCGGCTGATGGACTGCGAGGCGGCCTGCCTGCTGACCTCCAGCCTGCACCTGTTCTGGGACCTGTTTGGCTGGATGGCCGCGGCACGGGTTGCGCTGCTGGTGGACAGCGCGGCATATCCGGTGGCGCGCTGGGGTGCCGAACGTGCCGGCGCACAAGGGGTGCCGCTGCAATGCTTCAGCCACGGCAATGCGTCCCAGGCCGCGGCATTTGCCCGGCGCTGGCGGGAAGCAGGGCGCAGGCCGGTGATCCTGTCGGATGGCTATACGCCGGGCGATGCCGCCGCACCGCCGCTGGCGGCGTATGCCGACATTGCCGATTCATTCGGCGGCTTGCTGCTGCTGGACGATACCCAGGCGCTTGGCGTAGTGGGACTGGATGGCGGTGGATCGGTGGCCGAGCATGGCCTTGGCGGCGCGTCGGTACTGGCGGGCGCCTCGATGGCCAAGGGTTTCGGAGCACCGCTGGCGGTTCTCGCGGGGCCGCGCAAGCTACTGGGCGGCTTCATGGCAGCCAGCGAAACGCGGGTCCATTGCAGCCCGCCATCGGTGGCCGCGGTTGCAGCCGGCCGCTGTGCTCTGGAGGCCAACCGCAGGCTGGGACGGGTCTTGCGCGAACGGCTGCGTGAACGGATTGCGCAACTGCAGGCGATCCTTGCCGGTTTCGGGATCGCCTGCATGGGCGGCGATTTCCCGGTCCAGCGAGTCGTGCTGCCGCCCTTGTGCGATGGAGAGGCGTTGCAGGGCGAACTATCGCTGGCAGGTATTGAAGTGCTGTTGCAGGGAACACCGGCAAGGCCGGTCCTCACTTTGCTGCTGCGGGCTGACCACAGCGCACAGGAGGTGGCCTATGCCGCCCGCTCGATCGGACAACTGATGGAGGTGCTGCATGTTTGAGACAATGGAGTTCGAATGGCGGCCCAAGGGCGGCCGCCCAATGGGACGGGGCCGTGCCCGTCCCGCCCGCAAATTCCGCCCCGTGCCGGTGTATGGCGGTGGCTGGCCTTACCGCGCGCCGGTGTTCGAGCCGCTGCCGTTGCTCGAACCGCCCGCCGGCGACGAGCCGGGTCCCGATGAAGGCGACGGCGACGGGGAGGTGCCGCCGACCATCGCCGCGGCAGTGGGACGCATGCCGCCCGCACTGCAGCCGGCCTATGCGCTGATCGCCCCGCTTGACCGGGCCCCGGGCGACCCGCGCACGCACGGGCCCGGGCTTTACTACCTCGAATTCACGGTCAACGGCCAGCGCCGGGGCTACAGCGGACAGGCCCGGCACATGGGCCAGCGCCTGGCGCAGCACCGTATCTGCGCCGGCATGATGGGCATCCGTCCATCCGAAGTCAGCGTCTATGTCGCCGCCAACCTGGCGGACGACGCCGACCGGCGCCGGCGCGAACGGACCCTGCACGACACGATGTTCAGGCATCACCAGGGCGTGCTGACCAACCAGCGCCGCGAACTGGAGTTCGAGGTGCTGGGCGAAGAGCATGAAGCGCCCTGCGGCTGCAAGCGCTGCCAGCACGGCCCGTTCAGCTCCGAGCAGGAAATGGAACTGGCGATGGAACTGCTTGGCGTGCAAAGCGAAGAGGAACTGGAGCAGTTCCTGGGCAAGATGTTCAAGGGTGTCTGGAACGGCATCAAGAAAGTCGCCAAGCCGCTGGGCGGCATCCTGAAGGGCATCGCGAAGAAGGCTTTGCCCTTCGTCGGCGGCGCACTCGGATCGTTCATCCCGATTCCCGGCGTCGGGACGGCATTGGGCCGGGCGCTGGGCGGTGCGCTGAGCAACGCGCTTGAGATGGAAATGCAGGAAATGCCGGAGGTGGACCGCGAGATGGAAGTGGCGCGCCGTTTCGTGCGCATCGCCGGCAGCGCTGCGCAGGCGGCCGGCGACAGCGACGGCAGTCCGCAAGCGGTGCGCCGCGCCGTGCTGGAAGCCTTGCGCACACACGCTCCGCACTTTGGCAAGTCATGATCATCGACTGCCATTGCCACGCCGGCCCCGGCGACGGCTTGACCGGTCCCTGGGACAGCAACGCCGCGCTGGGCCGCTATGCTCGGCGCGCGCGCGAAGCCGGCATCGACCGCACTGTGTTGCTGGCCGCCTTCCATTCCGATTACGGCGCCGCCAACGAAGGCGTGGCGCGGCTGGTGGCGGCGGAGCCCGACCGCTACCTGGCGTTCGCTTTCGTGCACGCCCGGCGCGACGCGGGCCGCATCGGTGCGCTGGTGCGCAAGGCCGTGGAGGAATACGGTTTTGCCGGCATCAAGCTGCATCGCCACGACGCCCCCATTACCGGCGAGGTGTGCGAGGTGGCGCGGCACTTCGGGTTGCCGGTGCTGTACGATCCGGTCGGCGTGACGTCGGTGGCGGAGCTGCTGGCCGAGCAGTACCCTGACGTGAATTTCATCCTGCCCCACCTTGGCAGCTTTGCCGACGACTGGTCGGCGCAATTAGCGCTGGTCGACCACCTGGCGCGGCACCGCAATATCTACACCGACAGCGCCGGCGTGCGCCGCTTCGACCTGCTGGAGCAGGCAATCCGGCGCGCCGGTGCGCACAAGGTCTTGTTCGGCACCGACGGTCCATGGCTGCACCCCGGCGTGGAACTGGAGAAGATCCGCTTGCTGCGGCTGGGGGCAGGGGATGAAGGCCTGGTCCTGGGCGGCAACCTGCTGCGCCTGATCGGCCGTGGCTAGGCCGGCGCATTGCGCGCCTTGCGGCGCAGTTGCAGCGTGCGGTCGGTCACGCCCAGGCGCAGCGCGGCGCGCTGGTTGTTGTCGCCTTCCTGCTGCAGCACCAGCTGGATGGCCGTATCGGTGGCAGCCTGGCCGATGCGCGACTGTTTGACGCCCAGGTCGACCGCGCGGCCGATGGCGTTGATAAACGCGGCATCGGGC
>CAMLSG010000020.1 GCA_946482635.1 uncultured Duganella sp.
TGCAGGAACTGGCGCGCGTAGGCCGACAGCGACTCGACGTAGCGGCGCTGGCCTTCAGCGTACAGGGTGTCGAACGCCAGCGACGACTTGCCGGAACCGGACAAGCCGGTGATCACGATCAGCTTGTTGCGAGGCAGGTCGAGGTTGATGTTTTTCAGGTTGTGCGTGCGCGCGCCGCGGATGCGGATTTCTTCCATGCGTGGATACCTTTCGGGGTCAGCCCGATACTATAGCGTCGAATGAATTCTTGCGCCGCGCCCTGGATACACCAAGCCCAGCGTCAAATACTGTACATATTACCAGTATTTGGGCGGTACGTCAGGTAGCCCATGACGGCGCTGGTGATCGAGTCTTCGATGTCGGCCATATCGAAGCCGGGCGCATCGATCACTGCGGCGTGCACCATCGATTCCATGATCTGAAGGACAACCCAGGTAGCCAGGTCCAGGTTGGGCGGAGCGATGTCGGAACGCCAATCCTCCAGCAGGGCGCGTACGCGCTTGAAGATGCCCAGGTCGGCTTCGTTCTCCGATTGCGGCGCATCGAAATAAGGGAATTGCAGTTCCAGCATCTTGTGCAGCGCCGGCTCCAGCAGGTGGGCGGCCAGCAGCGCCTGCACCATCGCGCCGATATGGCCGGCCAGCGTGGGCTGGAAGGGCCTGGCCAGGACTTGTTCCACGGTCTGCTGCACCTGTTCCGCATGCCGCTGGTGCAGTGCCGCGATCAGCGCATCCTTGTTTTTGAAGTACTGGTAGAGGGAGCCGATGCTGATGCCGGCCTTCTCGGCGATCAGGTTGGTGTTGGTTCCGGCGTAGCCATGCTCGGAAAAAATGCGAGCCGTCGCCTGCAGGATCACCTCGACGGTGGCTTTGGAGCGCGCCTGGCGCGGCGCTTTGCGGGGTTGTGGGATGTCGACCATGGGCGAGCTGGAATGCGAGTTTTCGCAGGATGTTGTTGATTTTAAAATTTTGGCCAGATGTGAGCAAATGCTCGCATTCCTAGAATGCATTGTCAACCATGAAAGCTTTCCTATGAGCCCCCCAAAAGACTTCGCCTCTCCCGCCACGACAGCCGCCCCGCAGGCCGCCAATATTGTTGCCCGGATTTTCCCTATCGTGCTGGCGGTATTCGTCAGCTTCATGGCCATCGGCATCGCGCTGCCGGCGCTGCCGCTGCATGTGCACGGCAGCCTTGGACTGGGCACCCTGATGGTCGGCGTCGTCGCCGGCGCCCAGTTCGTGGCCGCCTTGCTGACCCGCGCCTGGGCCGGTGGCCTGTGCGACACCCGTGGCTCCAGGCGCGCCGTAATGACCGGCTTCGTGCTGGCAGTTGCTTCCGCTTTGGCCTACCTGGCTTCGCTCTCCATGGTCGCGCAGCCGGAAGCCTCGGTTGCGGTGCTGATCGCCGGCCGCATCCTGCTGGGCGGCGCCGAAAGCCTGATCGTCACCGGTGCCCTTAGCTGGGGCGTCGGCCTGGTCGGCCCGCAAAACTCAGGCAAGGTCATGGCTTGGGTTGGCATTGCCATGTACGGCGCTTATGCAACCGGCGCACCGGCCGGAATGGCGCTGTACCAGCAGTACGGTTTCCAGGGCATTGCGCTGGCCGGCATGCTGGCGCCGGTGCTGGCGCTGCTGGTACTGGCCAATAGCAAGGGCCTGCCGCCGGCCAGCGCGCGCCGCATTCCGTTCTATAAGGTGCTGGGTGCGGTGTGGTGGCCTGGCATGGGACTGGCTTTTTCCAGCGTCGGTTTTGGCGTCATCACTGCCTTTATCTCACTGCTGTTTGCGGCCAAGGAGTGGGGCAGCCCGTCGCTGGCGTTTACCGCCTTCGGCGCGGCCTTCATCGGCGCCCGCCTGCTGTTCGGCCACCTGCCGGACAAGATTGGTGGCGCGCGCGTGGCCCTGGTGTGCGTGCTGATCGAGGCCCTTGGCCAACTGTGCATCTGGCAGGCATCGGCGCCGTCGCTGGTGTACGTCGGAGCCGCGCTGACCGGCTTCGGCTACTCGCTGGCTTTCCCCGGTTTTGGGGTGGAAGCGGTCAAGCGCACCCCGCCGCAGAGCCGCGGTGCGGCGATGGGCGCCTATGTCGCCTTCCTCGATATTTCGCTGGGTGTGACCGGCCCGCTGGCCGGTGCGCTGGCTGGCCAGCATGGCGTCAATGCGGTCTACCTGGCCGGTTGTGGCGCGGTTTCCTGCGCGCTGGCGGTCGCCCTGCGCTTGCTGAAGCCGCCGCGCGCCAACCCGACAACAAATTGAGCTGCATCAGTTCCGGCGATATTTGATAGGCTATTAATTTAGGGTAAACTCCGTGGCTTTGGGGCTGTGGAATTGCCCCTACACCCCTTCAGGAGTTTCATAAATGGCATCAGTCAACAAAGTGATCATCGTCGGCAATCTGGGTCGCGATCCGGAAATCCGCTACATGCCTAGCGGTGACGCGATTGCCAACATCGCCGTAGCTACCTCGTACCGTTCGAAAGACCGCAACACCGGCGAGCAGAAAGAGCTGACCGAATGGCACCGTATTTCCTTCTTCGGCCGCCTGGCTGAAATCGTCGGCCAGTACCTGAAAAAAGGTTCTTCCGTGTACGTGGAAGGCCGCCTGCAGACCCGCAAGTACACCGACAAGGACGGCATCGAAAAGTACGCGACCGACATCATCGCTGAAAACATGCAGATGCTGGGCGGCCGTGGCGATACCGGCGGCGGCATGGGTGGCGGCATGGGCGGTGGCGACGACATGGGCTACGACGCGCCAGCGCCACGCCAGGCGCCACGTCCACAGGCTGCACCGGCTCCGGCACCACGCCCAGCCCCGCGCCCGGCACCGAACTTCTCGGACATGGATGACGATATTCCCTTCTGATTCAGCTATTTAGCCGATATCACCGAAACCCTGACATGCCCCGGCTGTCAGGGTTTTTCTTTGCTACTCCAGGTTTATGTACGAAATTCACCTTACCGTTGCTGCCATGGCCACCTCGGCCTGGCAGGCATTCGAACAGTGCGTCGCTTCACTCGGTGGAAAGGCGATGGTGATCGAGCTCGCGCGCGGCGACACCCCGCTACAACCAATGCTGACCCTGGGGAAGGCCGGCAAGTTCGACGAAGTCGTCCGTTTTGCGAAAGCGCTTTCCCGCGAATTGTCGGCGTTCGGCTACCAGGTCTTGCGCTGCAAGATTGAGCAGGATGTCGTCGCCAGCCGGGAAACACCCCATCACTACTGCGAATGGCATGGCCGGGTTGAAGTCCAGGAGCCTGACAGGATGCGGCTGGCCGAAATCTGCCAGGCATACGGCGGCCACCTGTCGCAGAACGCCATCCGTGGCGGCAACAGGCGGTATGTGACTGTGCGCGAAACGGGCGACTTTTTGCAACTGGCAACACAGGTTGCGGCCCTGCGCGCGGCGATCGGTGCGCAGGGTTGGGAAGTCAGCAAACAACAATGGGAACGCGTGGTTTATGACAGCAACCTCGCGTTGGATTCCGGATGGCTGGAGCAGGTGAAATGATGATTGAGGTAGCAGAAAGGCGGGCATACGCCGAACAGATGGGGATGCGGGAAGAGGATGTATTGCGCATCGCCGTCGAGGAGGGTTTCGTGAGGCGTGCCGCACTGGTGGGCGGTCCTTTTGCGCTTAAGGGAAGCTATGTTACGCGCCAGTTCATGCATGAAGGTTGGCGGCGCATCCCGGGTGATCTCGATTGGGTAGGCACGGGCGAACTCAACGAAGCCGAACTCAATCAATGGATAACGGCGGTGACCGAGACCGAACTGGACGATGGTATCCGTTTTCGCAGCTTCAAGGAGAATGCGTTCTGGCGCAGGATCGATTATGCGATGGACGATGATTTCCCGACGGTGGATACGGACCTCCTCGCCTGGGTGGGGGAGACAGAATACGTCATCCACAGCATGGACGTCAGTTTCGGTTTGAAGCTGGTGCCCGCGCCACACCCGATCGACTACCGCCCCCAGGCCGGCGCCTCCTTTACCGTGCCCCAGGTTTGCCCGCTGGAGCTGCAGATTGCCTGGAAACTGCACCAGTGCCTGGTCCGCCCCCGCTTCAAGGACATCTTCGACCTGACTTTGCTCCTGCGCGAAAATGCCGTGGACAGGGCAACCGTCTGGCAGGCCTTGCAGGACGAATGCCTTCACGACGGTACTTCCCTTGAACGGTTTAACTGGCTGCTGGACGGCTTCCTTCGCCATCACCCAGCCTGGATTGGCAGGGTCGCTGAAGACTTTACCAAATGGCTGAATAATTCCGACTACTACTGCTGGTGGGAAGCGCCGCTGGCCCTGCTCTATGTCGGCGATTCGAAGGTCCCGCCAACGCTGGAGGAATTCCTGGCTGGGCTTTCCACGGAATTGAAGCAGGCTGGTTTCACGCCTGTGGCGCCAGCGCTTCTCGAAATTGTCGAAGCTCCGGAAAATCCAGTCACAAACCGCAGCGAAGGATTGCTGGAACGCGTTTGCCTCGCCATTGCCCACATGATAAAGTTAAAAAGATAACATTTCTTGTGGGTAATGGACTCCGATGCGCCGCTTTGAATTCGCTGACAGCAGCTCGAACAAATTCTGGGAAGTTGAACAAGAAGGCTCTGATTTGAATGTACGCTGGGGCAAGATCGGCACCCAGGGGCAGAGCCAGACCAAGTCCTTTGCGGACGAAGCCAGATGCACGGCGGCGATGGACAAGCTGATTGCTGAAAAGACCGGCAAAGGCTATGTCGAAGTAGGGGCGGCGCCGGCTGCTTCCATCGGCAAATCTGCTCCCAAGCCGGCGGCGCAAGCTAAGCCGGCGAGCGCGCTTCCTGCCCCGGAACCTGTCGCGCCGCAAGCGGCGCCGGAGCCGGTTGCTGTCGCCGACCCGTCGACCACGCCGCCATGGCTGGCGCACGGCGCTCCCCTGTCAATCTCCCGCAAGATCGCCGCCGCTGCCTTGCCGTCGCGGCGCTTCCCGAAACCGGTGCCCCAAATAGATGTGCAAGTTGTCTTGAGCCGCCTGTTCGAATGCGGAGGTGTAGATCCCGATGTCACCGACGCTGAATTGCGTCCTGCCTTGGTTGAAGCATGGCAGCGGATGAAGTCCCAGAACCTGGACGGTAGCTCGCTCTTGTCGGATGCTGTGCTGCTTTCCTTCGCAAACTGCCTGTCTTCCCGCATGCAGGGCAGGTTCGAAACGCCGATCGGGGAGCAGGTACTTGATGCCCTCGCCAGGCATAAGGGCCTGGAACATTGCGTAGACGCCTTCATTGAGATGCAAAGGATGCAGCCTGAATTGGCCTGGGCGGCTTCACGTGGAATGGTAAGTGTTACGCGCAAAGTCACGAAGGCACTTGCCAGCTACGATCTGCTCTCTCCTGTGGAAGTAGCCATGCGGCGCCAGTTGTCGTCCGCGCCGGAAGCACTGTGGCAGGTATGCGCGGACAAGATTGAGCGCGCGATTGATACCGTGCATGACGTGCGCAAGGCAGCACTTGCCGTGCAATTACCCGAACGGCTGGACCTGTCACGTCGCCTGGCGCGCGAACTGGAATCGGTCGTGGAATCGTCCAGCCTGGAGGTATTGTTGCTGACGGCAAGCGATCCTGTATTGGCTGAAAGGCTGGGGGCACGCTATGCCACGCCGGTGCTCGCTGCGACCATCCTGCAGGAATGCGGGGTGGAGGCCAGCGAGATGCTGAAAAGGTTCGCGGTCGACGACATGGCCAATGAGGCCCTGACCCAGATCGGAACTCCGGACGCCATCAAGGCGCTGGTTGAAGCAGTCTCCATCAAGTCCGATGCCGGCAACTGGAGAGGGGTGCCTTACAAGACAACGGTTACCCGCTTGCTGGCCGCGCTCCAGCAATGGCCGTTGGCGGGCATTGCCGGCCTGGCTGAACTTGGCGAGCAGCGCGGCAAAGTCGGTGAAGTGACGCAGCCCGCGCTCATGAAACTGGTATTTGCCCATGCCGATGCCGTACCAGGCCTCCTGCCGTGGGTCAGTCCTGCGGCCCAGGCTTTGCTCCAGCGCCTGCATAGCCAAAGCAGTATCAAAGTAGAGGAAGCAGCGCACGAGGATTTGCCGGCCGTGCTGGCCAGCCCGCCGTGGCTGCGTCCGCGCAAGAAGGCAGTTTCGGCAATGACGCTGCAGCCTTTGCAACTGGCGGCAGTGGAAGGCTGGAGCGAGGGCGAGCGTGAAGAATGGCTGCGTACCGTACGCGGCGGGCTCGAGAAAGCCAGCAAAGATATCGCCTACCTGGTTTCGGCGGTCGGGTTCTACTACAGCACTGTCGTGTCGGACGCGCAGGCAAACGCCCAGGCCGTCCAGGCCATCAAGGACGCCGACCCCAATGCCTTCGCCGCAGCCTGGAAGCACTACAAGAACGGCGGTGATTGGCGCTATATCAGTCCGGCACTCCTCACCGTCATGCCGGGCGAGATGGGCGTCGCAGCCTGGAACCTGTTGGCCTACGATTCAACTACCGACGGCGTTGCCTATGTACTCGCCAAGTTTGGCTTGCCGGCACTTCCTGGCTTTGAGATTGCGATGCAGCGCTACCCGGCCGAGCTGGTGCCGCTGGCTAACTGCTTTGGATCGGTCGGGCTGGCGGCGCCAATGGCGCGCGCCGCGACGAAACTCAAGAAGGTGCAGGCCGCGGCCCGCCAATGGCTGCTGCGCTTTCCTGAACATGCCATCTGCGGCCTGGTCGCACCCGCGCTCGGGAAGGCGGGCGAAAGCAGGGACTGTGCGTTGACGGCACTGCGCTTCCTGCAGGCCCAGGGTCACGGTGCCCTGATCATTGAGGTTGCAGCGCGCTATGACGACCCGCTTGTCGTAACATCGGTTCAGGCGCTGCTCGATGAAGATCCACTCGAGCGCCTGCCCGCCAAATTACCCAAGCTTCCCGACTTCTGGGCGCCGCAGGCATGGCGTCGTCCGGTGCTCAATGCCAGCGGCGGCGCCAGCGCCGGCAAGGCGGTCCCCAACGATGCGCTGGATCACATCGGCACCATGCTGATGTTCCCGACCGTGGACGGCCTGTATCCGGGCATCGAGCAGCTCAAGGACGCCTGCACCGCCGAATCCCTGGCCGATTTCAGCTGGGATTGTTTTGCCGCCTGGCTGAGCGCCGGCGGCAATTCCAAGGAAGGCTGGGCCATGACAGCCTTGGGCTTCCTGGGAACGGACGATACGGCCCGCAAACTCACTCCCTACATCAGGACCTGGCCGGGCGAGTCGGCGCATGCGCGTGCAGTGACCGCGCTGGACGTGCTGGCCGACATCGGCACCGACGTGGCGCTGATGCTGTTGAACGGTATCGCACAGAAGGTGAAGTTCAAGGGCTTGCAGGACAAGGCGCGCGAGAAGATCGACAAGATCGCGGAGGCGCGCGACCTGACGACCGAGGAGCTGGAAGACCGCCTGGCGCCGGACCTGGGCCTGGACGACAACGGCAGCGTGCTGCTGGACTTCGGCCCGCGCCAGTTCCGTGTCGGCTTCGACGAAGCACTGAAGCCGTATGTGCGCGACAGCGAAGGCACGCGCCTGGCCGACCTGCCCAAGCCGAAGAAGAGCGACGATGAAACGCTGGCGCCCGCCGCGGCCGAGCGCTTCAAGCTTCTCAAGAAAGATGCCCGCACCATCGCCAGCCAGCAGGTGACGCGCCTGGAGTGGGCCATGTGCAGCCGGCGCCGCTGGCTGCCGGAGCATTTCCGCCAGTTCCTGGCCGAGCATCCGCTGGTGCGCCACCTGGTGCAGCGACTGGTGTGGGGCGTCTACGCGGTGGAAGAGGGCGAGGCCAGCGGCGGCAAACTGCTGGACTGCTTCCGGGTAGCGGAAGACGGCAGCTATACCACGGGCGAAGACGACAGCGTCACGCTGCCGGAAGGCGGCCATATCCGCATCGGCCTGCCGCATGCACTTGAACTGCCGCCGGAAACCGCGACGCAGTTCGGCCAGCTGTTCGCCGACTATGAACTGCTGCAGCCCTTTGTGCAGCTCGGGCGCGATACCTATACGCTGGGCGCCGACGAGCAGTCCGCGACCAAGCTGGAGCGCTGGAAAGGCATCGTCGTTCCCACCGGCCGCGTGCTTGGCCTGGTCAACAAGGGCTGGCGCCGCGGCCAGGCGCAGGATGGCGGCGGCATCTGGTACTTCCAGAAACCGGTGACCCGCTCCAAGGTGATCGAGTTGACGCTCAACCCGGGCATCATCGTCGGCATGGTCGATGAGTATCCGGAGCAAACGCTGGAACAGGTTTCAGTCGGAGCGCCTTCCAGCTGGGGCGAGATTGGCACGGCAGAAAGCATGAACGTGCTCGACCCGATCGCCACCAGTGAACTGATCCGCGATCTCGAATCCTTGAAGGCGTGAACCAATGACGAATTTGTCGACACCGCCCTGGATGGCGCAAGGCGAGCCGCTACAGCTTTCCGAAGAAATGAAGGCGGCAGCCTTGCCATCGCGCCGCTTCCCGAAGCCAGTGCCGGAAGTGGATGAAGTAAGCGCTTTGACGCGTCTCGGCCAGGTTGAAAAGCCGAACCTCAGTGCCACGGATGCGGACCTGCGACTGGAGTTTTCGGACGCCTGGATGCATGCGATGTGTGGAACCGTTGAAGGTTCGCTGCTGTCGCACGCGATCCTGATGGCGCTTGCGAACAAGCTCGCAGACGGCGTCCTGGAGCGAAACGAGGTGCCGCTTGGCGAACGGATAGTCGATGTCATCGCCCGGCATAAAGGCCTGGAATACTGCGTCGATGCCTTCATTGAAATGCAGCACCTGCAGGTGAACCTGGTGCTCGATGAGTACCAATGCTGGAAGGCCGGCGTCACGCGTACTGTGACCGAGGCGCTTGGCGATTCCCAGCCCCTTTCCCCGGCAGAAGTAGCGATGCGCCGACAGCTCTCGGTTGCACCGGAAGCGGTCTGGAACGCGTGCGCGGACAAGATCGAGCGCGCCATCCCGCACGTCCCGGCCATGCGCAGGGCAGGGCTTGCAGCACAGTTGCCTGAACGTCCTGAAGTGTCCAACCAATTGGCGCGTCAACTCGCCAAAGGGCGGCCGTCTTCGACCCTGCCGCTGTTGCTGTTGACCGCCAGCGATCCGGTACTGCCGGACAGGATGGTCCCAGGCCTGGTGGAAGAGGAGCGCTGGGCCGCAGGCAGGATGCTGGTTGCCACCGTCCTGCAGGAGCGTGGCGTGGCCGCAGTCCCGATACTGAAGCTGATCGCTGGCAGCGCCACCGCCGCTTATGGCCTGAGCCAGGTGGGTACGCCGGAGGCCATCAAGCTGCTCGCGGAAGTGTATTGCGCCACGCCGGCGCGTGCGGGAATGAGCGACTACATGATGTTGTGGATTGCCGAGCGCAAAACGGCACTCAGGTACCTGTCGGACGCGTTGAAGCAATGGCCGCTGGCGGGCATGGCGGGCCTGGCGGAGTTTGGCGAACGGCCCGGCCGGGACGGCGACATGCTGCGTGCGGAACTGGCGACCCTGGTGCGCGCCAATAGCACACACGTTCCGCAGGTCCTGCCATGGGTCAGCCCCGCCGCGCAGGATGTACTGCGCCGCCTGCAGGAACAAAGCACGGCGTTGTCAACCGAAGCGGCGATGGACGACATACCTGGCGTCCTGGCCGATCCACCGTGGCTGCGGCCACGGAAAAAGGCTGTTGCCGCGCTGGCCGTGCAGGCTTTGACCCTGGCGCCGGTCGAACGTTGGGACGGTATCGATCTCGACGAGTGGCGGCGCGTCGACTTTTGGCGGGAACATTACTACGAACGCGCGCTCAAGGATCCGGCGGAATTTGTGGAGACCTTGGGCCTGAGCCGGGCAAGTTCGCCATCGGATATCGATGCGCGCAAGCTGGCGCAACAGGCGATCGCCGCCGGCGATGCCAGCGCCTTGATCACGGCCTGGAACCTCTACAAACCGGGCGGCAAGGGGCGCGATATCGATCCGCACATGCTGACGCTGCTGCCGCGCGCGATGGGCATCGACACCTGGAACGCACTGGCCGACGATGCGGAAGCCGAAGGCGTCTCCAGCCTGCTGGCCAGCTTTGGCCTGTCGGCGCTGCCCGGCTTTGAAGTGCTGATACGCCGCCGCCCAGCGGACCTGGTACCGCTGGCCAAGTGCTTCGGCTCAGTGGCGCTGGCGCTGCCTGTGGCGCGCGCAGCGAGCAAACTGAAGTCCGTGCGGGCGGATGCCCGCCGCTGGCTACTGCGCTTCCCCGAACACGCTATTTGCGGCTTGGTCGCCCCGGCTGTCGGCAAAGCGGGCGAGGACCGCACCTGCGCGCTGGCAGCCTTGCGCATCCTGCGCAGCCATGGGCATGAGGCGCTGATCCTCGACATTGCGGCGCGTTACGGGGACCAGGCTGTCGCGGCGGCAGTACGCGCCCTGCTGGACGAAGATCCGCTGGCCCGCGTGCCGGCGAAGACTCCCACTCTTCCAGGTTTCTGGGCGCCCCAGGGATGGCGCCGGCCGGTGCTCAGGAATGGCACGGCCTTGCCCGGCGCAGTGCTGGACCACATCGGCACCATGCTGATGTTCCCCACCGTCGATGGACTGTACGCCGGCATTACCCAGCTCAAGGAAGCCTGCACGCCTGAATCCCTGGCCGATTTCGGCTGGGATTGTTTCATGGCCTGGCTGAATGCCGGCGGCCCTGCGAAGGAAGCCTGGGCCATGTCCGCCCTCGGATGGATCGGGACGGACGCCACGGCGCGCGAACTCACGCGCTACATCCGCAGCTGGCCGAGCGAAGGCCTGCATGCGCGTGCGGTCTCCGCGCTCGACGTGCTGGCCAATATCGGCACCGATGTCGCGCTGATGCTCTTGAACGGCATCGCACAGAAGGCGAAGAACAAGCCCTTGCAGGACAAGGCGCGCGAGAAGATCGACAGCATCGCCGAAGAGCGCGGCCTGACGACCGAAGAACTGGAAGACCGCCTGGCGCCGGACCTGGGCCTGGACGAAAACGGCACCATGGCGCTGGACTTCGGCCCGCGCCAGTTCCTGGTCGGCTTCGATGAAGCGCTGAAGCCTTATGTGCGCGACAGCGAAGGCAGGCGCCTGGCCGACCTGCCCAAGCCGAAGAAGGACGACGACGCGGCGCTGGCCCAATCGGCAGTGGAACGCTTCAAGCTGCTCAAGAAAGACGCCCGCACCGTCGCCAGCCAGCAGCTTATGCGCCTGGAGTCGGCAATGTGCAGCCGCCGCCGCTGGCAACCCGCGCAATTCCGCCAGTTCCTGGCCGGTCACCCGCTGCTGCGGCACCTCGTGCAGCGCCTTGTCTGGGGCGTATATCGTGTGGCGGATGACGGCGCCGGTAGCGAGGCGTTGCTGGCCTGCTTCCGCGTGAGCGCAGACGGGGCGTTCATGGCAGGCAACGACGATGATTTCGCACTTCCCGATGGCGACATTCGCGTGGGCTTGCCGCATCCGCTCGAGCTGCCGCAAAGCGTCGCTGCGGAATTCGGCCAGCTGTTTGCCGATTACGAGTTGCTGCAGCCGTTTGCCCAGCTTGGACGCGATACCTACACGCTGGGCGCCGAAGAGCAATCCGCGACAGCCCTCGACCGCTGGAAAGGCGTGCGCGTTCCCACCGGCCGTGTGCTTGGCCTGGCCAACAAGGGATGGCGGCGCGGCCCGGCCCTGGACGGCGGAATGATCGTCTACTTCACCAAGCCGTTGACGGACAGGAAAGAGATCCAGTTGACGTTCGATCCCGGCATCGTGGTGGGCATGGTGGACGAATATCCCGAGCAAGCGCTTGGTGTTGTTTCGCTGTCGGCGAACCTTGACCAGATCACGCTTAGTGAGCTGATACGGGACGTGGAAGCCTTGTTGGCCTGATCGGCGGCGTGTTAAAGTCAAAAATTGCAACTTTTCTTTGTGTGGATGTTTGATGCACAGCGCTGAATTTGTCGATCCTTCCACGGCGCGCCCATGGCCGACGCGCGGCATGCCCCTGCAGCTTTCCCGGAAGTTCGCCGCCGCAGCCTTGCCTTCGCGCCGTTTCCCCAAACCGGTGCCCAATTTCGACTCGGAAGCGGTGTTCCGTGAGTTGCGTGGAATGGTGGTGCCAGATATCGGCGGCACAGATGCCGAACTCCGCCCGGCACTTGAGGAAGCGTGGGACCGATTGCGGTTCCATAAACTGGATGGCTCGCCGGCGTCGGACGCAGTATTGCTTCTGCTGGCAACTTCCCATGAAGCACAGGACCGATTTGCAAACGAGGCGTCGGCACCCGCGCGGGTTGTCGATATCATTGCCAGCCGCAAGGGCCTTGAGTATTGCGTAGACGCCTACATCGCAATGCATGGGATGGCGCTTCGTGGCCGGTACGAGCGGCATACCGGGGACGGCCCGGAGCAATACACGGTCACTATTCATCGCGGCAATCCCGGTCGACTGGGGGTGAATGTTCCGCTCGTACCGATCCAGGTTGCCATGCGGGGGCAACTGGCCTCCGCGCCGGAAACGGCCTGGACCGCTTGTGCCGACAAGATCGAGAAACTGATCGCGTCGGCGCCGTTAATGCTCCGTGCTGGTCTTGCCGTACTGCTGCCGGAACGACCAGCGGTTTCCAACAGTTTGGCAAGGCAATTGAGCGCGGCCGGCGCCAGCAAGACTGTACCGTTGTTGCTGCTGACTGCGGACGACCCGGACTTGCTGGGTATCCTCAGCGCTGACTATGGGCACTGGTGTTCGAACCCGATGCTGGCCGCGACTTTGCTGCAGGAGCGCGGTGTGGATGCCCTCCCGGTCCTGGAAATAGTTGCGACCGGCGAAGTGCCGAGCGAGGCGTTGGTCCAGGTCGGCACGCCGGAATCGATCAAGACGCTCGCAGGCGTTGTGTTCAAGACCGCGGCTTCCCGCGTGTGGACTGGCATCACGCACAAAACGGCAGTAGACCGATTGGCGGCCGCGCTGCAGCTTTCTCCCCTGTCTGGTATCGTCGCCCTTGCAGAAATTGGTGAGCAGCCTGGCCGGGATGGCGAGATGATGCGCGCCGCGTTGTCGAAGCTTCTGCTTGCGCACGCCGGGCAGGTTCCCCAGATCCTCACCTGGACCAGCCCGGCGGCACAGGAATTGGTGCAACGCCTGCACGCGGCAAACAGCGCGCCGGTGCAGGTGGCGTCCATGCATGACTTGCCGAAAGTCTTGGCTTCGCCCCCATGGCTGCTGCCACGCAAGAAGAGTGCTGCCGTCCTGGCGTTGCAGCCCCTGGCCCTTGCGCCAGTTGAGCGATGGGATGACATTGACCGTGAAGAGTGGGAGCGGCTGGACGTACAACAGCGGAATTACATCGACGAAGACCTGCGGAATCGGGAAAAAATCGCAGATGTGATCGGATTCCGCTGGGTCAACAATCCACGGGATATTGAAGCGCGCGAAATGGCCCGCAAAGCCATTGAATGCGGAGACATGGAAGGGCTGGCAGAAGCCTGGAGCTGGTTCGAGTCCAATAGCTATTTCCGCTACGTCAATGCGCATGGACTGGCTGTGCTGCCGGGCGACCTGGGCGTCGAGATATGGACGACGCTCGCAAGCAAAGCGGGCATCGAGACGGTCCCTCATTTGCTCAGCAAGTTCGGCTTGCGCGCTGTACCCGGTTTCGAGGAACTTCTCGCACGCCGTACGACCGACGCAATGCCACTGGCCCGATGCTTTGGCTCAGTGGGAATGGCAGCGCATGTCGCGCGTGCTGCCGTCAGGCTCAAAAAGCAGCAGGAAGAGGCTCGCCAATGGCTGCTGCGATTCCCGGACCATGCCATCTGCGGCCTGATCGCGCCCGCCGTCGGCAAGGCGGGGGAGGACAAGGAATGCGCCATGTCGGCGCTGCGCTTCCTGCGCTCGCGTGGCCACGAGGCGTTGATATTCGAAACCGCTGGGCGGTATGAAGATCCGGCCGTCGCCGCTTCGCTTCGGGCGTTGCTGGACGAAGATCCTCTTGAGCGCCTGCCGGCCAAGATCCCCAAGCTCTCCGATTTCTGGGCGCCGCATGCATGGCGCCGGCCGGTGCTCAACGATACTTTTGGCGCCAGCGCCGGCATGGCCTTGCCGAACGACGCGCTGGACCGGATCGGCACCATGCTGATGTTCCCGGCCGCCGATGGGCCTTACGCGGGCATCGCCCTGGTCAAGGAAGCCTGCACCGCAGAATCACTGGCGGACTTTGGCTGGGACTGTTTCATGGCCTGGCTCAATGCCGGCGGCCACTCCAAGAGCGCCTGGGCTATGTCGGCGTTAGGCTGGCTGGGAACGGACGATACGGCACGCAAGCTCACGCCTTACATTCGCGGCTGGCCGAGCGAATCGCAGCATTTGCGCGCAGTGGCCGCATTGGACGTGCTGGCCAACATCGGTAGCGAAGTCGCGCTGATGCAGTTGAACGGCATCGCCCAGAAAGCCAAGAACAAACCCTTGCAGGACAAGGCCCGCGAGAAGATTGGCAAGATGGCCGAGGCCCTCGAGCTGACCACCGAACAGCTGGAAGACCGCCTCGCGCCGGAATTGGGGCTGGACGAAAACGGCAGCATCATGCTGGACTTTGGCCCGCGCCAGTTCCTGGTCGGTTTCGACGAGGCGTTGAAACCTTATGTGCGCGATGGCGATGGCAAGCGCCTGCCCGACCTGCCCAAGCCGAAACAGACCGATGACGAGGCGCTGGCAAAGGCAGCCGTGGAGCGCTTCAAGCTGCTCAAGAAGGATGTGCGCACCGTCGCCAGCCAGCAAGTGATGCGGCTGGAATGGGCCATGTGCAGCCGGCGCCGCTGGAGCGCCCAGCACTTCCGCCAGTTCCTGGTCGAGCACCCGCTGGTGCGGCACCTGGTGCAGCGCCTGGTGTGGGGCGTGTATGCCGTGGAGGCGGGCGAAGCCCGGCTGCTGCAATGCTTCCGGGTGGCGGAGGACGCAAGCTACACCACGGGCGATGATCAACCCTTCAGCCTTCCGGAAGGCGAGGTCGAAATAGGACTGCCGCATGCGATCGAGCTGCCGCCGCACGCCGCCGCCCAGTTCGGCCAGTTGCTCGCGGATTACGAGTTGCTGCAGCCGTTCGCCCAGCTGGGACGCGATACCTATGCGCTGGGCGATGAGGATAGGGCGGCGCAGCACCTCGAACGCTGGAAAGGGGTTGTAGTCCCTAGTACCCGCGTGCTAGGCCTGGTCAACAAGGGGTGGCAGCGCGGGGCGAGCTTCGGAGGCGGCACGATCTGCTTCTTCCACAAGCCGCTGGCTGGCGGCAAGGTGATCGAACTGACGCTGAACCCCGGCATTTATGTTGGCATGGTCAGCGAAAATCCGGAGCAGACCCTGGAAGTGGTTGCAGTCGGCTCTTCCGTGCGCGGCGGCGAGATCAAGTCGCCCGAAAGTTTCGCCACCCTTGATCCGGTCGTGACCAGCGAACTGATTCGCGACCTCGAATCCTTACGGGCATAACAATATGACGAAGAACAAAAACGGCGCCGCGCCGGTCTTGCAGCGGCCACCTGCCGAAATCCTCCATGCGCAGGAATTGCAGCGCCTGCGCGAGCACGATAACGGACCGCGCCCGCCAGGCTGGGCGCTCAGCCTGACCGCAGCGCGCAAATTCATCCTGGGCGACGCCGAGCTGGGCGTGGAGCGCAAGATCGTGGCGCCAGCCGCATCGATCGAACGCATGCTGGTCACGCTGGCGACGGGCCGCGGACTGATGCTGGTGGGCGAGCCGGGCACGGCGAAGTCCCTGCTGTCCGAATTGCTGGCAACGGCGATCAGCGGCAAGTCGACCCTGACCATCCAGGGTGGCGCCTCGATCACCGAAGACCAGATCAAGTATTCCTGGAACTACGCCTTGCTGATCAACGAAGGCCCGAGCCCGCGTGCGCTGGTGCCGGCGCCGCTGTACCAGGGCATGCGCGACGGCCAGGTTGTACGTTTTGAAGAAATCACGCGCGCACCGCTGGAAGTGCAGGACTGCCTGCTCGGCATGCTGTCGGACCGCGTCATGAGCGTGCCCGAGCTGGCTGGCGAAGACGGCATGCTGTATGCGCGCGACGGCTTCAATATCATCGCTACCGCCAACACGCGCGACCGCGGCGTGAACGAAATGAGCGCCGCGCTCAAGCGCCGTTTCGATTTCGAGACCGTGTTCCCTATCCTCGATTTCGACCACGAGCTGGCGCTGGTGCAGCAAGCCTCCGCGCGCCTGTTGGAAAAGAGCGCGATTCCGCGCAGCTTGCCGCAGCCGGTACTGGAGCTGCTGGTCACCACTTTCCGCGACCTGCGCGGCGCCACGCAGCAGCATGGCGGCGACCAGGCCATGGACCGGCTCACCGCCGTGATGTCGACGGCGGAAGCGGTCAACGTGGCCCATGCGGTCGGCGTGCGCGCCTGGTTCCTCGAGCAGCGTGAAGGCAGCCCGGCCGACCTGGTGGACTGCATCGCCGGCACCGTGGTCAAGGACAATGCCGACGACCGCGCCAAGCTGCGCCGCTACTTCGAGCAGAAAGTCGCGAAGAAGGACGGCCCGCACTGGCAGGCTTATTTCGCCGCGCGCCATCGCTTGCCGTGACCGAGCCAGTCATTCTCGGCGTGCGCCATCACAGCCCCGCTTGCGCGCGGCTGGTGGCGCAGAAGATCCGCAGCCTGCGTCCGGCCCATGTGCTGATCGAAGGGCCGGCCGATTTCAACGACAAGCTGGACCAGCTCTGCCTGCCGCACAAGCTGCCGCTGGCGATCTACAGCTTCCTGTCGTCGGAGCAAGGGCACCGCGCGTCCTGGTCGCCGTTCGCGGAGCATTCGCCGGAATGGCAGGCGCTGGCCGTCGGCCGCGAAGTGGGCGCGCAAGTGCGTTTCATCGACCTGCCTGCATGGGACGACGCTTTTGCCGAAGTCCTTAACCGCTATGCCGACGTGAGCGATGCGGCCGAGGCCGAGCGCGCGGCTTCCTACGAGGATGCCCTGCGCGAAAAGCTGTCGGTCGATAACCGGGACGCGCTGTGGGACACGCTGTTCGAACAACAGGATTCGGCGCAGTTGCTGGAGCAGAGCCTGGCGGTCCATTTCGAGCACCTGCGCAATGACGACGCCGGCTCGCTCGGCAACCAGGCCCGCGAGCGCATGATGGCGCGCTGGATCGCGTGGGCGATGGCGCGCGGCGATGGCCCGGTGCTGGTAGTCTGCGGCGGCTACCATGCGCCTGCGCTGCAGCGCGGCTGGCGCAGCGAAGACGGCGCCCTGCCGCCGGAGCTGCCGCTGCCGGACGATGCCGGCGGCACGGCGCGCTACGGCTCCTACCTGGTGCCATATACCTTCAAGCGGCTCGACTCCTTCACCGGCTATGCCTCGGGCATGCCTTCCCCCATGTTTTACCAGCTGGCGTGGGAAAAGGGCATGCACGGCGCCGGGATTGCAATCCTCGAGCGCGTGGTGGAGCGCCTGCGCGGCAAGAAGTTGCGCGCATCCACCGCCGACCTGATTGCGGTGCACACGCGTGCCGATGCCCTGGCGCGCCTGCGCGGCCATGCATTGCCTTCGCGCTGCGACTGGCTCGACGCGCTGGCCGGCGCCCTGGTCAAGGAGGCGATGGATGCGCCGCTGCCGTGGACCTATCGGGGCCCCCTGCGCTACGGCACCGACCCGATCCTGGTCGAAGTCATGGACGTGCTGGCCGGAGACACCGCCGGCCAACTGGCGCCCGGCACGCCGCAGCCGCCGCTGGTGCTCGCGGTGGAGACGGAACTGGCGTCCAGGGGCATAGCGATTCCCTCCGATTTGGCGCTCGACCTGCTCAAGCCGGCCGATCGCGCCAAAAGCCGCGTGCTGCATCGCCTTCTGCTGCTGGAAATTCCTGGCATCGTGCGGCGCGCGGGCCCGAGCCTTGCGCTGGCCGGCGAGCGGCGCGAGGAATGGTCGCTGCGCGCGCCCCTGGAACAGCGTGCCGCGCTGATTGAAGCGGCGGCCTACGGCGCATCGCTGGAGGATGCCGCGCGCATGAAGCTGGAAGAGGTCTTGCGCGCGGCGGGACACGCCAACGGCGAAAGCCGGTTTGCAAAGCTGGCCGATGCCTTGAACCGCGCCGCCTTTGCCGGCCTGTCCAGCATGAGCGACAGCATCCTGGCCGAACTCGAGGTGGCAGTGGGCGGCGAGCCGCGCTTCGAAGCCTTCGGCACCGCGCTGCCCGTCCTGCATTCCCTGCTGCGTCACGGCGAGGCCCTCGACATGGCCGGTGCGCCGGTCCTGCGCACCGTGGTCACCGCCGCCTTCGACCGTGCACTGTGGCTGCTGGAGGCCATGGGCCCTGTCGCGCCCGCCGATCTTGCGCCACACGTCCAGGGCTTCCTTGCGCTGCGCCAGGTGGCGCGCGATGCGCTGGCAGGCGAGGAGGCAACGCAACTGCCGGTCGAGCCAAACCGCGCGCTGGCCGTATGGCAGCGCAAGCTTGCCGATGTGCGGGCCGCTCCGGTCAGCCGCGGCGCCGCGCTGGGTGGACTGGTCAGCCTGCAGGCGGGCCGGCAGGCCGCAGGGGGCGACGCCATCGGACAGGCGCTGGCCCTGCTCGGCGAGCTGCCGCCATCCCAGCTTGGCGACGCCCTCACCGGCATGCTGGCGCTGGCGCGCGATGAGCTGGTGCAGGAAGCCCATTTCGTTGAAGGACTCGACGCCATGGTGACGGCCCTCGATGACCATGAGTTCGTGCTGGCGCTGCCGGCCATGCGCAATGCCTTCGGCTGGCTGCCGCCGCAGGAAAGGGGAACCCTGGCCGACGCAGTCCTGGCGCTGCACGATGCCGGCCACCTGCCGCGCCGCACGCTGACTGCCCGCTTCGCCGGCGCCGAAGCGGAAGACCTGGCCAGGGCGGCGCTGCTGGAACAGACCGCGTTGCGCAAGCTGGCCTCCTGGGGATTGACCTTATGACTTTGAAAATTCCTGACGCGCTGACACGCTGGCGGCTGTTGCTTGGCGAGGCCGGACAGCCGGCCCTGGGCGGCCTGTCCGGCGAGGCACTGGCCGCCGACACGGCGCTGGCCTGGCTGTATGGACGCGACGCCGATGCCATCGCGCGCGGCGAGCGTGGCGCCGGCCTGGAGCCGTCGCAGCTTTCCACCCCGGATTGGATCAACACGATTCATGAACTGTTCCCCAAGGAAGTGATCGAACGGCTGGAGAGTGACGCCGTCGAGCTTTACGGCATCGATGAAGTCGTCACCAACCTCGAAGTGCTGGAACGGATCGAACCATCCGAGTCCCTGCTGCGCGCCGTACTGCACACCAAGCACCTGATGAATCCAGACGTACTGGCTGCCGCGCGCAGGCTGGTGGCGGAGGTGGTGCGCCAGATCATGGAAAAGCTGTCGACCGAGGTGCGGCAGGCATTTTCCGGCGCGCGCGACCGGCGCCGCCGCTCCATGCTGAAGGTGGCGCGCAACTTCGACTTCAAGCGCACGGTACAGGGCAACCTGCACCGCTGGGACCCGCAGCGCGGCAAGCTGTTCCTCGAGACGCCGATCTTCATGAGCCGCGTGCGGCGCCACATGGAACGCTGGGATATCTGCCTGCTGATCGACCAGAGCGGATCGATGGTGGACTCGGTGATCCATTCCGCCGTCATGGCCGCATGCCTGTGGAACCTGCCCGGCATGCGCACCCGCCTGGTCGCCTTTGACACGCAGGTGGTCGACCTGAGCTCGGACGTATCCGACCCGGTCGAGCTGCTGATGAAGGTGCAACTGGGCGGCGGCACCGATATCGCCAAGGCGGTCGGCTACGCGCAGTCGCTGGTCGAAAATCCCCAGCGCACGGTGGTGGTGCTGGTCAGCGACTTTTACGAAGGCGGCGATTCGCGCGAACTGGTGCGCCGTACCAGGACTCTGGTGCAATCGGGCGTGACTGTGCTCGGCCTGGCCGCACTGGATTCGAGCGCCAATCCTGCCTACGACAAGGAAATGGCGGCGCGGCTGGTGCGCGAAGGCGCGCACGTTGGCGCAATGACGCCCGGACAGCTGGCGGCCTGGCTGGCTGAAAAGGTGCGCGGATGAACGCTCGCCGAACCGACCTGCTGGAACTCACGCCGGAGGCGATGATTGCGCTGGCCAATGCCGGTTTCGTCAAGCGCGCGCAGAAGGATGTCGCCGAAGGCAACCTGCCAACGCTGGAGGAACTTGAAGACGGCACCATCCGCGCCACCTATGCGGACGGCCAGTGCACGGTGCTGGGTCCCAACAGCACCCTGCGCGACGCCAGCTGCACCTGCCCGGCCAGCGGCTTGTGCCGCCACCGGGTCACCCTGGTATTCGCCTACCAGGCGCAGGCTGGCAGCGCTGCAGCCGAGGAGGATTCCGGACCGTGGTCGCCGTCCAATTTCGCGGCCACCATCGAGCAAAGCGTTCCCGCTGCAACGCTCGCCCAGGCGGAAAAGCTGGCGGCCGCGCAGCCGGTGGTCAAGCTGATTGCCTGGCAGGACGCGGCGCCGGTCCCGAGCGCGCGCCTGCCCATGTGCAATGTGCGCTTCTTCTCGCGCAGCAGCATTACGCATGCGCGCTGCGACTGCAAGGAAGGCAGCGGCTGCGCGCATATCGTGCTGGCGGTATGGGCTTTCGAGCAGGCGGAATTGAGGTCATCCGGATTCGCCGAGGCGACTGTCACCCTCGATCACCCGAAGGCGGCTGAAGGAGCACCGGCAGCGCGTCTGTTCGATTCGGAAGCGGCAGCGACCCTGCAGGACCGCCTGGACGCCCTGGTGCTCCAGGTATGGCTCGATGGCTCCAGCCAGCCGATGCTGGCCCTGGAGGCGCGCTTCGCGGAGGTTCGCGCGCTGGCCGGGCAACTGGGCTGGTCCTGGATCGGCGAATCCATCGACGGCATCAAGGACCTGATCGCTGCGCAGCACGCGCGCTCCAGCCGTTTCGAACCGAAGATGCTGCTGTCATCGCTGGCTGCACTGCATGGCCGCCTGTCCGCAGCAGTGCTGGCCGATAGCCAGGCCGCAGCGGGACAACTGCCGGAAGTGCCGGCCAGCCAGTTGCTCGGCATCGGCGTCAAGGGCGAAGTGGCGCTGGACCATCTGCGCCTGGTGTCGCTGGGGGCGCAGTTCTGGGCCGACGATGAGGCAGAGGGCGCGCGGCTGGTGTTTGCCGATCCCGATACGCTGGCAGTGACGGTGATCGACCGCAGCTGGCCCAAGCCGAAAGCCGGGGAAGCCGGCATCGCCATCAAGGCGCGCCGGATTGCCGGCCAGCCGGTCGAAAAGCTGGCGGCCAGCCAGGTAGTCACCAATGGCGCCCGGCGCCGCGCCAACGGGGCGCTGGAGATTGCGGCGGGCGCGCGCCAGAGCAATGTGTTGCCCATGTCGCCAAAGTCCTGGAACGATCTTGGGGCTCCGCTCTGGCAGGCCTCGGCCCCGGCGTTGCGCGACTACCTGCTGAATGCCGCACCGGACTTCGCCCGTCCGCTGCAGGCGATCGAACATTTGCATGTCCTGCCGGTCGCGCAAGTCGCCGACTGGGAGTGGAACGCTGCGCGCCAGACCTTCTGCGCCGTGGTCCAGGTTGGCCCGCGCACGGAAGAAATCGAGCCTGAACACTGCGTGCTGCTGCGCAAACACCATAACGCGGCAGCGCCGCACGCCATCGATGCCCTGGCCAGTGTACTGGCCGGCGATTTCGGTGCGCCGCTTGCCGTTTCGGGCACGGTCACGCTTGAAGCAGGGCAGGTGGTCGTCGAGCCTTACGCGATCCTGGCCGAACAGCGCGCCGTGGTGCTCGAAGTGGAATCGGCAGGACCGCGCCAGTTGCCGTCCGGCGGCGCGTTGCAGGAACCGGCTTTGCTGGTCGAGCTGATCGAGCAGGTGCAGTCATTGCTTGGCCGGTGGATGCGGCAAGGCTTGCGCCACCAGGCCGCCGGAGCCTTGCAGGAGGCTGCGGAACTTGCTGCAACCCTGGAGCGCTGCGGCCTTTCCGCCGCAGCCGGACTGCTGCGCGAAGTCATGGCCCTGATGCAGTCGCCGGACAAGCAGCCATTGCCCGCCCGGCTGGCAATGCTTTACCTTTTACTCGCCGAAGTCGCACGTTCGGCTTGAAACCCTGGAGTTACCTTGGCTCGTCAACCTAAAGAGAACCCGTTGCTGGCTGTGCCGGACGGCACAGTAAACTGGATCAAAGCCATGCAGGAAGCACTGACTGCGTTTGGCAGCGGCCCAGGCACCTTCCAGCCCGGCGCCAGCTTTGACGTCCACCACGCGCAGCACAAGCAGTTCATGCGTTGGCACGATATCGGCGTGCCGGCAGCCTGCTACTTGCTCGATTTGCATGGCGTGGATGCCTTGCCGCTGTTCCTTGAATGGTCTGCTGCCAGGCATTGTCCGGCGCTGGTGCAAACCGCGCTGGTGAACATCCACAGCGAGCAGGCCGTCGATGCGCTGATCGAGCGCCGCGCGGATATGGATTTCCGTCCGCTGCTGTTGCGGCAGGCGAAGAAATGGCCGATTTTCGTGCTGGGCAAGCTGCTGGACCTGAATCCCGCGAAACGGCATGCTGCCGCCTTCCTGATCCAGGAGATCCTCGACAAGGACCCGCGTTATTTGCCGCTGTTGCGGGAGCAAGCCAACGAAGCGCGCCTGGGCACCCTGGAGCGCCTGCTTTCTCTTGCGGACGTGGCGGAGGAAGCGGAAGAGTCGGAACTTCCCCAGGTACTGCGTGAACTGCCGTGGATGAATCGCGAACCTTCGCGCATCCCTACACTGGCGCTGAATATCATCCATGACGCGCCTCGAATCGACTGGTCGAAATGGAAAGGTCCCAAGGACCCATTGCTGGAGCTGGAGGAACTACGAACAAAGTTCGAAAACCCTTTCTATACGAGCATGCTTCCGGCGGAATCTGAATCGTGGAGCGTGGTGCGCAAGGCGCTGTCGCGATTGCCGAAAGCTGACGCTATCGAGCGTGCCATAGAGACTGAGACGGTAGGCAAAGAGGACATCACTGATATTTATGTTCCGAGCTGGCAACAGGCGGTTTGCCTGGCCCAATTGCCGAGGAAGCTTGCTGCATCGATCTTTTCCCACGGATGCTCATCTGACCATGCAGAAATCATGTTTGCCTGGCTAGGCCCGGATAGCTTGCCTTCCTTCCTACGCATCTTTCCAAAGGCATCAGTCAGTTCAATGAGGCTGGCTGAATGTTTTGAATGGGACGAACTAGCGGTGTATGTTGCGAAGGGATTCTATGCAGTCTCCTGGAACAAGTCCCTTACCGGCCAGTGGCTGCTTAGCTATCCAGCTGCTGCGGCGCGCGGGTTGCTGCCCGCTGCATTTGGCGAAGACCCGGAGCTGCGCTTTGTCGCCCACTATGCCTTGCACCATATGTTCAAGCATGGCAAGGAGGCCGCCATGTTCGAACAGGCGGAGCGTTATGGAACTGCGGCAGTGGAAGCACTGCGCCTGCTGTCGAAGGAACCGCCGCAGGAAGCTTTGCCTGAAAAACTGCCGGCGCCGCTCAAAGGCCTGCATGTCCCGGGCCTTCCGCGGCTATACCTGAAGGACAGCGGCAAGGCACTCCCTCTCGAGCAGGTGCAGCACGTCCTGACCATGATGGCGCTTTGCAAGCAGAACCTCCCGTTCAGCGGCTTCCTCGCTTTGCAGGAAGCGCTGACGCCGGAATCCCTCGCGAAGTTTGGGCAGGCTCTGTTCGAATGGTGGCGCAGCAGCGACCAGCCATCCAAAGGAGCCTGGATCTTCTGGTTGCAGGCCTTCGTCGGCAACGATGAAACTGCGCGTCAATTGAATGTCGCCCTGAAGCAGTGGCGTGCGGCCCTGTCGCGCGTGCGTGCTTACGAAGCGATGGAAATGCTGGTCCAGATCGGGTCCGACGTCGCCCTGATGTACCTGCACCAGTTGAGCGAGCAAACACGCTATAACGATTTGCAGGAGCGATCGAGCGCGATGATTGTGCGGATTGCGGAGCAGCGAGGCCTCAGCATGGAACAGCTGGCCGACCGCACAGTACCGGACCTTGGCCTGAACGAGCATGGCCGCCTGGTGCTCGATTTCGGCCCGCGCTCGTTCCAGGTACGCTTTGACGAACAGCTGGCGCCATATATTTGCGACAGCGATGGCAAGCGCCTCAAGGACCTGCCCAAGCCAAACAGCAAGGATGACGAAGCCGTAGCCAAGGCGTCTGTGCAGCAGTACAAAGACCTCAAGAAGCAGGCCAAGATCGTTGCCAGCGCTCAGGTCAAGCGCCTGGAAGCAGCCATGTGCGAACAAAGGCGCTGGACACTTGAAGAATTCGAGGCGCTGCTGGTGCGCCATCCCCTGTTGCGGAACCTGGCTTTGCGCCTGGCATGGGGCAACTACGATGCGGATGGCCGCCTCACTACCCTGTTCCGTGTCGCGGAAGACCTGAGCTACACCGATGCCGGCGACAACATGGTGCTGTTGCCGGACGATGCGAGCATCGGCATACCGCACCGGCTGGAACTGGCGGACGCCGATGTCGTCGCGTTCGGCCAACTGTTCGCCGATTACGAATTGCTGCAGCCCTTCGAACAATTGAGCCGCACAACCTACCAGATTGACGAAGCTGCGCTGGACGGCAAGACCCTGCCGGAATGGTGCGACCGCATCGTCACTACCGGCGCCCTGCTGGGTCTTGAGGGGCGTGGCTGGACGCGCGAGCAAGGCGAGAGTGGCAGTATCGGCGGCTTTTCGAAGACGCTGGGCGGCGAACGGACTGTCACCCTCTGCTTCTATGGCGAATGGTATGTGTACGGGCAGACGGACCCTGCCTCCACCAACACGATTACCCAATGTGTGCTGCAGGGGGCAGTGTGGCGTTCACTTTCCCCGTTGATCCGGAGCGAGATCCAGCGGGATCTCAATCAAATGAACTGGACCCAATGAGACGCGAACGCGAAGCGATCCAGCGCCAGGTTGCCCTGGTAAGTTATGGCAGCAGTTTCCTGCGCAAGGATCTTGCGCTCGAGGACTGGTACCGCCACAGTATCTTTTTCGGCGCGCGGCTGCAGTTCAGGGAGCTTGCCGGCAATGCCTTGCTGGCGGATGACTTCACCCAGTGGCTGGCCATCCTGGCGCAAGGCGGGGCAACGCGATTGTCGCTGCATAGCGCGGCGGTGCTCGGCGTTGAGGCGCCGCAGGCGCTGGACCGGTGCAGCCAGGTGGTGGCGGTCCACTATGCCGACCGCTACCAGCTCTGGGCCGTCGGCAGGGAGCGGGCCACGCGGGAGGTGGAAGGCCAGCACGTCCCCAATGCGGCCAGCTATGGCGGCGAGGTCGATTGCTACCTGTGCGTGGAAGAGCGGCCGGGCCAGCTCGAGGTGCCGCCTACCGACTGGAAGAAGCTGGCCGCCGCAATTGCTGCGGACCTGGATATTCCGGTTCCTTCGGGTTCCGTGCCGGCCGAACCATACTTTGCTTATACGCGGGAGAGCGCAGAATGGGCAAAGAAGCCGCTGTTTGTGGCGAAAGACGCCGACGCCCTGGCGCACAGGATCCTGGCCACGCTGGACCTCGAACAAGGGAAGTTCGACAACGACACCAATCCCAAAAATGACAGCGCCCATCTCCTTTTCCTGGATGAGGAAGGCGCGGAGGCCTTCCTCCACTGGGGCAAGCGCCTCGCGAGCTGGATAGGCGAGGTGCAGCTGCGCGCCGCCAACATCGACCGCGCAACGGCCGGCGCCTGGCAGGACGCGCCACTGTCCCGGCTCCAGCCGCCGCCGCCGCCACGCCAGCCGGTGCAAGCCGCGGCTCAGGAGCAGCCGTTCCAGCCGATGCCGGTGGCGGAAGCCAAGCCTCCTGCCGAGAGCAAGTGGGTCAACCGCCTCGGCCTGGTGGTCGGGATCGGGGCGCTCAGCCTCTTCATCCTGGCGCTTGCCAAGGTCATTGGCTTCTTCCCCTGGCTGGCCGTGCTGTTTGCCCTGCCATTTGCGCTCTACATGCACTACAAGGACTAGGCTGATATCATCGCCCTGTTGCCAGGACTATATGAAAAGCCATGCTCCAGACGCCTGAAGGTTTCCTGCCCCTGATCCAGCCCGCTCCGGCTGCCGATATCCAGACCCTGGTCTTCCACAAAGACCGCCTGCTGCTGCGGGAGGAAAGCCTGGCCCTGCCGCCGCATGCGGAACTGCTGGCCGCCGGCCTGGAACTCGCCGGAGCCATGCCGCTCGGTACTTGGGAAGGCCGCTACTGGCAGGTTGCGCAGGCGCCGCACGACACGCCGCCGCTGGAAGGCCATGCCTACATTGGCCTGCGCGCACTGTTCGGCGCAGTCGACGACGGCTTGCTCGGCGTGGCCGGGCGCGGCTTCCAGATCGCCGAATGGGCGCGCACCCACCGCTTCTGCGGAGCGTGCGGATCGCCAATGCTGCTGGCGCCCGGCGAGCGTGCCATGCGCTGCACCTCCTGCGGCCACCTGGCCTATCCGCGCATTTCGCCGGCCATGATGGTGTTGATCAAAAAAGGCAACCAGCGCCTGCTGGCCGCGCATGCCAACTCGCCCTACAAGCGCTATACCGCGTTGGCCGGCTTCCTCGAAGCCGGCGAATCGGTGGAGGAGGCGGTGCATCGCGAAGTGTTCGAGGAAGTCGGCCTGCGCGTACACAACCTCAAGTACTTCGGCAGCCAGTCCTGGCCCTTCCCGCATTCGCTGATGATCGCCTTCACCGCCGAATACCTGGACGGAGAGATCGTCACCGATCCCAACGAAATCAGCGATGCGCGCTGGTTTGGCCCGGATGACGAGTGGCCAACACTGTCGCATACGGTATCCATCGCCAGCGAGCTGCTGGCAGCGAACCGCCCCTGAACGCTGTATACTGGTGGATTAGATTCCACATTTCACGGTTCTTGCAATCATGACTAAAGAAGTATTCACCGAAGCCGACTGGCGCCGCCTGCTGGAGCACCTGGGCGAAGACCCGGACCGTCCGGGCCTGATCGAAACCCCGCACCGCGTCCACAAGGCGTGGAAACACTGGGTTTCCGGCTATGGCCAGGACCCGGCGGAAGTGCTGAAGGCTTTCGAGGATGGCGCCGAACAGTACAACGAACTGATCGTCGTGAAGAACATCCCGGTATACAGCCATTGCGAGCACCACCTGGCGCCGTTCTTCGGCAAGGCGACCGTGGGTTATGTACCAAATGGAAAAATTGTCGGTTTGTCCAAACTGACCCGCCTGGTGGACGTGTTCTCCAAGCGCCTGCAGGTGCAGGAACGCATGACCATGCAGATCGCCGAAGCGCTGATGCAAGTGCTGGAGCCGAAAGCCGTGGGCGTGGTGGTCAAGTGCCGCCACCTGTGCATGGAATCGCGCGGCATCCGCACCGCCGGCGAAGAGACCGTGACCTCCGCCATGCTGGGCGAACTGCAGCCTAACCTGGCAATGCGCACCGAATTCCTGGCGCTGGCCCGCGAGTCCTGATCCATGGCAGACGCGATCGAGTGGTTCGAAGGCGGTTTTGATGCCGCGCTGGAGGCAGCCCGTGCTGCCGGCCGTCCGCTGTTCCTGTACTGGGGCGCCGTATGGTGCCCGCCGTGCAACCGGGTCAAATACGAAATCTTCGGCCGCGAAGAATTTCCGGCCAAGCTGCAAAGCATGGTGGCGATCCAGCTCGATGGCGACAGCCCGAACGCGCAGGCGATGGCGGCGCGCCTGAAGCTGCGCAGCTATCCGACCATGGTGATGTACCGCCCGGATGGCACCGAAATCACCCGCCTGCCGTGCGAACTCGATGGCGAGCTGTTTGGCGAAGCCCTGATGGCTGCGCGCTTTGCCGGCCACACTGCGGGCGAGTCGATGGCAGCGGCGCTGGACGGCACGCGCGCCCTGTCGCCGTCCGAATGGACGCTGCTGTCGAATTATTCATGGGATACCGATGAAGGCGTGCTGCTGCACGGTCGCGACCTGGGCGTGACGCTGGCCACCCTGTCGCAACTGGCTGCTGCCGCCATTCCAGGCGAGGCGCCGGCTGCTGCGCGCCAGGTGGAGGATGCGGCAACCCGCCTGCGCCTGCATGCGATGGTCGCGCAAGCCGGCCGTGTGGTGGATGCTTCGTCGCCTGAATTCCTGTTGAAAGTGCTGGGCGATGCCCGCGTGGCGCGCGCGAATATGGACATCTTCGGCAATAGCGGCCACCTGCTGGTGCGTGCTGCGCCGGCGCGTCACGCCGAACTGGCAACTGCGATGGGCAACGCTGCGCACGTGTGGGCTGAAGATATGTGGCTGTCAGCGCCGGATCGCCTGACTGCCGTGCGCCTGCAGGTGCGCATGTCGCGCATGGGGTTTGCGGCGGAAGGCTTGCCGCAGCTGGTGCGTACGCGTATTGAACAGGCGCTGGCGCTGGTGGATGACAAGTATGGCAGGCATACGCTGGTCAACACGGCTGTGAGTGCGCTGAACGATGCTGGCCTGCATGCTGAGGCAGAGGCGTTGCTGCAATCGGTGCTGGTGGAATCGCATGCGCCGTACTACTTCAAGTTGAGCCTCGCGTCGGCGGCTAAGCGCCGCGGTGATTTGCCGGGCATGCTGGACTGGTATGAGAAGGCGTGGCGTTCGGCGGTCGGGCCGGCGACGCGTATTCAGTGGGGTGTGACTTACCTGTCGGCGCTGATCGATACCACGCCGGGCGATGCGGCGCGGATCGAGGCTGCTGCGGCGGGACTGGCGCAGGACTTTGCCAATGCGCCGGATGCGTTCAAGCAGCGTAATCTCACGCAGGCGCAGAAGCTGGTGGGCAAGCTGCCGGCGGGCCTGGCGCTGGTCGACACTTTGCGGGCGGGCATCTAAAACCGGTAAACCAGTGCCTGACCCGCAGGGTCAGGCACCGTCACGCGGCGGCCGCGTAACAGGGGTACCGGTTTTCAGCCCAGCCAGATTCAACACCTCCGCCAGCCAATCCACGAAAACGCGCACCCGCGGCGACAAATGCCGGTTGTGCGAATAAATAATCGACACCGGCAGCGGCGCCGGCCGCCACCCCGGCAGCACCTCCACCAATTCCCCGCTGGCGAGCAAGTGCTCGATCCCCGGCCGCGGAATCTGCGCCAGTCCAATCCCCGCCAGGCAAGCCCCCAGGTAGGCCTCCGAACTCCCGACCGACACCCTGCTGCGCACGGACAGCGTCCTCACCTCACCATCCACCACATACTCCCAGGGCAGATCGCGCCCCGTCTGGGTGGAGAAATAGTTGACCGCCCAGTGCTCCCGCAAATCCTCCAGCGTTTGCGGCGTGCCATGCGCCGCCAGGTAGGACGGCGCAGCCACATTCACCTGCACCATCGCCCCCAGCGGCTTGGCCACCAGGGTTGAATCCCGCAGCACCCCTGCGCGCACAGCGCAATCGATCCCTTCCCCCACCAGGTCCACCATGCGGTCATTGGCGCCGACGCGGATCTTGATCTCCGGGTAGCGCTGGAAGAAATCCGGCAGCGCAGGAATCACGCTCAGGCGCGCAATGCGTTCCGGCAGGTCGACCCGGATCGTCCCTGACGGCTTGCGGCCGTCGGTCAGGAACAGGGCGTTGATGTCTTCCAGCTCATTGAGCAGGGCACGGCAGCGTTCCACATAAAGCTGCCCTTCAACCGTCAGGCTGACCTTGCGCGTGGTGCGCTGGAGCAGCCGCACGCCAAGCTGCTGCTCGATGGCCTGCACGGCATTGGTAACGGTGGGGCGGGGCAGGTCAAGCTGTTCGGCGGCCTGGGTGAAGCTCTTGCTGTCGGCCACCGCCACGAAGACCTGCATGGCTTTCAACTGGTCCATTGTTATCTATTGCCGAATAAAGATGTAATAAACGATGCATTTATTGTTGGATTCGATAATAGCACAATGGTCTCCATCGAAACCCCACCTGGAGATCACACATGGAAACCCGCAAACTTGGCAGCACCGGCCCGCAAACCTCCCAGCTCGGCCTCGGCCTGATGGGCATGTCCGACCTGTATGGCCCTGCCGACCGCGCCGAAAGCCTGGCCACCATCCACGCCGCGCTGGATGCCGGCGTCACCCTGCTCGACACCGGCGACTTCTACGGCATGGGCCACAATGAATTGCTGCTGGGCGAAGCGCTGCAGGGCCGCGACCGTGGGCAGGTGCAGGTCAGCGTGAAGTTCGGCGCCCTGCGCGATCCGGACGGTGGCTTTATCGGCTACGATTCGCGTCCGCAGGCAGTGGCCAATTTCCTGGCGTATTCGCTGCGCCGCCTGGGCACCGACTACATCGACATCTACCGCCCATCGCGCCTCGATCCCGCCACGCCGATCGAGGACACCGTCGGCGCCATCGCAGAGCAGGTGCGCAAGGGCCACGTGCGGCATATCGGCCTGTCCGAAGTGAACGCCGAAACCCTGCGCCGCGCGCATGCCGTGCATCCGATCACCGACGTGCAGATCGAATACTCGATGATCTCCCGCGGCATCGAAAATGGCCTGTTGCAGACGGCGCGCGAGCTGGGTGTCGGCATCACCGCGTATGGCGTGCTGTCGCGTGGCCTGATCAGCGGTCACTGGACGGCGCAGCGCGAAGGCGAACAGGATTACCGCGGCCAGTACAGCCCGCGCTTCCAGGGCGAGAACCTGAAGCACAACCTGGAACTGGTGGAGCGCATGCGGGCGGTGGCGCAGGCCAAGGGCATCAGCGTGGCGCAACTGGCGATCGCCTGGGTGATGGCGCAAGGCACGGACATTGTGCCGCTGGTCGGCGCCCGCACCCGTACCCGCCTGCAGGAAGCCTTGGGCGCGCTTGGCGCGGTGCTGCTGCAATCCGACCTGGAAGCGCTGGAACTGATCGTGCCGCAAGGCGCCGCTGCCGGTGGCCGCTATAACGACTACCAGCTGTCGCACCTGGACAGCGAAAAGGCAGCCTAAGCGAAGACTTCGCCGAGGAAGTCGATGAAGGCCTGCACCTTGGCCGCGCGCTGGTGCCGCTGCTGGTACAGCGCGGTCAGCGCAGGGCCGGGCGCCTGGTATTCGGCGAGCAGCGGCACCAGGGCGCCGCTGCGCAGTTCTTCTTCCACCGAAAGCGAGAGGAACTGGCCGATTCCGGCGCCGGCCTTACATGCTTCGACCACGGAATCCACATGGTCGAACGAGGCGCGCGCCGGCGGCGTGAACGCCAGGCCATCCGCGAACTGCCACTCGCGCAGGCGGCCGGCGCGCGGCAGCACGAAATGCAGGCACTCGAAGCCTGCCAGCTCACCCGGCGCCGCAGGCGCGCCATGCTGGGCGACGAAGCCCGGCGATGCACAGCAAATGAAGTGCGTTTGCAGCAGTTGCCGCGCGATCAGGCGCGCATCGCCGATTGCGCCCAGGCGCACGACGACGTCGTACCCTTCTTCCACCATGTCCACCAGGCGGTCGCTGGCGCTGGCCTGGAGCAGGATGCCGGGGTGGCGAGCGAGGAAGCGCGGCAATGCCGGCGCAACATAGATACGTGACACGAGGCCCGGCATGTTGACGCGCAAGGTGCCGCGCGGTTCCCGTACCGAGTGCTGCAGGTTTGCTTCCAGCTCTTCCATTCCCGACAGCAGGCGCTGCGCCTGCTCGTAGCACTCCCGTCCTTCGCCAGTGAGCGACATGCTGCGCGTCGTGCGGTTCATCAGCTTGACCTGGAAATGGGCTTCCAGCGCGTTGACCTGCGCCGTGACGGACGACGTCGAAATGCCCAGCTTTTCCGCTGCGCGCGAGAAGCCGCCGGTTTCCACGACTGCGCAGAACACGCGCAAGGCATCAAGTTTGTCCATCACGCCATTATCCACAATTCGTGGATTCTGTTTGCAGCCGGCCCCAGTTTTTCCCTCGCCCGCTGCTGCCTACACTGGCAGCTATCGAAACCAACAGGCGTTCTTGCCATGAAAGCCATGATTCTCACAGCAGCAGGCCAGCCACTGGTCCAAGACGACATTGCCAAGCCGGCGCCGGCGGCGGGGCAGGTGCTGGTGCGCATCCATGCCAGCGCGGTCAATCCGCTCGACCTCAAGATCGCCGCAGGCAAGGCGGCCCATGCGCGCATGCCATTGCCGGCGGTGCTGGGCATCGACATGGCAGGCGTGGTGGAAGCGGTTGGCGCCGGAGTTACCGCTTTTGCCCCGGGCGACGCTGTTTTCGGCATGACGGGAGGCGTGGGCGGGGTGCAGGGCTCGCTGGCCGAATATGCCGCAGTCGATGCCGACCTGCTGGCGCATGCGCCCAGCACCATCAGCCTGCGCGAGGCAGCGGCCATTCCGCTGGCTTTCATCACCGCGTGGGAAGGCCTGGTCGACCGGGCGCGCGTCCAGCCTGGCCAGTCCGTCCTGGTGCAAGGCGGCGCAGGCGGTGTTGGCCGCATGGTCGTGCAGCTCGCACTGGCCTTTGGCGCACAGGTCGCGGCAACGGGCCGCCCTGCCCAGCGGGAATCGATCGAAGCCATGGGAGCGCGTTTCCTCGAACAGGCGGAAGGCGAAGAATTCGACATCGTGTATGACACCATCGGCGGCGAAGTGCTGGATGCATCATTCCGCCTGGTTCGCGAATACAGCGGGCACGTGGTCACCGCCCTTGGCTGGGGTACGCATTCCCTGGCGCCGCTCTCATTCCGGGCTGCAAGCTATTCCGGCGTATTCACCCTGCTGCCGCTGTTGTCCGGCAAAGGCAGGGCGGCGCACGGGGCAATCCTGCGCGAGGCCGCGCGGCTGGTGGATGCGGGCAAATTGTCGGTGCAGTTGAACGCGGGACGCTTCACGCTGGCGGAAGCCAACGAGGCGCACGCAGCCAGTGGAGGCGGCAAGGTGGTCGCAGATATCGCCTGAGCCGGGGTCTATTGCTGCGCAGGCGGGGTGTCAGGCGATGCAGCAGCGGGAGCAGGCGCGGTCGCCGCTGGCGTGGCCTCCGCATCGAAGCGCATCTTCGACTTCTTGCTCTCTGCAGTATAGGTCCCGAGCTTGGTTCCGGTGGCGGTGGTGCTGCCGCCTTCGGCGACCAGGGTGCAGCCCTGGGTCTCCACCTGCCAGACATATTTCCCGGCGCGCAGGCTCCAGACGTTATCGCCGCTGGCGAACAGTTCGAACTCCAGTCCTTCCAGCGGCATCTCGCCCAACGGGATCGCCCGCTGGCATTCCGGCAGGCGCGCGGCCATCAGCGTGTACTGCGCATCTTCTTTCCAGAAAAACTCCTGCTGCCGCCGCACGGTCAAGGTGTGTTCGCGCGTGCCGTCCGCATAGAACGTTGCGGAATCATTAACGCAGCCAGCCAGCAGAAACAGCGGCACTACAGTCAGGATCTTGCGCATGGGCGGTAGGAAGTGATTGGTTTGAAAGCAATTATAGCCCCCGCGCACGATTGCCGCGCAAGCTCCGCCGTAGGCGTACACTGGAATCTTCCCGATGACTGTCCGACCATTTCATGCAAAGAAGTTCGACCATCGACGACCAGGGCTTTCGCCGAATCCTGAACCGCAACGTGAAGATCCCGCTGCTTGGCGGGATTGTTGCTGCCGGCATTTTCGTGGTGCTGTTCGCTTACCTGATGAGCACCTGGAGCGCGGTGGAATCCACCGAGCGCGCGATCGGCAACGCACAGGAATTGCGCAGGCTGGCGGTCGACATGGAAAGCGGCATGCGCGGATTCCTGCTGACGGGCGATGATGCCTTCCTCAGGCCCTATATCGCCGCTCGCCCGCGTTTCGACACGTCTGCCGAATCGCTGCGTGAGCTGGTGGAGGACGACACCACCCAGGTCGAGCGCCTGCGCCATATCCGCGCCCAGCACCAGGCCTGGCTGCGTGCCGCAGACCAGTTGATTGCCGCCCGCCGCCAGCAAGGCGACTACCTCAGCATGGTGCGCGCCGGCGCCGGGAAAATCCCTTTTGACGAACTGCGTGAGCAATTTCGCGCCTTTATCGAGCATGAAGAGCGGCAGCGCGCCGATCGGGGTGCTGCGGTGCGGGTGGTGGGCTTCTGGACGGTGGCGATTTTCCTCGCCGTCAGCCTGGCGGTAAGCAGCCTGCTCGCCTGGCTGGGGCGGCGCGACCTGGTGCGATTGTCGGACGTCTACCGCGACGCGCTGCAGGAACAGCACACGCATGCTTTCCAATTGCAGCACCAGGCATGGCTGCGCGAAGGCCAGACCCAGCTTGCCGAACAGGGCATCGGCCAGATGGCGCTGCCGCTGCTGTCGTCGACGCTGCTGGAGTTCATGGCGCGCTACCTGGACGTGGCGGTGGCGTCGTTCTATGTGGTGAAGCCGGACGGCTCGCTGGAGCGCACGGCGGCCTATGGCTTCAGCCATGAAGATGAAGCCCGGGGCCAGCAACTGATGCCAGGCGAAAGCCTGGTAGGCCAGGCCGCGCGCACCATGCGCATTGTGCACATGGCGCAGCTGCCGGCCGGCTATATCAAGGTGTCGTCGTCGCTGGGCGACGGCGCGCCGCAACAGCTTGTGCTGCTGCCCGTGCACAGCGATGGCCGCGTCAACGGCGTGGTGGAGCTGGGCTTCCTGCGCGAGGTGGGGCGGCGCGAGCTGGACTTCCTTGAACTGGTGGCGGGCAACGTCGGCATGGCGATCGAGGCGACAGTCGCGCGCCAGCGCCTGGCCGAAGTGCTGGTGGAAACTCAGTCCCTGAACGAAGAGCTGCAAGTGCAGCAGGAAGAGCTGCGCACTGCCAACGAAGAGCTGGAAGAACAATCGCGCGTGCTGGAGCGCTCGCAGGCCAGCCTGGAAGCGCAAAAGCTGGAGCTGGAACAGAGCAACGAAAAACTCGCCGTGCAGGCGGAGCTGCTGGACCAGCGCAATGCCGCCCTGGCCGCCGCCCGGATTGACGTGGAGGCGCGGGCAAGCGACCTGGAACGGGCCAGCGAATACAAATCGCAATTCCTGGCAAATATGTCGCACGAGCTGCGCACGCCCCTGAACAGCTCCCTGATCCTGGCCAAGCTGCTGGCCGATAACGCCCAGGGCAACCTCAATGAGGAGCAGGTCCGCTTTGCACAAACGATTTACAACGCCGGCAACGATTTGCTGGCGCTGATCAACGACATCCTCGACATCTCGAAGGTGGAGGCGGGCAAGCTTGAACTGGCGCCGGAGGACGTCGTGCTGCAGGCGGTGATCGATGGCCTGGAAGCGGTCTTTGCACCGCTGGCGCAGGACAAGCAGCTCGAGTTCGTGATCGACCTCTTGCCGGGCCTGCCGGAGAAGGTTTATACAGACCGCCAGCGGCTCGAGCAAATCCTCAAGAACCTGCTGTCCAACGCGGTCAAGTTTACCGATAAGGGAAAGGTGATCCTGCGCGTGTCGCCGGGCGAAGCGGGCTTGCTGCGCTTTGCGGTGATCGACACCGGCGTTGGCGTGCGCCAGGAGCAGCAAGGCACGATCTTCGACGCCTTCCAGCAGGGCGACGGCACGCCGAGCCGGCGTTTTGGCGGCACCGGGCTGGGATTGTCGATTTCGCGCGACCTGGCGCGCCTGCTGGGGGGCGAAGTCGAGTTGTCCAGCGTGGAAGGGCAGGGCAGCACCTTTACCCTGCTGTTGCCGACGCAGTGGGCTGTGGCCGCGCCGCAGGAAGCGCCGCCGCCGGTCGCGCCGGCAGCCTCGCCTGCGGCTCCGACGGAATCCAGGGCCGTCGAGGGCGGGGCCGGCGCAAGCGCTGCACCACACCCCTTCGACGACGACCGCGCCGCCGCGCCGCCGCCGGAACGCAAAGTCCTGATCATCGAAGACGACCCCGATTTCGCCCGCATCCTGTACGACCTGGCGCACGAAGCCAACTATCGCGCCCTGGTTGCCTTCACCGCCGAAGAAGGCCTGCAACTGGCGCAAGAGCACCAGCCGCAAGCCGTGATGCTGGACATCCGCCTGCCCGACCGCTCCGGCCTGTCGGTGTTGCAGGTGCTGAAGGACAACCCGCAAACCCGCCACATTCCCGTGCATGTGATCAGCGCCACCGATAGCGGCGAAGCGGCCCTGCACCTGGGCGCCATCGGCTACGTCCGCAAGCCCGCCGAGCGCAACCAGCTGCTGGCCATATTCGACCGCCTGGAGCGCCGCTTCACGCAAAAGATCAAGCACATCCTGCTGGTGGAAGACGACGCCCGCCAGCGCGACAGCATGGTCAAGCTGATCGAAGACGAAGACATTGCCATCACTCCTGTCGCCAGCGGCGCCGAGGCGCTGGAACAGCTGCGCTCCACCATCTTCGACTGCATGATCATGGACCTGAAACTGCCCGACATGCAGGGCAGCGAACTGCTGCAGTTGATGTCGCAGCAGGAAATCGCCAGCTTCCCGCCGGTGATTGTCTATACTGGACGCAGCATGACGCGCGCCGAAGAAGCCGAGCTGTCGAAATACTCGCGCTCCATCATCATCAAGGGCGCCCGCTCGCCCGAGCGCCTGCTGGACGAAGTCACCCTGTTCCTGCACAAGGTCGAGTCCCAGCTCTCCAGCGAGCGGCAGACCATGCTGAAAGCGGTGCGCAGCCGCGACCGTGTGTTCGAAGGCCGCCGCATCCTGCTGGTGGACGACGACGTGCGCAACATCTTCGCGCTGACCAGCGCCATTGAACAGAAAGGGGCCCTGGTGGAAATCGCCCGCAACGGCC
>CAMLSG010000021.1 GCA_946482635.1 uncultured Duganella sp.
GCCTCGCTGATGTATGGACGCGTGCTGGTGGCCGAAGGCGACCGCCGTGGCGTCGATCACCTGCGCGAAGCTGCCCTGAACGAGCCAAGGCTGCTGGATGAAGCCGCGCAACGCGGCTACCAGTTCCTGCTGGAGCGGGACGGCGAGGCCGTGGCCAATCGCTGGTGGGGCAGCATCGTGCCCCAGGACGAACCGGCTTAAACCGCCATCGGCGCCGTCAGCGGCGCGTGATGCTGGTAGCCTTCCAGCGTGAAGTCGGAAGGCTCGATCTTCTCCAGCCATTCCGGCTCGTATTTGCCGGTTTCCGCGAAGGATGGCACGCGGCTGTTGATGCGCAGCTGCGGCAGCGGCAGCGGCTCGCGCTTCAACTGCTCCTGCACCATTTCCATGTGGTTCTCGTAAATGTGCGCGTCGCCGATAAAGTAGCTGAACCAGCGCGGCTGGTAGCCGGTCAGGCGCGCCACGAGGTGCAGCAGGGCGGCGCCTTCTGCGATATTGAACGGCGTGCCGAGGCCAATGTCATTGCTGCGCACATAAAGGCACAGCGAGATTTCACGCGTGGTGGCGTTCGGGATGAACTGGTACAGCAGGTGGCAGGCTGGCAGCGCCACCTGGTCCAGCACCGCCGGGTTCCAGCCGTGGAACAGGATGCGGCGGCTCGACGGATTGTTGACGATGGTGTCCAGGCACTCGCGCAACTGGTCGATAGCCTTGTACATCAGGATTTTCTGCACGCCGTCTTCTTCCAGCGGCGCGACCTGGCGGAAGCCGTTGCGCTCCGCGTCTGCAATCTGTGCGGCCGCGCCGGCGTCCAGCACCTTATAGCCGGGCCACTGGCGCCATTGCACGCCGTATACCGGGCCCAGGTCGTCGGTGCCGGTGCGGTGGGGGTTGGCCAGCCATTGGGCGTTCTCGTTGGCGTTCTGGTCCCATACCTTGCAGCCCAGGGCGCGGAAGTCGGCGGCGCTGCGGGAAGCGCGCAGGAAGGCGCACAGTTCGCCGACCACGGATTTGAAGGCCAGCTTCTTGGTCGTGACGGCGGGGAAGCCGTCGTTCATGTCGAAGCGCATCATGGCGCCGGGCACGCTCAGGGTGCGGATGCCGGTGCGGTTGTCCTGCCAGCTTCCTTGTTCCAGCACGGTGCTGATCAATTCTTTGTACTGCTTCATGCGTTTCTCCGATTATCGTTTGTTTCCGCGGCCGCCGGTCTTGGCGGCAGCAGCGCGGCCTGCAGCGCGGGCAGCCGACTTGGCGCCGCGCGTTGCGGTAACGACGACTTTGCCGCCGCCACCGCTGCCTGCACGACTGCCAGTGCCAGTGCCAGTGCCTGCGCCGGGACTGCCAGCGCGCGCACCGTAGATTGGTCCGCGCGAGCGCGGTTTTTCTTTTGGCGGCAGCTCTTCTTTCAGGCCGCCAAAGCCGCCCGCAGGACGCGGCGCATCATCTTTCAAAGGCGCTTTTGCCGCCGGTCGTTGCGGCTTGGCGGCGCTCTTGGCCGGCTTGGCGGCAGCAGGGCGAGCGGCAGGCGCAGCCGGCGTGCCGGTCGACGGCACGCGGTGGTCGGCCTCGAAGCCGGCTTCTTCCTGGCGCGGCAGCACCGTGCCGGTCAGTTTTTCGATCGCGCGCAGCAGGTCGACTTCATCCGCGCAGACCAGTGAGACTGCTTCTCCCTCGGCGCCGGCGCGGCCGGTGCGGCCGATGCGGTGCACATAGTCTTCCGCGACCGTCGGCAGGTCGAAGTTCACCACCAGCGGCAGCGCTTCGATATCGAGCCCGCGTGCCGCAACGTCGGTGGCTACCAGGATTTGCACATCGTTTGCCTTGAAGCGCTTCAGCGCCTTGATGCGGGCCGGCTGCGGCTTGTCGCCATGGATCGAATCGGCCGAGATACCTTCGCCCTGCAGCAGGTTGACCAACTGCTCGACACCTTTACGCGTCTTGACGAACACCAGTACCTGGCCCCAGCCTTCCTTGCGCAGCAGGTGCACGAACAGCTCGGGCTTGTTGCGCTTGTCGGTCGTGAACACATGCTGGCGCACGGTGCGTGCGGCCGTATTGGGTGCGCTTGCCTGCACCGTGAGCGGATCGCGCAGCAACTGTTTCGCCATCGCGCGGATCGAGTCCGGCATGGTGGCCGAGAAGAGCAGCGTCTGGCGCCCGGCCGGCAGGACGGCAAACAGCAAATCCAGGTCGGCCGCAAAGCCAAGGTCCAGCATGCGGTCAGCTTCATCCAGCACCAGGGCTGCCAATTGGCCGAATTCCAGTGCTCCTTTGCGATGCAGGTCCAGCAGGCGGCCGGGCGTCGCCACCAGCACGTCCAGGCCTTTGCGCAGCCTGGCCAGTTGCGGCTCCATCGGGACGCCGCCGTAGGCCACGGCGGAACGCAGCGGCAGGTTGAAACCGTAAGTGTGGAAGCTCTGGTAGACCTGGTCGGCCAGTTCGCGGGTCGGCACCAGCACCAGGCAGCGCACATGGTTCGGTGCGGCCTGGTCGCCTTCCATGGCCAGGCGCTGCAGCAGGGGCAGGGCGAAAGCGGCAGTCTTGCCGGTGCCGGTTTGCGCTGCCGCCAACAGGTCGCGGCCGGCCAGCACGGCGGGAATAGCTTGTTTCTGGATTGGCGTCGGCGTGTTGTAGCCAATCGATTCGAGAGTGCGAAGGAGCCCGTCAATCAGGTCCAGCGAGGCAAAACTCATAGCGCGTCGCTCCATAAAGTGAGGGCTTGGCGGACTTGTTCGTCCGATAGTGCAAGCAGGTTGTCGCCGACATACCATTCGGTATAGCTGGTGCCGGGCAGTTGCGCGTGCGCGGCGCGGTTCAGCAGCCAGACGCCGTGATGCGCCGCGACTTCGTTACGAAGCTGCAGCAGGCGGTCGCGGTCGACCGGCACATGGATATGCAGCATATTCGCATGCGGCTGCGAGGGATTGGCGCGCAGTCGCGGGTAATCGCGCAAGGTGTCGTACAGCCATTGCGTACGGCGGAAATATTCGGGCATGGCCGCCAGGCGTGCATCGAACTGCATGGCGGCGGCGACTACATAAGGCGTGCGGTGGATGACGTTGCCACCCTGGCGGCGGAACCATTCCTGGGCGCGCGCAACGAACGCCCGGCTGCCGAGCAGCATGGCTCCGCCCAGGCCGCCGATGCCCTTGTACAGTGAAACGTAGACGCTGTCGAAGCCCGCCGCAACGTCGGCTGGCGATCGACCATAGCCGGCGGCCGCTTCCCACAGGCGTGCACCGTCCATGTGCAAATGGATTCCCTGTTCGCGGCAATGGGACTTGATCGCGGCCAGCTCGTCCCAGCGCGGCGATTGGCCACCCAGTTCGCGGGCAGGCAACTCGAGCGAGACCGCTGCCAGGCGGTCAGGCACCGCCTGTAGTTCGGCGAGCGTGAACGGGCGGTGCAAGTCGCCCAGCTGGATGGCCTGGAAGTGATCCAGCAACTGGTGGTTGCCGCGTTCGTGCTTGAAGATGTGCGCTGTCGGGTGCAGCGCCACCAGGCGGCTGCCGCGCTCCATGCAGGCCAGGCGCAGTGCGGTGACCTGGGTCATGGTGCCGGTGATGCAGAAGGCCGCCGCTTCGAAGCCCAGCAGTTCGGCGACCTTGTGCTCGAAGGACTGTATCAGGTCACCTTCGCCATACACGTCATGGGCGATGCCGTTCGCTTCGCACCATTTGGCCATGGCGGCAAAAGTCTCGGCCGGCGAGGGCTGGCGGTGGCCCGGCAGGACAACGTTGCAACTCTGGCGCAGTTCGGCGTCGGTCACGTTGCGCCTCAATGGGTCACGTGGACATTGTGGAATTGCAGCGCCGCCAGGTTGGCGTAGATCCCGCCCAGCGCCACCAGCGACTGGTGGGTGCCGGTTTCGACGATCTTGCCGTCTTCCATGACGATGATGCGGTCAGCGCGCTGCACGGTAGCCAGACGGTGCGCAATGATGATCGTGGTGCGTCCAACCATGGCCGCTTCCAGCGCGCCTTGCACCAGGCGCTCGGATTCGGCATCCAGCGCGCTGGTTGCTTCGTCGAGCAGCAGCAGCGGCGGATTTTTCAGCAGTGCGCGGGCAATCGCGATACGCTGGCGTTGGCCGCCGGACAGGCGCACGCCGCGCTCGCCGAGGAAGGACTTGTAGCCGTTCGGCAGGCGCTCGATGAATTCGTGGGCGGCTGCCAGGCGCGCGGCCTGGATCACTTCCTGGTCGGTCGCGTCGGCGCGGCCGTAGCGGATGTTCTCCATCGCGTCGGCCGAGAAGATCACCGTATCCTGCGGCACGATGCCGATGGCGCCGCGCAGGGTGTGCAGGTCGAGCAGGCGGATATCGGTGCCGTCGAGGCGAATCGCGCCCGATTGCGGATCGTAGAAACGCAGCAGCATCTGGAACAGGGTGGTCTTGCCGGCGCCGGAAGGGCCGACCACGGCAATAGTCTCACCCGGCTTGATATCGAGCGTCACATGGTCCAGGGCCAGGGTGTCGGGACGCGATGGATAGCAGAACGACACCTCGGCCAGGCTCAGCGCCGCGCCATTGGCGGCGCGCGGCGGCAGGTCTTGCGGCTGCGCGGGGTTCTGGATGTCGGAGCGCACGGCCAGCAGTTCTAGCAGGCGTTCGGTGGCGCCGGCTGCGCGCTGGGCTTCACCCATCACTTCCGACAGGGCGCCAATGGCGCCTGCGACGATGGACGCGTACAGGATGAACTGGCCCAGGTCGCCGCCGGTCATGGTGCCTTCCAGCACGGCGTGGGCGCCCAGCCACAGCACGAACACGATGGTGCCGAACACCAGCACGATGGCCAGCATGGTCAGGAATGCGCGTGCCTGGATGCGGCGCATGGCGGTGCTGAAGGCGCCCTCAACGGAGCCTCCGAAGCGTTTTGCTTCGAGGTTCTCGTGGGTGAAGGCCTGCACGGTCGGCATGGCGTTCAGGATCTCGCCAGCCATGGCGGAAGCATCGGCTACGCGGTCCTGGGAATCGCGCGACAGCTTGCGCACGCGGCGGCCGAAGATCACGATCGGCAGCACCGTCAGCACCAGCAGGCCGATGATGATGGAGGACAGCTTCGGGCTGGTCACGAACAGCATCACCAGTCCACCAAGGAACAGCAGCACATTACGCAAGGCCATCGAAATGCTGGTGCCGACCACGCTCTGGATCAGGGTGGTGTCGGTGGTCAGGCGGGACAGCACTTCACCGGTCTTGGTGGTCTCGAAGAACTCCGGGCTTTGCTGCACCACATGCGAGTAGACGGCATTGCGGATGTCGGCAGTCACGCGCTCGCCCAGCCACGATACGCTATAGAAGCGCGCCGCCGTGGCCAGCGCGAGGACGGTTGCGACCGCGAACAGGGCCAGGAAGACTTCGTTCACATGGGCCGCGCTGCGCACGCCCGCATTGGCGCCGAAGCCCAGGTCGATCATCTGCTTGAAGGCGTAGGGAATTGCCAGCGTGGAGGCGGCGGCCACCACCAGGGCGATGCCGGCAATGGCGAAGCGGTTGCGGTAAGGCTTGAGGAAGGGCAGCAGGCCCCTGAATGCAGCCAGGCTGCCTTTCTTGAGTTCCCGGGCTTCAGGCTGGCCGTTATTGGTGGTGCTCATTGCGTATTCTACGTTCTTGTTCAAAGTTTCATCGGACGGAAATAGCCCGTCAACTCCAGGTAGCCGCGGCCTGCCGGCTTGCCGCGGCGGGTGACCGTCACCGCGCCCTCCCAGTACACCGCGCCGGTCGAGCGGCGCGAATCCAGCTCCTGGTCCTGTTGCAAAGGACTGACCTGCCACTGTTCTTGGCCGGTGCTGATCAGGGTGGCGACGGGATACTCGGCTTGGGTGCGCGGCGACTTCCATCGCACCTGCGGGGTAAAACTGACCTGGTCCTGCGAATAGTGCGTGATCTTACCGGATGCATCGCGCCATGTCGCGTGGGCCCATAGTTTACCACCTTGGCGGTCCCTTATCTGGAATGCCATCAGTGCGCCGCCATCGTCCAGGTTGATGCCGGCCCAGTCCCAGCCCGAGGCGGTTGGGTCGAGCACCTGGCTTGACCATTCGTGATCTAGCCAGGTGACTCCCTGCACGGCCACGGGTCTGGCATTGCGGCGGGCCAGGGTGCCGCTGGTGCGCAATTGGGGCTTGCTATAGTAATAACTTGCTTGTTCGGGCTTCGGGCCTTTGCGCGAGAAGCCGGCATCGCCTTGCAGCAGCACGGGCTGGGTCGGCTGCAGCGTTAGCGCGAGAGAAAACTCGGCGGCATCGATGTCGACCTGGTAAGTGCCGTCGCTGGAGCGCTGCATGCGCCAGCCATCCAGCTGCACGTCGGTATCGTGGGTGGCCGCACCGGCGAGGCCGAAGCCGGCGCGTGCAGTGCGCTGGTCGTGCAGCAGCTTGCCTTGCGACGGGTCGGATAGCGCGACATGGGCCAGGATGATGTCCTTCGGCGCAAACTGGCTCGGGTTATCGCGGCCATGGCCGGTACTGCTGCGGAAGAAGGTGACCTGGTAGCCGAACTGGCGGCCGTCGCCGGTATCCAGCCAGCCGGTGGCGTACCACCATTCCGTCTTGAAGCCGGGATGGGCGCCGAAGTCGCGCGGGAACTGGAGCTGGACGCCCGGCGTGACGGGCGTGAAGTCGGCGGCCCGCAGCGGCAAATTGATTGCCAGCGCGAGCAAAAGGGAAAGCAGGGCGCGCATTACCAGTCCTCCCTGACGGCGCGGATCGGGCCACCGGAAAGCGCCTGGCGGCCGGCGACCAGCGCAGTGGCCGCGGAAGACAGCAGCAGCGCAAGGGCGACAGTGCCCAGCAGCGGCCAGGGATAGTGCATCTGCATCGTCCAGTGGAAAGATTGGGGGTTGATGACGTGGACCAGCACCAGGCTGATGACCCAGCCGAGTGCGAAACCGGCCAGGATGCCGAGGGTGGTCAAGGCGGCGCCTTCCAGCGCCAGGATGCCCAGTACCTGGCCGCGCGTAACGCCAACGTGGCGCAGCATGCCGAATTCGCGCGCCCTCGCCAGCGTCTGCGCGGAGAAGGTGGCCGCAACGCCGAACAGGCCGATGACGATGGCGATGGCTTCCAGCAGGTAGGTGACGGCGAAGCTGCGGTCGAAAATTTTTAGCGTCAGGTTGCGGATTTCCGAAGGGACGCTGGTTTCCAGCAGGTCGCCGAAGGGGAGCTTGCGGATGTTTTCCTGCACCTGCGCCGCGCTGGCGTTCTTGGCCAGCCAGATGGCGGCGTCGCCGGCGTCGCGGTCGCCCGTCATGGCGATGTAGTCGGACCGGCGCACGATGACGGCGCCGCCGGCGCGTGCGTAGTCGCGCCATACGCCGGCGACACGGAATTCGCGTTGGTCGCCCTGCAGCGGAAGGCGCAATGTGGCGCCGGTGTGCAGGCCGTACAGGTCGGCCATCGCTTCCGAGATCCAGGCCGGCGGCATGGAGCCGGCGGCGACGGCGGCGGCCATGGATGACGCGGGCGTGGGCTCGCCGACCAGGACCATCGCCCGGCCTGGATCGGCAGGATCGACGTCCCGCGCCAGCACGGCCACATTGGCGCGATCCGGAGCCAGCGAAACGGAGCGCACGCGCAGGAACTCGATGCGGGCAATGCCGGGCACTGCTTGCAGGGCATCCTGCTCGGCGGGCGAGAGGCCGCCCGTGGCGCCGGCCGACCCGCTGCGCGCATACACGTCGGCTGGCAGGATGCGCAGCACCCACTCATCGACCGAGGTGCGGAAGCTGGCGACCATGATCGCCATCGCCACCATCAGGCTGAAACTCGCCAAAACGCCGCCCAGGGCGATGCTCGCCTGGCCCGATGCGTTGGAGAGCCGCGTCAGTGCCAGGGCGCGCACCGGGTTCGCCGTCCTGCGGCGGGCGAGGACGCTGAACGCCATGCCCGACAGCCGCGGCATCAAAGCGATGGCGCCAACCAGCAGCAGCGCGATCGAAAGGTAGCCGAAGATCGGCAATTCGAGTACCGGCGGCGCGAACGCCATGGCCGCAGCCAGGCCGAGGCAGGCCAGGCCGGGCCAGGGCCGCGAAAGGGGCCGCAGCGCAGTTTCGTCGGTGCCCGCCTTGAGGGCCACGGCAGGCCGTGCGCGGGCTGCGTCGAAGGCGGGCGCCAAGCCGCCGAGCAGCGCAACGCCCAACCCAAGCGCGAAGTAGGCCAGCGCTGCGGCGGGCGCCCATTGCACGCTCGGCTGGACGCCAGCGAAATAGCCAGCCCCGAGGTCGCCGCCGAACAGCCGCAACACGGCGGCTGCCAGTGCGTAGCCGCCAGCCACGCCGAGCGCCGAACCGATGGTTCCCAGCAAGGCGCCCTCCAGCAGCACCTGGCGGACCAACTGGCGCCGCTCCAGGCCCAGCACGCGCGATAGCGCAAATTCGCCGCGCCGCCGCAGCACGGACAGGGCCTGCGACGAGAACACCAGGAATGCGCCTGTGAACAAGGCAACCAGGGCGAGCACGCTCAGGTTGACGCGGTAGGCCCGGCTGAGGTTCGCGTTGCGGCTTTCCTGCTCGGCGTCGTTCGGCTGGCCGATCCGGAACCGGCCGGGAAAATCATGTTCCAGGCGCGCCGCCAAAGAGCGCTCGAAAGCATTTCGATCGACGCCATCGCGCAGCTTCAAGTCAACGCGCGAGAGTTTGCCCAGTCGATGGAACTGCCATTGAGCCGCTGCGATGTCCATGACTGCGAAACGCTGGCCGACGCGGGCGCGTTGCAGCGAGCCGGCTACGCGCAGCACGGTCACCTTGCTGCCGGCTTGCAGCCGCAGCTCCCCGCCGGGCCGGGATTGCAGCCAGTTCATGGCAGCGGGCGACAGGAAGATGGCGTCGTCGGCCAGCGTATCGTAGGGAAGATCTTCTTCCGGCGCGCCGATCAGGTCCGGCGTGATGAAGCCGGCACGGAACACGTCCAGGCCAATGATCTTGAGGGCCTGCCGCGCGCCGGGCATCGAGGCGTCGAACTCGAGTACAGGGGATGCCACCGCGACTTCCGGCAAGCGCGCAAGCGTCGGGTAGACCGCCTCGTCAAACGTTGCCTCGGTGCCGCTTACCTGGATATCGGCCTGGCCCGACAGGCTGTGGACGGCGGTGGTAAATTCGTTCAGCGCCGCCGCGTTGACCAGATGGATGGCAAAACCCAGCGCGACGCCGATCGCGATCGCCGCGATGGCGGTCAGCGCCCGCACCGGGTGCGCGCGCCATTCGCCAATGGCCAGCCAGCGCGTCAGCCGCCGCATTCCAACTGGTACATGTCGGCGGCGCGCTTCGCTTTCACCTTTGCGCGCTCGGTGTTCTGGAGCGTGGCGCCGCGCGCATCCTCGTCCGCCCATTTCTGCTGCATCTGGAGCTTCTTGCATTTCTTGTTGTGGCTGGCGACAGCCCGCGCCTCTGCCAGGCTTTCACGCTCCTCGCGCGCTTCGCGCTTGCGGCGCTGGTTCGCAAGTTTTTCGGCCTCGCGTTCCTGGCGCTTGAGGTCCGCAGCAGCAGCGGGATCTGCCGCCGGCGCCGGCGGCACTTCGATGACGCTTGCCACGCCTTTCGCGCATGGCTGCTGCGAGTAGCTGACCTTTCCATCGACGGTGCACTTGTGCAGGGCTTGCGCCCCCGCAGGAAGCGCCGTGGCCAACAGCAGCAAGGGCAGGAGTTTCATAGTATTTTCCCGGGATTCATCAGGCCCAAAGGATCCAATGCGGCCTTGATCGCCCGCATCAGGTTCAACTCCACCGGCGACTTGTAGCGCGCCAGTTCATCGCGCTTTAAAGCGCCAATCCCATGTTCGGCCGAAATCGAGCCGCCAAATGCGGCTACGGCATCGTGCACCACGCGGTTGACCGCCTCCTGGCTATGCAGGAAGTCTTCGTTCGCCACGCCTGCTGGCGGCGCAACGTTGAAATGCAGGTTGCCATCGCCCAGGTGTCCGAAGCACACGAGCTGGCAGCCGGGAAATGCCGCCTGCAACTGCGGTTCGGTGCCGGCGATGAAATCGGCAATCGACGACACCGGGAGCGAAATATCGTGCTTGATGTTCTTGCCGTCGGCCGCCTGCGCCAAAGGAATATGCTCGCGCAGGTCCCACAGGCCGCGCGATTGGGCGGCGGAGCTGGCAACGACCGCATCCTGCGCCACGCCCTCATCGAGTGCGGCGCCAAGCGCGCGTTCAAGCAAGGCCGCCGCATGCTGTTCCGATTCGCTGCTGGACAGCTCCAGCAGGGCATACTGCGCATGCTCTCCGGAAAGGGGCTGCGGCAAGGCAGGGAAATGTTTAGCCACCAGGCGCAGGCAATAGGCCGACATCAGCTCGAAGCCGGTCAGGCTGGCGCCGCAGTGGTCCTGCATGATGGACAGCAGCCGCAATGCAGCGGCCGGCGACTCCATCGCGGCAAGCGCCGTGACGGAAGCCTTGGGCTGCGGATAAAGCTTGAGCACCGCACCGGTGATGATGCCGAGCGTGCCTTCCGCGCCGATGAACAGGTCGCGCAGGTCATAGCCGGTATTGTCCTTGCGCAGGCCGCGCAGGCCGGACCAGATGTCGCCCTGCGGCGTGACTACTTCCAGCCCCAGGCAAAGCTCACGCGTATTGCCGTACCGGAGCACGCCGGTGCCGCCCGCATTGGTGGACAGGTTGCCGCCGATGGTGCAGCTGCCTTCGGCCGCCAGCGAAAGCGGGAACAGGCAGCCTTGTTCGGCCGCCGCTTCCTGTGCGTTCTGTAGAATCACGCCCGCATCGACGGTCATGGTGCGGTTGACCGCATCCACCTTGCGCACCGTCTGCATGCGGGCAAGGGACAGCACGACTGCAGTGCCGCTGGCATCGGGCACGCTGCCCAGCACCAGGCCCGTGTTGCCGCCTTGCGGCACCATGGGAATGCGCGCATCGACGCACAATTTGACAATGGCGGAAACCTGTTCGGTATCGGCTGGCCGCAACACGGCAAGCGCACGACCGGTAAATCGCCCGCGCCAGTCGCGCAGGTAAGGCGCCATGCCCGCTTCGTCCGAGATAACGTGCGCGTCGCCGAGCAGGGCGCGGCAAGCGCCGAGGAAAGCGGAATGTTCCATATTTACTTGGTCTTGCTGGTGTTGACCTTTTCCAGCAATTCGCGGGCCGCCTGCCTGGCGGCCTTCTTGTATGGCTGCACGTACAGGATGGCGCACAGGAAGTAGACCACCACAATGGCCACCTCGCCCCAGCCCAGCCACGGCGTGACCTTGTCGCCGTATGCGCGCACCACGCCTTCGATGAAGTAAATCAGGATCATCATCGACGTCCACTGCAGCGTGTAGATATCGCGCTTGATGACGCCCAGCAGCGGGAACAGCAGCGGCACTGCCTTCAGCACCAGCCAGGAACCGCCCGGTTTCAGTGGCGAGAGCCACATTTCCCAGGCCACGTTCCAGATAATCAGCAAGGCCAGGCTGGCTATGGCGCCCCAATGGAAAAGTTTATGCTTCGTGCTATTCATTTCGTCCCCGCAGCTTGACGGCCGCTTCGGCCAGCCGGCGGCCCATCGCGACCGCCAGGCGTTTTTCATCATCCGTGAACGGCTTCTTGCCGTCCAGCCCCGACCAGTGCGTGGCGCCGTAAGGCGAGCCGCCGCTGGTCGTCGTCATCAGTTCGGGATGGGTGTAGGGCAGGCCCATGACCATCATCCCATGGTGCAGCAACGGCACCATCATCGTCAGCAGCGTCGACTCCTGGCCGCCGTGCTGGCTGCCGGTCGAGGTGAAAACGCAAGCCGGCTTGCCGGACAAGGTGCCGGACAGCCACTGCGCCGACGTTCCATCCCAAAAATACTTCATGGCTGCGGCCATGTTGCCGAAGCGGGTGGGGGAGCCCAGCGCCAGGCCATCGCATTCTTCCAGGTCCTGCAACTCGACATAGGGCGCACCGTCCAGCGGCACTTCCGGTTCGGTCGCTTCCGTCACGGTGGAAACAGCCGGCACGGTGCGCAGGCGGGCGTCGCAGCCCGGTACAGATTCAACGCCTTGGGCAATCATCTCCGCCAGTTTACGTACGGATCCGTGCCTTGAATAATACAAAATTAGAATTGTGAGGTTAGTTCTGTTCATCGTTGCTATTATATGGCCCTTTGCACAAGTTGCATGACTAATAAGCTTCACTGATGGTTTTTAAGTCCCTCTATTCCAACGTTGCCCGCGCCTGTACGAAAGGCGTGGCTGAACTGCGCGCGCTGTCCTGGACTGAGCTGCGCGACCTGATCCAGTTCGGCCGCCGCCGCCTGCGCGAGGAAAGCTTGCCGCAGGTCGCCGGCGGCCTGACGTTTACCACCGTTTTCGCGCTGGTGCCGGTCCTGACGATCGCACTGGCGATCTTTACGACTTTCCCGATGTTCAATACCTTCCGCACTGCGCTGGAAGCGTATTTCATCAAGAGCGTGATGCCGAAGGCGATTTCCAGCACCATCCTGGGCTACCTGACCACTTTCGCGGCCAAGGCAACACGCTTGTCGGCAGTGGGCGCGGTGACGCTGGTGCTGACATCGGTCGCGATGATGAGCATGATCGAGCGCGCCTTCAACCGTATCTGGCGCGTCAAGACCGAACGCCGGCTGGTGCGTCGGGTCCTGGTGTACTGGGCCCTGATCACGCTCGGCCCCTTGCTGATCGGCGTGTCGATCAGCCTTTCGACCCATTTGTTCGACGCCACCAGCGGGCTGGTTGGCACTGTCACGGGACCGATTTTCTACACCTTGCTGTCGATCCTTTTGACGACACTGGCTTTTACTTTCCTCTACATTACGGTGCCGAACCGGATGGTGGACTGGCGCGACGCGATTTGCGGCGGCGCCCTGGCGGCGGTGTCGTTCGAGCTGGCCAAGCGCGGCTTCGCTATCTTCATCACCCAGGCGCCGACCTATTCGAAGATTTACGGCGCGCTGGCAGCCCTGCCATTGTTCCTGCTGTGGATCTACGTATCCTGGCTGATTACGCTGCTGGGCGCCTTGCTGACGGCCGCGCTGCCGGTAGTGAAGTACGAACGCTGGTGGCATGAGGCAGTGCCGGGCGGTGAGTTCGTCGATGCTATGGCGGTGCTGAAAGTGCTGCACGAAGCAAGGGAGCAGGGCGATAACGCGGCCGTCAGTTCAGCCGAGATGCGCGGACGTACCCGCCTTGGCTTCGATGAAATGGATGCTTTGCTGGAAAAAATGCTGGTACCAGGCTGGGTCGCGAAAGTGAAGATCGCGCCGCCTCCGCGCGTGCAGTTCGGCAAACGCGTCAGCGAAGGTGCGGACAACTGGGTGCTGCTTGCCAACGTCCACAAAATCACGGTGGCGGATGTGTACCGCCTGTTCGTGTTTGGCGGCATGTCGCTGAATGCCGGCGTGCTGGCCGATTCGGATGATGAAATGGACCGCCAGGCCAGCCGCGATGCAGCCAGCCTGGCGCGCCAGGTCGAAACCGCGGTGGAATCCGGGCTTGGCGTCACGCTGGCGGAGCATTTCGGCGCCGCCTGAGCGCGGCGGCTTAGCGCAGGAACGCCACCAGGGCGTCCAATACCGCGTCCGGCTGCTCGGCCATCATCTGGTGGCCGGCATCGACCGTCACAGTCTTTGCGTCCGGCAGTGCCGCCAGCAGCGCCTTTGTGCTGCGCGGCGGCGTCATCATATCCTTGCTGCCAAAGATGAATTGCACCGGGCAGCGCACGCTTGCAGCTGCCGCTTCGCCATTTGCATAGCTGTTGCAGGCTGTGAAATCGGTATGGAACAGGAGGTCTTCGCCCTGCGCGGAAATGCGCTCCATCAGCCGTTTCGACATCCCGCTCACATAGAATCCGGGACCCGGGCAGGACGGTTTTTGCGCATACGAGCTATGCGACCAGATATTGACCATGTCGATCGCATCGCCCTCGGCTTCGCGCGCGGCGTCGAGCAGCGCATCGGAAACCTTCATCGGATAGGTTGCGCCAAGCAGCGCCAGGCGCGTAATGCGTTCGGGGGCGCGGTGCGCGGCCTCCAGCGCGATCAGGGAGCCCATGCTGTGGCCAACCAGGGCAGCCTTTTCCACCCCTGCAGCATCCAGCACGGACAGCAGCCAGCCAGCCATCTCCTCAACGCTGCGCAAAGCGGCGCCTCGGCTGCGGCCATGGCCAGGCAAGTCGACCGCCAGCACGCCGAAGCCGTGGTGCGCCAGGTAGCGCGATTGCAGCGCCCAGACCGAGTGGTCGTTCTGCGCCCCGTGGATCATGACCACAGTGGGCAGGGACGGGTCAAACGCCTTGCCGCCCGTATAGCAGTAGGAATCGCCAAACATCATGCTCAAGCTCTTTTCTGCGAGGCCTTGAGGCCGCGCGCCAGGTCTTCGAGCAGGTCGTCGGCATCTTCCAGGCCTACCGACAGCCGCATGGTGCCCTCCGCGATACCCGACGCGGCTAACTGGTCGGCCGGCACGCGGAAATGCGTGGTGGAGGCCGGGTGGATGACCAGCGAACGCGCATCGCCAACGTTGGCCAGGTGGGAGAACACTTTCAGGCTATCGACAAAACGCTTGCCGGCAGCGCGGTCGCCTCTCAGCGTGAACGAGAGAACAGCGCCGGCGCCCTTCGGCAGCAGCCTGGCCGCGAGTGCGCGGTCAGGATGGCTCTCCAGTTCCGGGTAGATCACTGATTCCACAGCAGGATTGGCAAGCAGGAATTCCGCCACGCGGCGCGTGTTGGCGACGTGCCGGTCCATGCGCACGGCAAGCGTTTCCACGCCCTGCAGGATGGCGAAAGCATTGTGCGGGCTCATCGCCGCGCCGAAATCGCGCAACCCTTCGCGGCGCGCGCGCAACGCAAACGGCGCAACGGTCGATTCTTCGGCGAAGACCATGCCATGGAACCCGTCATAAGGCTCGCAAAGCTCGGCAAAGCGACCTGTAGCCTCATAAGAGGACTGCCAATCGAACGTGCCGCCGTCGACCAGGACTCCGCCGATAGCGGTGCCGTGCCCGCACAGGAATTTGGTGGCGGAGTGGAATACCAGGTCCGCTCCGTGGTCAAATGGGCGCAGCAGGTAGGGCGTGGTGAATGTCGAGTCAACCATGAGGGGCAGGTGGGCCTCGTGGGCAATCGCCGCTACCTTTGGAATATCCAGCACATCCAGTCCCGGATTGCCCAGCGTCTCGCCGAACAGCACCTTGGTATTCGGCCGGATCGCAGCGCGCCAGGCATCCAGGTCGCGCGGGTCGACAAATGTTGTTTCAATGCCGAAGCGCTTCAGCGTATAGCCGAGCAGGTTGTGCGAGCCGCCGTACAGGGCCCGCGACGCGACGATATGCGATCCCGCGCCGGCAATCGTGGCCAGGCCAAGGTGCATCGCCGCCTGGCCGCTGGCGGTAGCGATGCCTGCCACGCCGCCTTCCAACGCTGCCATGCGCTCCTCCAGCACCGCATTGGTGGGGTTGGAGATGCGCGAATATACGTGGCCGGCCCGTTCCATATTGAACAGGGCTGCCGCATGGTCGGAGTCGCGAAAAGCGAAGGATGATGTGAAATGGATGGGAGTTGCGCGGCTGCCGGTAGCCGGATCTGGCGTGGCGCCCGCATGCAGGGCGAGGGTATCGAACCCGGGATATGTTGGCTTTGTCATGGTTGCCATGCTATCGTGTTATTTAGCTTGTGAATACTGTTGCGTTTTGATTAATCCAACTATGGATTTTTCGCTTGGCATACGCTAAATTCGATGGTAAGGCTTACAATAAAACCATAATCACCACCGGACAGGACGGCCCAAAATGAAAGTATCTGAAATCCTCCAAGTCAAAGGGAACATCCTCTACACGATCACTCCGGACCAGCCGCTGGTCGAAGCGGCAAACACCATGGCCGAAAAAGACATCGGTTCGCTGGTGGTGATGGAATATGGTGACCTGGTCGGCATGCTCACGTTCCGCGAAGTGCTGAAGGCGCTGCACGCGAATCAGGGCTCGGTCGGCGGCGGCACCGTGCGCAAGCACATGGATGACCACCCGATCACCGTGACCCCGGACACCGAAGTCAATGAAGTGCGCCGCATCATGCTGGAAAAGCATGCGCGCTACCTCCCGGTGATGAACGCCAAGACCCTGCTGGGTGTGATCTCGTTCTACGATGTGGCGCGTGCCGTGCTGGAAGCCCAGAGCTTCGAGAACCGCATGCTGAAGGCCTACATCCGCGACTGGCCGGCCGAAGAAGAGGAAAAGTCGGAAGGCTGATGCCTCCACCGATCAGCGAAGCCGCCTGCGGGCGGCTTTTGTTTTATGATTTCCTTATTGGAGGTCAGTCTTGATTTCAGCTGCCGCGTCCATTCTCGCCGAACTGATAATCCCACTAGTTTCCTTGGTATTGGAGGTGTCCATACTCGTACTTCTTGCGAGCATTCGGCCTTGGCGATACCTGATTTCCTCAGCTTTTCGTGGCGAGATTGATGCGAGGTATGTAGGCAGGGATCAAGTAATCAAGTTGTGGCATTTGCTATGGGGTAGCGTCCTTTTAATGGCGAGTATTGCGGTCGTTGTCGGCGTTACCTGGGCTTGGCTGCACATGAGAACGGAAACTCAACCGCCGCGCAGCCTTCGTCAGCTAGGCGTTGAAAAAGCCGAGCAAGTCATTATGGAGAATGTCCGGAGACATCAAGACAAGCAAAATTAATCGCCTCGACTGCGGACTCTGCGGCAGGCTGATTGTTTTCGTCAAAAATCGTCTGTTGTTACCCATCATGGGACGGTGACGTCCAAACCGAGCGTCTTGCTGAGGAAGAAAGTGACGAGCCCCAAGCCCAGCAGCGAAAACACGAAAGCTGCGGCTACCTGGCCGCCGGCGCGCAGCAACGCGCGCTTCTCCTTGTGCCGTTCTTTCTCTTTACGTCCTTGATCGTAATGCCACTTGATGGCGTAGAACATGCCCGTGCCGAGCACGAGAACCTTGAACGTCACTAAGACTATTGGGATCCATTCCATCGTTTTGCGTATTTCCTGGTTATTACTCAGCACTATCTGGTGCGACTGCACCTCTTGATGCATACTACCTGAAAGCAATATCCATACATTGAGACAAATTGTCCCAGTTGAAATCCATACAAGACGAAGATCCGGCGCTATGGTTGCCGCAATTGACCGTGCGCGGCGGACCACGTTTCCTTCAGATCGCCGACGCGCTACAGGCGGCGGTGGCCGGCGGATCGCTGAAGCCGGGTGACCGTTTGCCTCCGCAGCGCCAGTTGGCAGCACAGCTGGACGTCGACCTGACGACGATCACGCGGGCATACGACGAAGCCAGGCGCCGCAACTTGCTGGAGGGCCGCGGCGCTCGAGGCACTTATGTAGCGGCGCCGAAAGTTGAATTGACCTCGATTCTCGACCTGAGCATGAATACCCCGCCACCGCCGGTTGGCGTGGACTTCGACGACATGTTGAAACAAGGTTTATCCCAGGTACTGATGCGGGCAGATAACGCATTGCTGATGACTTACCACCTGGCTGGTGGAGGCGATTCCGCCCGCAAGGCTGGGGCCAGATGGCTCGAACCGATGTTTGGACACTTGGATTCACGCCAGCTTGTTGTCTGTCCGGGTGCTCAAGCTGCAATCGCCGCCTTGATTCTTGCGCTGACCGAGCCTGGCGATGTCATCCTGGCAGAACCAATGTGCTATCCCGGCTTGCGGGCCGCGGTGTCCCAATTCGACCGGCACCTCATTGCGGTGGCAGCGGACAAGCACGGGATGGCACCCGGGATGCTTGAGGAAGCGTGCCGCCAGCATAAGCCCAAGCTGGTCTACCTGAATCCGACGTTACAGAACCCGACCGCCATCACGATGCCGGAACGGCGGCGCAAGGAGCTCGCCAGCATCGCGAAGCGCTTCAATGTACGCATTGTCGAGGACGATCCCTACTGGCTGCTTGCCGAGGCCCCGCCGCCACCGGTTGCCACGTTTGCGCCTGAACAGGTGTACTACATCTCAACCCTGTCGAAATGCCTGACGCCCGGCTTGCGCGTGGCCTTTGTGCTTATACGCGACCCGCACGAACGCGAGCGTTTCCTGGCCGCGCTGCGATCATTTGAGTTGATGGCCGCTCCGCTGATGGCAGCACTGGCCACTCAGTGGATCTTCGATGGTTCGTCCGGCAGTTTGGTGGAAGGCGTACGCAAGGAGGCGAACCTGCGCCATCGGATGGCCCGCGATATCCTGGCAGGGCGGTACAGCGGTGTCGGCGATGGCCTGCATGTATGGCTTGAATTGCCGGCGTACTGGAACCCGTCCCAGTTTGCCCGGGCGGCCGATAGCGAGGGTATCGTGGTCACGCCGGCGGAGGCCTTCGCAACGGGCAGTGACTTCGTGAATGCGATCCGGATCGCTTTGGGCAGCATCAAGGACCGTGGGCGCTTGCAGGCGGGTCTTCAACGGCTGTCACACCTGCTTGCGCGGAGGCCGGAGTCGTTCAGCGCGGTAGTTTAACTGGCGGGGAGTTTGCCCGCTACAGATCAAGCGACGCCGGCGAGCGCGTCGTCGCTAAGCCACCCCACCAGTGCTTCGCCGGTCATCGGGCGGGCAAACAAGAAGCCCTGGCCGAGCGGGCAGCCGAGGGTGCACAGGATTTGCGCCTGGCGTTCGTCTTCCACGCCTTCGGCAATCACGGCCAGGCCCAGGTTGCGGCCCAGTTGCACCACCATTTCAGCAATGCTGCTGCCGCGCGCGGAATTGGTAATCTCGGTGACGAAAGCGCGGTCGATCTTCAGGCGGTCGACCTGCAGGCGCTGCAGGTAGGACAGGGAAGAGAAGCCGGTGCCAAAGTCGTCGATCGCAATGGTCACGCCGGTCTGCTTGATCTGCGCCAGCATCTTGATCAACATGTCCGGCTCTTCCATCGCCATCGATTCGGTGATTTCAAGCTCCACATACTCCGGCGGCGCCCCGGTATCGTGCAGCGCATTGCGCAGCATGTCGAGGAAGTGCGGGTGGCGGAACTGCACCTGCGACACGTTGATCGACATGGTGAATTCGGTATGGCCTGCGGCGCGCAGCGCGACCAGTTCCTGCATCGAGGTGCGCATCACCCATTCGCCCAGGTCGATGATCAGGCCAGAATATTCGGCGATGGGGATGAAGCGGTCCGGCGAAACGAACTTGCCGTCCGGCGTCTGCCAGCGCAAGAGGGCTTCCGCCCCCATTGGCCGGCGCGTCTCCAGGTCGACTTGCGGTTGGTAGACGACAAAGAGTTGGTTCTGGCTGAAACCGGTACGCAGGGCGTGCATCATGCGCACGCGCTCGCGGATCTCCACGCCCATGCTGCGCGAGAAGTAGAAGTGGCCGGCGCGTTGCTGGGTCTTGGCGCGCTTCAGCGCGATATCCGCGTCTTTCAGCGCATCCGCGCCGCTGCCGTCATGTTCCAGCAAGCGCACCAGGCCGAGCGTGGCGGACAGCTGCACGTCCTGGCCGTCGATGCTGAACGGCGTCGAGAACAGGCCGATGATATTGGCCGGGTTGACCTGGCCGGCATCGCCCAGCACGCAGAAGATATCGCCGCCGATGCGGGCCACGGTCAATTGCTTGCCGAGGCTGTTCTGCAGGCGTGCAGCGACGGCGGACAGCAGCAGGTCGCCAAACTCGTGGCCCAGTGCGTCGTTGGTTTCCGCAAAGTGGTCGAGGTCGACCAGGCACAGCGTGGCGTCCTGCTTGGCAGGTCCCGCCAACGTAGCGTCGAGGATTTCGACCAGGCGCGTGCGGTTCGGCAGCTTGGACAGGTTGTCGTAAAAAGCTGCCGTGTGCAGGTGCGAAACCAGTTCCACGTTGTCCAGGCCCACGGCGACGTTGCTGCAAAAGACTTCCAGCAGGCTTTCTTCCAATGCGCTCGGCGCGCGCGAAACGTCCATGAAGGCGACGAAGGTGCGGCTTGCCTTGCCGGCGAAGTACAGTGCGATGCTGTCGGCGCAATAGAGGTTGCGGCGCGCGGCCAGGCATTCTTCCATCGCGTTGTGTACGCGCGGATCTTCGTTTGCCGAAAGCGGTGAATTGGACAGGTTATGGTGGCTGCCGGTGGCTGCCATCACGACCAGCTCGTGACATCCGGCATCCGGGCACTCCTGCACGCACAGCACGCCGTGCGCTTCCTGGCCGAGCAACTCGGCGATCTGCGACAGCACGCCGGATGCGAAATTCTGCACGCCATGCAGTGCCATCAGCTCGGTGCTGGAATGGACAATGCGCGCCAGGCCACGCCGGCTTTCGTTGATATTGCGGATTTGTTCGTAAGAGCGGATCGCGGCCGTCACCGTGGTGAACAGCTTGATGCGGGTCAGCTCGGACTTGGTCTTGTAATCGTTGATGTCGAAATCGCGAATCGCATCGATCTCCGGTGCGTAGCCGGGCTGGCCGGTGCGCAGGATGATGCGCACGTCGGCAAGTTTCAGCGTTTCGCGGATATAGCGCACCAGGTGCAAACCGGCGTCATCCTGCTCCATGACTACGTCAAGCAGGATCACGGCGATTTCCTGTTCGTGCTTGAGCATTTCGCGCGCTTGCGCGGCGGAATAAGCGTGCACGAATTCCAGGGGGCGGTGCTGCATGTCCAGGTTGCCGAGGGCGAACGTGGTCGTCGAATGGACGTCTTCGTCGTCATCGATAATCATCACGCGCCAGACACTGCGCTGTGTGGGGAGAGCTGGCTGAGCCGTATGCTCTTCTAAGAAAACCAGATCGTCCTGATCGTCGTGGCTGCCATCCGGCGCCGTGATCGAAGGGGGCATTTGTCGCTTCTCCAAGGGGTCTCGGTGTTCTTACAACTTAGTATATAGCGAATTATTCCTGAGAACGACCATTAAAACACTTTCATGGAAGTTAACGAATAGCGGCGTGCTAGTTTCGTAAAACTTGTAGTTAAAAAAGCTACTTCCTGCGAGATTTGCCATATCGGGTTAGAATGGGGAGTTTCTCCCGCTACTATTCACCTTCTTCTTCGTCATCATGTCCGGCAATTCCTTTGGCAAGCTGTTCACCGTCACCACCTTTGGCGAATCCCATGGTCCTGCAATTGGTTGCGTCATCGACGGCTGCCCACCGGGCCTGGCGCTGAGCGAAGCAGACATCCAGCCCGAACTGGATCGCCGCAAGCCCGGCACTTCGCGCCACGTGACGCAGCGCCAGGAGCCTGACACGGTGCAGATCCTGTCGGGCGTCTACCAGGGCGTGACGACCGGCACCCCGATCGCGCTGCTGATCAAGAACGAAGACCAGCGCAGCAAGGACTACGGCAATATCGCGGAGAGCTTCCGTCCGGGCCACGCCGACTACACCTACTGGCACAAGTACGGTGTGCGCGACCCGCGCGGCGGCGGCCGTTCCTCGGCGCGCCTGACCGCACCTGTGGTGGGTGCCGCGGCCATCGCCAAGAAGTGGCTGAAGGAGAAGTACGGTACCGAGTTCGCCGGCTGCATGAGCCAGTTGGGCGAGATCGAAGTACCGTTCGAGAGTTTCGAACACGTGCCGTCCAACCCGTTCTTTGCCGCCACTTCCGACGCGGCGCTGATCGAACGCATGGAAGACTATATGGACGGCCTGCGCAAGGATGGCGACTCCATCGGCGCACGCATCGACGTGGTGGCGCGCAACGTGCCGGTCGGCCTGGGCCAGCCAATCTACGACAAGCTCGATGCCGATATCGCTTACGCCATGATGGGCATCAACGCCGTGAAGGGTGTGGAGATTGGCGCGGGCTTCGACAGCGTTGCGCAGCGCGGTTCCGAGCATGGCGACGAACTGACCCTGGAAGGCTTCGTCGGTAATAACTCCGGCGGCGTACTGGGCGGCATTTCGACCGGCCAGGACATCACGGTGTCGATCGCCATCAAGCCGACTTCCTCGATCCGCACGCCGCGCCGTTCGATCGACAAGGAAGGCAACCCTGTGATGGTCGAGACCTTCGGCCGCCACGACCCATGCGTCGGCATCCGGGCGACGCCGATTGCCGAAGCGATGCTGGCCCTGGTGCTGATGGACCACGCGCTGATGCATCGCGCCCAATGCGGCGACGTCAAGGTTGCCACGCCGGACATCAGCAAAGCGTGATCCCGGCACAGGCTTTCGGATTCGCGCTTTTCCTTTTCTGTTATTACGCATACGCCGGTACTTTTTCGACCTACGCCAGTCTGTATTTCCAGGGCAGGGGGATGTCGGTAGCGCAGATCGGCGTCCTGATGTCGCTGATCCAGGTGTTGCGGATCTTTGGTCCGAACGTCTGGGGCTACGTCGCTGACCACTCCGAACGGCGCGTCTTCGTGCTGCGCCTGACCGGCGTGGCAGCGCTGGTTTCCTTCTCCGGTTTTGTATTCGGCTCCACCTTCGCGCACTTCTTTGCCGCGATGGTGCTGCTCAACCTGTTCACGAGCGCGCAGGGGCCCATGTGCGAAGCGCTGATGCTGTCCGAGATGCGCGGCGACCTGACTTACTACGGGCGCATTCGCCTTTGGGGCTCAATCGGCTTTATCGTCACCGTGATGCTGTCGTCCTTCCTGATGGACTGGCAGGGCACGGGCGCCCTGATCTGGTTCTGCGGCGTGCTGCTGGTATGCGTGCTGGGCGCTGCCTTCCGGCTGAAGGACGTCCCGCGCCTGACCCATGCCGGCAAGCCGCCGGCTCTGCTGGCGGTCTTGCGCAAGAAGGAAGTGCTGGCTTTCTTCTCTTCCACCGCGCTGATGGTCTCCGCCCATGCTTCGCTGTACACCTTCTATTCGCTTTATCTGGAAAGGCAGGGCTACAGCAAGACCGTCACAGGCCTGATGTGGTCTGTTGGCGTGGTGGCGGAGGTGCTGTGCTTCTATTTCCAGGCGCCGCTGTTCAAGCGTTGGGGCGCCAAGCGGCTGATGTATGCCTGTTTCGCTTTCGGCGTGCTGCGCTTTGCCATGATTGGCGCCGGGGCACATTCGCTGGCCTTGCTGGTGGCTGCGCAGCTGATGCATGCTGCGACGTTCGCGCTGCACCATTCGGCGTCGGTGCAAACCATGCAGCGCTGGTTCGGCGGCGCCTTGCAGGCGCGCGGACAAGCCCTGTATATCAGCATTTCCTATGGCGTAGGCGCCAGCATCGGCAGCCTGGCTCTGACCCAGGTCTGGCAAAGCGCCGGGCCGCAATTCATCTACTACGTCGCATCGGGATTGGTGGCGGCAGGCGCCGCGGCAGCTGCCCTGAGCTACCGCTGGCAGCGGTAACGATCAGGCAGCGCGGTTGACGGTGCCGACCTGGTGGCGGCGCTCGGCCGCTTTCACCACCAGCGAGCGGATGTCATTTAGCAGCGAGAACTCTGTCGGGCTGAGATGAATGGCCGGGAACGAATCGTCCCAGTCGCCGTACAGGAAGCCGGTTGGCTGCCCGTTTGAGCACAACGGCAGGATCACGAAGCTGCGAGCATCGTTCAGCGTATCGCGCCACCATGCCGGCAACTTGGCGGCAAATTTCGGATCGGCCGCATTTTCAATGAAGATCACGCGGTCGCTGCTCAGGGCAGCGTGGAACACGTTGGGTTCGTAAGCATCGGCAAAATTCATGGCATCGAGGTGCTCGCGAACGCCTTCGCCCAGGCACATGCGCGCTGCGTACTTGTTTTCCCGGCGGTTGCGCACGAAGGCGACTGCGCGGGAGAACTGCAGGCCCTTGAAGACCGTTTCGAGTGCGATGGAAACCATCTGGCCGGGACTCGCGGTGTCGAGCGAATCGCGCATATCGGACAAGCCGCTGAGCAGGATGTTGTTGCCTGCGGCGCGCTGGCGGGTCTGGGCCAGCGCTTTCGCACGGCGTTCGGCCGGCTTGGACAAGGGGGCGATCGAAAGATCGGTCGCTGCGACGACTTTGGCCTGCTCGATGGCCAGCGCCAGCTTGTCGGTACTGACGCCGATCATGGACGAATAACGCGCGGTGATGCGTTTGACTTCAGCGGCGCCTTCTTCGCTGTCGTGCCACAAGGCGCCGGCGCAGATGCAGGACATGGTCGAAACGCCCGCCACCCAGTCTTCCGGGCTGAGAGGCTCGGCCGGTGTGTCGTCGGCTGGCGGCACCAGCGTGCGCATGCCCGACAGGAGGTTCTCCGGCAGGCCCCAGTGTACGGCGGCAGCGCGCCCGATATCCTGCAGGCTCAGGCCCAGCATGTCGACTGCGGCGCTGTCTTCCTTGCCTTCGCCGGTGGCCTTCTGCAGCGCGGTCCAGCGTTCCGGCATGTAGAAGGTGACCAGCATGCGGCCCAGGGTTTGCAGCATGGAGCAGACCACGGCTTCTTCGCCGTGGCGGTTTTCCGCGGTAGCCGACACCTCGCGCGCGACGATGCCGGCCAGGACGGCCTTTTCCATCTCGATGTGCGCCATGCCGGAATCGGGCGACACGACGGATAGCTCTTCGATCAGTTTCAGGCCCAGAGCCAGGTGGCCGATTGCCTCTGTGCCCAGCACCAGCATGGCTTTGCTGACGGTATTGATCTGCTGGCCGAAGGCGGAATACATGCCGCTATTGGCCAGGCGCAGCACTTTTTGCGTCAGGACCGGGTCCGAAAGCACGGTGCGCGCCATGTCGAATTCCTTGTCGTCCTCGCCACGCATGGCGCCCAGGATGGCGGTAATGGCCTTGGCAAAGCCCGGCATGTCGCCTTGCTGGCGCGTGCGTTCCCACAGCGTGGACAGGGTCTGTTCGCTCAGCGCGCTCATTGGGCCACCTGCCGTGGTTCTTCGGTCATCAGGGACGCGTAAGTGCGCTCCTTGAGCGCGGCCATGGCCGTGTGGGCTGCCATGGGGCGGCCGGTCAGGAAACCCTGGATGTACTGGCACCCGCGCTGTGCGACATAGTGCATCTGTTCTTCAGTCTCCACGCCTTCCGCGACGACGGACAAATCCAGGTGCTTGGCCAGGTCCAGCACCGCATTGCAGATGGCGCCATCCTTCTCCGAGCCGGGCAGGTCGCGGATGAAGGTGCGGTCAATCTTCAGCACGGAAATCGGGAAGCGCTTGAGGTAAGACAGCGAGGAGTAGCCGGTGCCAAAGTCGTCGATCGCGATACGGGCGTGGCGCTCGGCCATCCTGGCAAGGATCGTTTCGGCATGGGCTGGATCGATCATCAATGTGCCTTCGGTAATTTCTAACACCAATTGTTCACCAGGCAGGCCGGAGAAGGCGAGTGCGTCGTCGAGTACATCCAGGAATTTGTCGTTGCGGAATTGGCGGGGGCTGATATTAACAGAGATGTACAGCGGACGTTTCGCCACGTCCTGGAATTGTTTGAGCTGCACGCAGGCCGACTTCAGCGCCCAGGCGCCGAGCAGGTTGATCAGGCCATTGGTTTCCGCGATCGGGATGAAACGGCCCGGCGGCACCATGCCAAGGGTAGGGTGCTTCCAGCGCATGAGGGTTTCGAAACCCTCGATTTCGCGCGTGCCCGCGTTGACGATAGGCTGGTAGTACAGCAGGAATTCACCTTCTCGCACGGCCTGGAACATGGCCGCTTCCAGTGAAATATCGTGTTCCGGCGAACCGCTCTGGCGCTGGCTGTAGACCACGCAGCGCGCCTTGCCGGTTTCCTTGGCGCGCGACATGGCCGCATCGGCCAGGGCCACCAGCCGCACCTCGTCTTCCGCGTGTTCCGGGTAGACCGACACCCCGAGCGAGGCGCTGACGTAAATCGTATGCTGTTCGACTTCAAACGGCGACTGCAAGGTGGCCAGCAGACGGCCGGTCACCAGCTTGATCTGCGCCTCGTTATAAGTTCCCGGAAGTACGGCGACGAACTCATCGCCGCCGACACGGGCCAGGGTATCGCTGTCGCGCAGGGTCTTGCGCAGGCGGGACGCGGCCATTTTCAGGACCGCGTCGCCAACTGGATGGCCGAGGCCATCGTTCACTTTCTTGAAGCTGTCGAGGCCAATGGTGGCCACCGCAAACCCCTGGCCGGAACGTCGCGCCTGGGCAATGGTCATGCGCAGGCGGTCCGACAGCAGCAGGCGGTTCGGCAGCTCGGTCAGGCCATCGTGGGTGGCCAGGTGGCGCAGGCGTTCTTCGGTCGCATGCTGGGCCGTCATGTCGCGGCCCACAACCAGCAATTCATAAGCCTTGTTGCCGGTAGCGTAGCTGCTGACGCGCAGTTCGAACCAGATTTCGTGTTCGGGAGTTTTCAGGCGGACTTCGGCGCGGTGCGCACCACGGGCCTGGATCGATTCGGAAAGTGCGGACTTGAGTGCCGCGTGGTCCAGGTCGCAGACAAAGGCGAGGAGGGGATGGCCCTCGAGCTCCTGCCCGTTGCGTAACAAATTTGCACTGCGCTGGCTGGCGAAGAGGATTTGCCCCATCAGATTCAGCCTGAAAACCACATCACCCGCTTCCTCTAGCAGGAGGTTTGCCTCATGGTGTGATGGTGTTAGGGGCACTGTTGGGGAGCTGGAAAGCATTGTTGCGCTCGATTCTTTCTCTTCGGGTCGTAACCAGTGAGAAATGTATCACTTAAACCTCATGTTTCACATGAAAAACAGCAACATTAGGCTATGTTTTTAGGAAATTTGTTGCCCAAGATCAGTTTTATATGAAATCAGTAGAAGTTTGATGCTTTAGTAAGCAATGTTTCATTTTTACGCCATCCTTGCTACTGCTGAAAGTTTGCGCTAGCCTCGCGTTACAGAGGAAGCCGAGGAGGGCGAAATGAACCGTTTCGACACGCACGAGGTTTTCAACCAGGTGAGTCCGTTTGTCAACGTCAACCTGTTCACTTGCGACACCGCATTGCGCGAAGCACTGGAGCGCGAGGGCGGCGCCTTCGCTACCGCATCGCTGATGGAACTTGGAGCGGAACTCGGCACCGCGGAAATGCAGGAGCTGGCCCGGCAGGCCAACGAACATCCACCCGTCCTGAAGAATTTCGACCGCGGCGGACACCGCATCGACGAAGTCGAATTCCATCCCGCCTGGCACAAGCTGATGCAGTTGATGATCGCGTCTGGCGCCCATGCTTCGCCATGGGACGGCAAGCATCAGCACCACGGTGCGCAGGTTGCGCGCGCGGCCCGCTATATCCTGTTCGGGCAGGTCGAGAATGGCGCCCAGTGCCCGATCACCATGACCTACGCCAGCGTGCCCGCATTGCGCCAAAGTCCAGGCCTGGCCGCGCGCTGGCTGCCGAAAATCCTGTCGCGTGTCTACGATCCAAGCCCGCTGCCGATTGACGAAAAGCGCGGCGCCCTGATCGGCATGGGCATGACGGAAAAGCAGGGCGGCTCCGACTTGCGCGCCAACACCACGCAGGCCGAAGCGCTCGGCGCCGACGAAGTACGCGCGGTGTTCGGCGCCGACAGCGAACCCGTGTACCGGCTGACCGGCCACAAATGGTTCTTTTCGGCACCCCAATGCGATGCGCACCTGGTGCTGGCCCAGGCCGGCGACGCGGGACTGAGCTGCTTCCTTGTTCCGCGCTTCCTGCCGAATGGGGCGCGCAACCAGGTGCGTGTGCAGCGCCTGAAGGAAAAGCTTGGCAATAAATCAAACGCCTCATCCGAAGTCGAATTCACTGGCGCCTATGGTTGGCTGCTGGGCGCCCTGGGCCGCGGCGTTCCGACCATCCTTGAAATGGGCAATCACACGCGACTGGATTGCGTGCTCGGAACGGCCGGCATCATGCGCGCCGCGTTGACCCAGGTGCTGCACCACGCGCGCCGCCGCAGCGTCTTCGGCAAGCCACTGGCGGAGCAGCCCCTGATGCAGAACGTACTCGCCGACCTGGCGCTGGAATCGGAAGCGGCAACCGTATTCGCGATGCGCCTGGCGCGCTGCTTCGATCATATGGATAACCCGGCGGAAGCCTTGCTCGCGCGGCTGCTGACGCCAGCCGGCAAATACTGGATCTGCAAACGCGGGCCCGGCTTTGGCGCCGAGGCGATGGAGGTCCTGGGCGGCAGCGGCTATGTGGAGGAAAGCTCGCTGGCGCGCCTGTATCGCGAACTGCCGGTGAACTCGATCTGGGAAGGTTCCGGCAACGTGATGTGCCTCGATCTGCTACGCGCACTCTCGAAATCCGGCCAGGCGCTGGAAGTGCTGGGGGCGGAGCTGGGCGAAGGCAGCCACGCCAACCCCGATTACGTGCGTTTCACCAGCCAGTTGCTGGCCGACTTGCCCAAAGCGCGTGAAGACGAATTCGGCGCACGCCAACTGGCCGAGCGCATCGTGCTGGCAATCCAGGCCGGCCTGCTGCTGCGCCATGCACCGTCTTTTGTCAGCTCCGCCTTCGTCGCGAGCCGCCTGGCGCGCGAGCCGGGAGGCGCTTACGGCCGGTTGCCGGCTGGAACTAACTGTGAAGCCATTCTACAGCGGGCGCTGGTGGAAAACGCCTGAGGCTGGGATAATGCGCGCAATTGAACGAATTTATTACTGATTAACATGAAACAAGATCCGCGCTTTCCCAACCTGTTCATCACCGACCACCCGCTGATCCAGCACAAGCTCAGCCATATGCGCGACAAGGCAACGTCGACGCGCACCTTCCGCGAACTGCTGAAAGAAATCACCCTGCTGATGGGTTACGAAATCACCCGTGACCTGCCGCTGACCACGCGCGAAATCGAAACCCCGCTGCAAACCATCCAGGCGCCAGTGATTGCCGGCCGCAAGCTTGCGGTGGTGCCGATCCTGCGCGCTGGCGTGGGCATGAGCGACGGCCTGCTGAACCTGGTGCCATCGGCACGCGTCGGCCATATCGGCGTGTTCCGCGACCCGGAAACCCACCAGCCGGTGGAATACCTGGTGCGACTGCCCGACCTGGTCGACCGCACTTTCATCCTGTGCGACCCGATGGTCGCGACTGGTAACTCGGCCGTACATGCGGTGGACGTGCTGAAAAAGCGCGGCGTATCCGACGACCAGATCATCTTCCTGGCCCTGGTGGCAGCACCGGAAGGCATCGAAGTGTTCCAGAAATCGCACCCGAACGTGAAGATCTTCTGCGCCTCGCTGGACTCCCACCTCAACGACCACGCCTACATCATCCCAGGCCTGGGCGACGCGGGCGACCGCATTTTCGGCACCAAATAAGCCATGGCGACGCCAACCGACCCAGCATTCCAGGACCGGTTGCAAGCCTTGCGCGACAAATATGCCGCCAGCGTTCCCGAACGCATGGCGGCCATCCGCGACGCCCTGGTGCTATGCCAGGGCAGCCTGATCCCCCACCATATCGAGCAATTGCACCACGCACTGCACAGTGTGGCTGGCTCAGCCGGATCGTTTGGCCTGGCGGCGCTGGGCGATGAAGCGCGCCGCATCGAACAGATGGTACGCGGCGTGATGGAAGCCGGTGCGCCATGGACCGGCATCGAGCCAGCCGTTCATGCCCTGTTGCAATGGGCCGACAAGGATTTTGGCGCAGGGAAAATTGCCGCGCACGATTGATATTTATCAAACAAGATTGATAAATCTTGTCTATAGTTAGCCATACATGTTCGGGACCTGTTTGGGCACGAGTGAATAAATTTTCATCGCGACGTGTTTTTAACAGGTATTTCGGTATAATGGCGGATCGTTTAGATTCAGGTGACTGGGTTCAAACGGTATCACGGGCGTAAAGCTCACTTAACTGTAATAGGAATTGTAATGGCAACTGGTATCGTAAAATGGTTCAACGACGCAAAGGGTTTTGGCTTCATTACCCCTGATGAAGGCGGCGAAGATCTGTTTGCTCACTTCTCGGCTATCCAAAGCGCCGGCTTCAAGTCGCTGCAGGAAAACCAACGCGTGTCCTTCGACGTGACCTCCGGCCCAAAAGGCAAGCAGGCGTCGAACATCCAGCCTCTGTAATCGAGACGGATCAAAACGATAAAAAATCCTCCAAATCGGAGGATTTTTTTTCGCCCCTACACATCGGCCCGTGTCCCGTGGGGGCAGGCCCCATGGTGTGACACGGGCTCAGCCTTTGCGCCAATAGCCGGGCTGGGAGTAGGTGTGGCGCAGGAAGTCGACGAAGGCGCGGATGCGGAATGGCAAATGGCGGCGCTGTGCAAATACGGCGTAAATATCATTTCCCGGCGCCGAGAATTCGTTGAGCACGGGTTTTAATCGCCCCGCCTCAATATCTGCACCGACCTCCCACATTGAGCGCCAGGCCAGCCCTTTGCCGGCCAATACCCAGTCGTGCAGCACCGCGCCGTCGTTGCAGCTCATATTCCCCGCGATTTTCAGCGTCACGTTTTTATCGCCCTCGCGGAAGGTCCAGCCGCGCTGGCTGCCTTCGCTGCTGATCGTCATGCAGTTATGCCGCGACAGGTCGTCCAGCGTCTTCGGTACGCCGTGTCGCTTGAGATAGGCGGGCGTGCCGACCACCACGCGGTGGTTATCGGCCAGCTTCACGCTCACCAGGTTGGAATCCGACATCGAGGCGATGCGGATCGCCACGTCCACGCCCTCGCCAATCAAATCCACCACGCGGTCATTCAGGTTCAATGTCACCGCCACGTCACGGTGTTCCGCTAAAAAGGAAGGGATCAAGGGCGCTACGTGCAACCTTCCAAAGCCGGCCGGCGCGGAAATCAGCAGGTGTCCCGTGGCGCGCGCGCTACGTTCTGCCACCGCGGCTTCGGCGCTCTCCAGGTCCACGAGGATGCGTTGGCAATCTTCAAGGAAAGCGGCGCCTTCGTCCGTCAGCGCCAGCTTGCGCGTGGTACGCTGGAGTAGTTTGACGCCGAGCCGTTGCTCCAGCGCGTCCAGCCGGCGGCCAATAACGGCGGGCGCTATGCCTTCCGCGCGGGCTGCCGCCGACAGGCTGCCGCGGTTGACCACTTCTACAAAGGTGGAGATTTGCCTGAACTGACCCATAAGACCTCATTTATGACTAAAACGCACAGATGAAGTGCTTTTTAGTCTTGTTTCTCTATGTTTTTAGTCAATATACTGGAAAACATCGAATCACAACACTAATCATCAATCACGGAGAAAGACTATGAGCATCACTCTGCCAGCAGGTATGCAAATCACAGGAGAAATCAAGCCAGGTTTCGAGCGCGTGCTGACCCCGGAAGCACTGGCCCTGGTCGCCAAGCTGAGCCGCGAATTCGAACCGCGCCGCCAGGAGTTGCTGGCCAAGCGCGTTGAGCGCGCCAAGCGCCTGGATGCCGGCGAGCGCCCTGACTTCCTGGCCGAAACCGCCCATATCCGCAACGGCGACTGGAAGATCGCTCCGATTCCAAAGGCCCTGGAATGCCGCCGCGTGGAAATCACCGGCCCGGTCGACCGCAAGATGGTCATCAACGCGCTGAATTCCGGCGCGGATTCCTACATGACCGACTTCGAAGACTCCAACACCCCGAACTGGGACAATCAGATCTCCGGCCAGATCAATATGCAGGACGCGGTCCGCAAGACCATCTCGCTGGAACAGAACGGCAAATCCTACAAGCTGAATGAAAAGACCGCCACCCTGGTGGTGCGTCCACGCGGCTGGCACCTGGATGAGAAACACGTGACCGTCGACGGCAAGCGCGTCTCCGGCGGCATCTTCGACTTCGCCCTGTTCATGGTCCACAACGCGAAAGAACAACTGGCACGCGGCGCCGGCCCATACTTCTACCTGCCGAAGATGGAATCGCACCTGGAAGCGCGCCTGTGGAACGACATCTTCGTGATGACCCAGAATGAACTGGGCCTGCCGCAAGGCACCATCAAGGCCACCGTGCTGATCGAAACCATCCTCGCCGCCTTCGAGATGGACGAAATCCTGTACGAACTGCGCGAGCACAGCTCCGGCCTGAACGCCGGCCGCTGGGACTACATCTTCAGCTGCATCAAGAAATTCAAGCTGGACAAGGACTTCTGCCTGGCCGACCGTGCCAAGGTCACCATGACTTCGCCGTTCATGCGTGCCTACGCGCTGCTGCTGCTGAAAACCTGCCACAAGCGCAATGCGCCGGCAATCGGCGGCATGGCCGCGCTGATCCCGATCAAGAACGATCCGGAAAAGAACGAAGTGGCGATGGGCGGCGTGCGCAACGACAAGGCGCGTGATGCGACCGACGGTTACGATGGCGGCTGGGTCGCTCACCCAGGCCTGGTGGAGCTGGCCATGGGCGAGTTCAAGAAAGTATTGGGCGATGCACCGAACCAGATCTCCAAGCAGCGTCCGGACGTGGAAGTCACCGCGGCAGAACTGCTGGACTTCAAGCCTGAAGCGCCGATTACCGAAGCCGGCCTGCGCTACAACATCAACGTCGGCATCCACTACCTGGGCAGCTGGCTGAATGGCAACGGCTGCGTGCCGATCCATAACCTGATGGAAGATGCGGCGACCGCGGAAATCTCGCGCTCGCAGGTGTGGCAGTGGATCCGCTCGTCGAAAGGCGTGCTGGAAGATGGCCGCAAGGTCACCGCCGACATGGTGCGCGCGATGATTCCTGAAGAACTGCCGAAGGTGAAGTCCGCTGCTCCGGATGGCGCCACCCCAGCCTACGATCGCGCTGCGCAGATCTTTGAGAAGATGTCGACTTCGGAGGCGTTTGAAGAGTTCCTGACGCTGCCGCTGTACGAAGAGATTTAAACCGGTAAAGCAGGGTCAGACCCAAGGGTCTGACCCTGTCAGCGCAACTCCGTTGGCCGAAAGATCATTCAGGGTCTGACCCTGCGGGTCGGACCCTGCTTTACCGGTTCTGGCGTGAAGCCAGCGGCGGCCTGCCAAGAAATTCCTGCAAGCGAGCCTCGTCGATACGATGGCCCGCAATCCGGCGCAGCAGGCTGTCGATGCGGTCCGCGCCCCAGAACAATTCCCCTTCATAGACAAAGCTCGGCACGCCAAAGATGCCATCGTTGATGGCCTGTTCGGTCGCACGCGCCAGTTCCGCCTTGACCTCCGGCGTTCCCGCCGCAGCAACCAGCGCATCGCCATCCAGCCCGCAATCTCGCGCCACGCGCCCCAGCACACCAAAATCCTGCGCATCCTGGCCCAGTTCCCAAGTTGCAGCCATCACGGCCGTAACAAAGGAAATACGCTCCGCCCGTCCTTCGATCGCCGTCGCCATGCGCAGCATCGGCAAAGGATTGAACGGATGTCCCGGTGGACCGACAAATTCCAATCCTTGCGCCGATGCCTGCCGCATCACGTCGCGGAAAGTGAGTACGCGTTTGGCGGGTACTTCCGCCGGCCCGACCAGGCCATGCTTGTTCAGCATCGCTGCAAACAGGACAGGCTTCATTTCAACCTGCACGCCCGCAGCTTCGATGCGGGGGATCTGCTTGGTGGCCAGCCATACGAAGGGGCTGATGGGATCAACATACATGCGGACGGTCTGCATAAATCTCCTCAGTTCAGAAGGTGTTTTTCCACTCCCTTAGCGCCGCGAAAACAGCAACGGGCGGCTCGCCACCACGCAATTTGCCGGCTTCGCGCAGCTGGGCAGCGATTTCAGGTTCACGATAACGCAGGAAAGGATTTGTCGCGCGCTCCAGGCCGATGGTACTCGGCACGGTCGGCTGCCCGCGCTCGCGGGTGGCGGAATCTGCAGCTACCCGTGTGCGAAGCGCCGCATTGCCCGGCTCCACCGCACTGGCGAAACGCAGGTTAGACAGCGTATATTCGTGGGCGCAAAACACTTTGGTAGCATCCGGCAGCGCCGCCAGCTTGCCGAGCGAATCGACCATCTGCGCCGGCGTCCCCTCGAACAGGCGCCCGCAGCCACCGGCAAACAAGGTGTCGCCGCAGAAGACCCACGGTTCGGCCTCTTCCCGGAAATAGGCAATATGGCCGCGGGTATGGCCTGGCACATCCAGCACCTGCAGCGACAGGTCCAGCCCCGGCACATCAACCCTGGCGCCTTCTTCCAGCGGCACAGTCACTGCTGCGATACCATCATGGCTGGGACCGAAAACCGGCACCTGGAAGCGGGCCAAAAGGCCCGGCACACCCCCAATATGGTCAGCATGGTGATGGGTGAGTAGAATGGCGGTAAGTGTCAGGCCGTGCTCCTGCAGGGCGGCAAGGATAGGCGCCGCATCGCCGGGATCGACTGCGGCCGCATTGCGGCCATCGTGGATCAGCCAGAGGTAGTTATCCTTGAAAGCAGGAACGGTCAGGACGGAAACAGGTTTGCTCATGGGCTCAATAAAGGGAATGCATGGATAGCGCAACATCCGACGAATCCATTATAGCGTTCGACAAATGGCTTGAAACACCGCCGGGTGCATACGTGCGCGCCTGGGAACAGGCATGCCTGGATAAAATGGTAGCCGATATCTTCGGCTTCAATGCCGTGCAAATCGGCATGCCGCAGATCGACGCGCTGGCGGCGAACCGCATGCCGCACCAATGGCTGGCCGACATCCGCCTGCACCCGCGCCAATCCGGCAGCAACCGCGCGGTGGCGATCACCCTGGACAGCGTTGAACTGCCATTTGCCACCAACAGCATGGACCTGGTGGTGCTGCCGCACGTGCTGGAATTCTCCGCCGAGCCGCACCAGGTGCTGCGTGAAGTCGAGAGGGTGCTGATTCCAGAAGGGCAGGTAATCGTCTGCGGCTTCAACCCAGCCAGCCTGTGGGGACTGCGCCAGTTAAGCGGACGCCTGACCGGATCGCACTACCTGCCGAAAGCGGGCGAGTTCATCTCCATGCCTCGCATCAAAGACTGGCTAAAATTGCTGAATATGGGCGTCAGCCACACGCACCTGGGCTGCTATGCGCCAGCCTGCCGCACCGAACGCTGGCTGCAACGCTACAACTTCATGGACCGCGCCGGCCCTAATTACTGGCCGTATTTCGGCGCGGTCTACATGGTGCAGGCGATCAAGCGCGTGAAGGGCATGCGCCTGATCGGCCCAGCCTGGAAACAGAAAACGGCCAAGGCAGGTGTACCTGTCCCGGCCACCAACAAACACAAAGAAAGACTCGATGGATAAAGTAGAGATTTATACCGACGGTGCATGCAAGGGCAATCCCGGCACCGGTGGATGGGGCGCGCTGATGATCGCAGGCGACGCCAAGAAGGAATTGTTCGGCGGCGAGCTGAATACCACCAACAACCGCATGGAACTGACCGCGGTGATCGAATCGCTGAAAGCCCTGAAGCGCCCGTGCGAAGTGGTCCTGCACACCGACAGCCAGTACGTCCAGAAAGGCATCAGCGAATGGATCCACGGCTGGAAAGCGCGCGGCTGGAAGACTTCGACCAAGGAGCCGGTCAAGAACGCCGACCTGTGGCAGGCGCTCGACGCCGCGCAAGCCGTGCACACGGTCGATTGGCGCTGGGTGCGCGGCCATAACGGCCACCCGGGCAACGAGCGCGCCGACCAACTGGCCAACCTGGGCGTGGAATCGGTCCGCCGCAAATAAGGCCTGTTATACTTCGCCGCTTGCTACGAACACATTCGTGAATTTATGCGTCAAATCGTCCTCGATACCGAAACTACCGGCATTAACCCGAAACAGGGTAACCGAATCATTGAAATTGGCTGCGTTGAGCTGTTTGAGCGCAAGCTGACCGGGAATAACTTCCACCGCTACATCAATCCTGAGCGCGATTCGGAAGAGGGCGCATTGGCGGTCCACGGCCTGACCACCGAATTCCTGCGCGATAAACCGCGCTTCCATGAAGTGGTGGAGGAACTACGCGAATACATCCAGGGTGCTGAAGTCATCATCCATAACGCGCCGTTCGACCTTGGCTTCCTGAACCACGAATTCAACCTGCTTAAGCTGCCGCCTTTCGATTCGCATATCAATGGCGTGATCGACACCCTGGTGCAGGCGAAGGAAATGCGGCCAGGTAAGCGCAATTCGCTGGACGCGCTGTGCGAACACTTCGGCATCTCGAACGCCCACCGCAAGCTGCATGGCGCATTGCTTGACGCGGAACTGCTGGCAGATGTTTATCTGGCAATGACCCGTGGCCAGAACAGCCTGGGCATGGACATCGTCATCGAAGAATCCGGCAGCGGCATCGCCATGGCTGAAATCGCACTGGCGGATGTGATCGTGTTGCGCGCAAGTGAAACGGAAGAAGCCGAGCACATTGCGTTGCTGGATGGCCTGGACAAAGCGGTCAAGGGAACTTGTGTTTGGCGCAACCCTAGTCTATAATAGCGCCACTTCGGGAGGTTAGCTCAGGGGTAGAGCACTGCATTCACACTGCAGGGGTCGCAAGTTCGAAACTTGCACTTCCCACCAAATTTAT
>CAMLSG010000022.1 GCA_946482635.1 uncultured Duganella sp.
CCGAGTGCGAAATTTTGTTGGCTCGCTTGATAACTTTCGCAATTGCCACCCCTCTGGCGCTACTCGCACAATGGAATGATCCACCGCGTTCAGAGATGCAAAGAATGACATCGACAATAAAGAAGCACTACACCACACCCATGAAGCGCGCGTTCTTCGGCGGAGTGGGTGCATTCGCGCTTGCCGCAAGCGCTCCGTCCTGCGCGGCTGCGACTGCTCCGACTTTTGCTGCGATTTTTGGCGATCACGCGGTATTGCAACGCGACCAGCCAATTGTCGTATGGGGAAAGTCGCAGGCAGCGGATGTGGTCAGCATCAAGCTCGGAAGTGAAACTGTTCAGGTTACTGCCGACAACAACGGCAAGTGGCGCGCGCAATTGCCGGGCATGCCGGCAGGCGGTCCTTATGCGCTGAGCGCGAGCGCGAACGGCGGCACGACCACCTTGAGCGATATCCTGGTCGGTGATGTATTCCTTTGTGGCGGGCAATCGAACATGGAATTGGCGATGGCCAACGCGACCAATGCGCCGATGGACGTCACATTCTCTGCCAACACCCAGATTCGTTTCGCGAATATCCCTCGTGTCAGTTCCGCCGAACGCAATGAAGAATTCAAGACGGCTCCGCAATGGCAGGTGGCTGGTCCGCAAAGCACCGGCCAGGCGTCTGCGGTCTGCTACTACATGGCCCGAAGCTTGCACCGTCAATACAATATCCCGGTGGGCTTCGTGAATGCCAGTTGGGGTGGCAGCTCGATCCAGAGCTGGATCAGCGGTGCATCGATGCGTCAGTTCGCCAGTTACCGCCAAGCGCTCGACGTGGTCGACAAGTACGCAAGCGACATGGTGGCCGGAATGCGCGCAGAGGAAGAACGGCAGGATGCGTGGTGGGCAAGCGTTGATTCCAAGGCCCGTGCGCAACGTGCCTGGTCCGGCACGAAATTCGACGACCGCAGTTGGCCGGGCATGGATGTGGGCGGCCGTTGGAGCGAATCGGGCGACACGTCGATCAGCAAGCATCGCGGCATCGTGTGGTTTCGCACGACGGTCGAATTGACGGCGCAGCAGGCTGCTGCCGCAACTCACCTGCAGCTGGGACAGATCGCCACCGCCGATACGACCTGGGTCAACGGCGTATGGGTCGGCGCCAACACCAACTGGTGGGCGGGGCGCGACTATGCTCTGCCGAAGGGGGTACTCAAGGCGGGAAAAAACGTTATCGCCGTGCGCGTCCTGGACGACGACAACGGCGGCGGCCTGGTGAGCCCGGCCGACCAGCGCGTCTTGCGTACGGCAGAAGGAGGCAGAATTCCCTTGCCTTCACGCTGGAAGTACCAGATAGGCTCCACGGTGAAGGCGAGCCAGCCGCCGACGCCATGGGAGCCGCCGACCAGCCTGACCACGCTGTACAACGGCATGATCGCCCCGATGCAGGGCTACAAGTTCAAGCTGGTGGCGTGGTACCAGGGCGAAGCCAATGCCGGAGCGGCAGATGAATACCGCGTGTTGCTGCCGCTCCTGTTCGCAGACTGGCGCAAGACCTTTGCCCAGCCTGACTTGCCTTTCATGGTTGCGCAACTGACTGCATTCGGATCTGTGGCGACCAAGCCAGGCTATTCGTCGTGGGCGGAGCTGCGCCAGGCACAGTCGGCGGTAGTGCGCAATGATCCGCACGCCGGGCTGGCCGTGACGTTCGATTACGGCGACCGTTCCGATATCCACCCGGCACAAAAGAACATTGTCGGCACGAGGCTGGCACGTGCTGCGCGTGCGGTCGCGTACGGCGAAAAGATCACGCCTGGCGGCCCGGAAGCAATGACCGCAACCCGCAGCGGGAACGATATCGTCGTTCGCTTTGCGAATACCAACGGCGGCCTGCGCACCTATTCGTCCGATACCGCGATTGGATTCGAAGTATGCGAACAACAGGCATGCAGCTATGCCACGGCGACAGTGGAGGGTGATGCGGTTCGGCTGAGCGGTGTTGCGGCGGCGAACGCCAAAAAAGTGCGTTATGCCTGGGCGGATGCGCCGTTCATCAACCTGTTCAGTGCGGACGATTTACCTGCCAACGGTTTCGAACTGGATGTGAAGTAGTCCCGTCGACAGTCGGGCCTTTCAAACGAATTGTGATTGATACTTGATGAAGATGAAGATGAAGAAACTGAGTGCGTTATTGGGGTTGACCTTGGCCAGTGGTGCCGTGCTTGCGCTGGAAAGCCCGAACAAGCAACTGGATGTCTCGGTGGTTGTTAATGCTGACAAAACCCTTTCGTACAGCATCAAGCGCAATGGCCAGCCGGTGCTCTTGCCCTCGCCGTTAGGCCTGAACCTGGCTGGCGTGGATCTTTCACATGGCTTGAAGCTGACGGATACTTCCGCGGTCAAGCAGGTTGAAGAGAGGTACTCTATGGCCGTGGGCAAGCGGGGCGAAATCGCCTACCGCGCCAATGAACAGGTGTATTCGCTGGTCAACGCCGCCGGCAACAAGATGGACGTGGCGTTCCGCGTGTCGGACGACGGCGTGGCGTTCCGCTATGTTGTCGCGGATACCGCAATCCCGGTGAAGCGTTTTGTCAGCGAGGCCACCGGCTTTGCCTTCGACCCAAAGGCGCGTGCATTCCTGCAACCGATGGCCGTGGCCAAGAGCGGCTGGGGAAAAACCAATCCGTCGTACGAAGAGCATTATGTGGTCGATATCCCGGTCGGGCAGCCGGCGCCGCTGAGATCAGGTTGGGTGTTCCCGGCATTATTCCGTAGCGGCGATACCTGGGTGGCGCTGACGGAAGCGAATATGGATGGCAGCTTCCATGCCTCGCGCCTGGCAACGGCCTCGCCTGGCGGAGTGTATCGCATCGATGGGCCGACGCCAAAAGAAGTATTCACGCATGGCAAACTGCTGGCCGAAACCAAGGGTGTCATGGCCACGCCATGGCGCGTGGTCGCCGTCGGTTCGCTCGATACCGTGATGAACTCCACTCTCGGCACCGACCTGGCGGCACCAGCCATCAAGTTCGACGCCAAACTGGTGCAGCCCGGCCATGCTTCCTGGAGCTGGCCGCTGCTCAAGGACGGGGCCACGGTATTCGATGTGCAGAAGAAGTTCATCGACTATGCGGCAGACATGAAATGGGATTACACCCTGGTCGATGCCGAATGGGACAAGCAGATCGGCTACGACAAGATGGCTGAGCTGGCCGGCTATGCCGCGGCCAAGGGCGTGGGCCTGCTGGCCTGGTACAACTCTGCCGGCGACTGGAATACTGCGCCGCAAACCCCGCGCAGCAAGTTGTTGACGCACGAGGCGCGCGTGAAAGAATTCACGCGCTTGCATCAAATGGGCATCAAGGGCGTCAAGGTCGACTTCTTCGGCGGCGATGGCGTTTCGATGATCCGGTACTATGTCGACATCCTGAAGGATGCCGCAGATGCGGGCCTGCTGGTGAACTTCCATGGCGCGACGCTTCCGCGCGGGCTGGAACGAACCTATCCGAACCTGATGACGGCCGAGGCCATCCGTGGCTTCGAGTTCACGACCTTCGACCAGAAGGACCACGACGTCGTGCCTGGCCATGCGGTGAACGCCGCGATGATCCGCAACCTGTTCGATCCGATGGACTTCACGCCGATGGTGTTCGGCGACATGGGGCAGATCAAGCGCATCACCCGCAACGGCTTTGAGCTGGCGGAGTCAGTCCTGTTCCTGTCGGGTATCCAGCATTTCGCGGAAATCCCGGAAGGAATGGCGACGGTACCGGAATACGTTCGCAGCTTCCTGCGCGATCTGCCGCGCCGCTGGGATGACAGCCGCTTCCTCGCAGGCTACCCAGGCTCGCACGTTGTCGTAGCGCGCAAGAACGGCAATAGCTGGTACCTGGCGGGCATCAATGCCGACAAGGACGAACGCACCATCGAACTTGACCTTTCATTTATCGGCAACCGCAAGGGCGCCATGATCACCGATGGGGCGGGCCAGCGCGAATTCAGCCAGAAAGAGCTCGCGTCGGGCAAAGTTCGCCTGACACTGAAGCCGCGCGGCGGATTTGTCGCGGTATTTCGCTGATTGAGACTTCATGAGAATGCTTCCTAAGACTATTCTGGCCGCCTCGTTGGCATTCGCGGCCGGATGCGGTGCCCATGCCGCCGCTGTCGCCCCGGCCGCCAGTGGCCTGGACAAGAACGGACACCTGTTGTCCCTGCCGTTTGCGGCGCGCGATGGTTTCGGCTTTGTGCGGCTGCAGCATGGCGTGCAGTTCCGCATCGGCGGCATCACGAAAAGCGTGGTTTTCTATGGACCCGACACCGTTCGTGTCAACGCCACCCTGGGTGAAAACCATTGGACCAGTCCGAGCCTGGTGGTGGTCGGGAAGCCGGCGCGCGTTGAGTTCGAGCTCGAGGAGAACGCCGACACGCTGACCATCAAGAGCGCGAGTCTGCGCATCGCCATCGACCGCAAGACCGGCGCCCTGAGCTTCATGGACCGCACCGGCCGCCTGTACACGCGCGAGTCGGAGCAGCCGCAGTCGGTCAAGCCGGTCGAAATGGCGGGAGTGCCGTCCTATGAGGTGGAGAACCGTTTCATCCTAAAGCCGGACGAAGCGATTTTCGGCTTTGGCTATACCGACAGCGACACTGTCAACCGCCGCAACCAGAACCTGCTGCTGGTGCAGACCAACCTGGGCATCATCATTCCTGTCATGATGTCGTCCGAGCGTTACGGCATCCTGTGGGACACCTATTCCAAGATGCGTTTCCACGACGGCCCCGACGGCGCCAGGCTGTGGGCCGAAAGCGCTCCCGGCGGCGTTGACTACTATTTCATGGGCGGCCGCTCGCTGGACGACGTGGTCGGCGACTACCGGAGACTGACTGGGGCGGCGCCGATGTATCCCAAGCAGGCCTTTGGCCTGTTCATGAGCAAGGAGCGCTATCCCACCCAACGTCGCCTCCTCGAAGTGGCCGAAACCTTCCGCAAGGAGCGTTTCCCGCTCGATTACATCGTACAGGACTGGCAGTACTGGGGCAGCGACAAGGATGGCAGCTGGAGCGGCATGCGCTGGGACCCGGTGCGCTATCCCGACCCGGCCGGCATGACAGGCCGCTTGCACGAGCTTAACCTGAAGCTCATGGTTTCGATCTGGCCGTCGGTCGGCAACGACACGGAGCTCGCGAGGGAGCTGGACCAACACGGCCTGCGCTTCGAACCCCTGCACTGGATTTCAAAAAAGGCGCGCGTCTACGACGCCTACAGCCCGCTGGGGCGGCAGATCTATTTCAAGCATGCCAAGTCCGGCCTGTTTGACAAGGGCGTGGATGCGTTGTGGATGGATGGCACCGAAGTCGAAGTCGGTTCTGCCGCCTGGGATGCGGCGCAAAACGAAGCCGACATCAAGTCACTGGGCAATAACGCGTTGGGCGACTTCAGCCGCTACCTGAATCCGTATACGCTGTTGACGACCCAGGGCACCTATGACGGTCAGCGCGCCAGCAGCAACAAACGCGTGTTCACGCTGACACGCTCCGCCTGGGCCGGTGCACAGCGCACCGCCGCAGCGTCCTGGTCGGGCGACATATTCGCGAACTGGGACACCCTGCGCAAGCAGGTGAGCGGGGGCGTCAACGTGACCGTGACAGGCAACCCGTATTGGACGCAGGATACCGGCGGCTTCTTCGTCGCGCGCGACTACCCGGGAGGAGAAAAAGATCCGGCCTACCGCGAGCTGTTCGCACGCTGGTTCCAGTATGGCGCCTTCAACCCGATCATGCGTGTGCACGGAACCGACATCGAACGCGAACCTTACATTTTCAAGTCGCTCGATCCGGAGGTCTACAAGTCCCTGCTCGACGCGGCCAACCTGCGTTACCGCCTGCTGCCCTACATCTATGGCCTCAGCGCCAAGGTCACCAGCGAGCATTACACGCTGATGCGTCCCTTGCCGATGGACTTTGCCGAGGATAAGGCGACATACGGCATCAACGATGCCTTCATGTTCGGCCCCTCGCTGCTGGTACACCCCGTCACACGGCCGATGTACCGCATCCAGCCGCCGCCACCGGCAACCATCCCGGCCGATTACCTGCGCACACCGGACGGCCAGCCCGGCCTGGCGGGCCAGTACTTCGAAGGACGCAATTTCGAAATCCCGAGGGGGCGGGTGGTGGACAAGGTGATCGACCATTCCTGGCCGGCCCCGCCGCTGGCCACTATCCCGGCAGGCTTGAGCCGGCTGGACGACTTCTCCGCGCGCTGGACCGGCACGCTGGAGGCGCCGGAGGAAGGCGAGTACGAGATCGGCGTGGAAGGCGACGACGGCTATCGCCTGTTCCTCGACGGCGCGGTTGTGCTTGAACGTTGGGAGAACGGCGGCAAGCGCCTTGCCAGCTCGCGCCAAATGCTGCGCAAGGGCCAGCGTATCAACGTAACGCTGGAATATTACCAGGCCACTTCGGACCGCAGCCTGCGCCTCGCATGGCGCACCCCGAGCGCTGTCCGCGCGCTGGCCGAAAGCAAACCGGTAGCCGATGCGAGCATGCGCACCTACTTGCCGAAAGGTGCTCCCTGGTATGACTTCTGGACCAACCAGCGCCACGAAGGGGGCCAGACTGTGGTGCGCGACGTGCCACTCGATATCGTGCCGCTGTATGTTCGAGCGGGGGCCATTCTGCCCATGGGGCCGGCGCTGCAATATGCGACCGAGCAGCCGGACGCTCCGTACGAGATACGCATCTATTCGGGCGCCGACGGCAACTTCACCTTGTACGAGGACGATAACGAAACTTACGCCTACGAGAAGGGCCAGTCCGCCAGCGTCGCCCTTGCCTGGAACGACAAGGCAAAGACGCTGGCGATAGGTGCACGCAAGGGCAGCTTCCCGGGCCTGGTGAAAGGCCGCACACTCAACCTGGTGCTGCTTGACCAGGGCAATGGCAAGGGTATTGGCGCTGCGCAGCCCACCCGGACCGTGCGCTACGAGGGGAAACCGATGGTCGTCAAGTTCAGGCGATGACAGTTGCGCCTCATGCCATGAGGCCAGGGCGTACGTTGATGCGCGGGAGGGGCTGACCGGTGTGGCGCTTTCGCTCGTTGAACTGTTATGATCCAAAGTAGCAGGCCCCTCAAGAGGCCTGCGCTATGGAGACGGTTTAAGCAACGAGCATGATGCAAAAATTCTATAGACAGGCCCTGTTGGCGCTGATTGGCCTGATGATCGCGGACGCTTTGCTGGCGTTGCTCCTGATTTACCAAAGCTACCTGACTGTGCCCATACTGGCGGCCGATGGCGCCGGCGCGGGTTGGCAGTACGTGACCAACACTGACCAGACCATAGGCGGAACTTCGACAGCCAGGATACCGGAGCCGCAGCGCAGGCAATTGCGCTTCGACTTTAACCTGTCCAGTGTCGGGCAGTTCCCGTTCGCCCAGGCAGGGATGATACTGCGCGATTCCAAGGGGGCGGTGGCCCGTGCCGACTGGACCAGGTACAGCGAGATTTCCTTCCTCGCGAAATGCGCGCCGTCGAATTCGATGGCACTCTGGATATCGATCTTCGACGACAATGTGTCGAAGGCCGGCGACTTCATGACATACCGTACACCCGGATCCTATTTCTCCTGCAATGAGCGGGGCGTTCCCGTTTCTCTGGACCTGTCGCGGTTTACCATTCCTGACTGGTGGTTCTATTCGGTGAAGCTGGACCTTTCGCACAATGGATACGAGCTGGACAAGGTTTCGAGGCTCCTGTTCGGCACCAGCGGCCAAAGCCCTGCGAACGTCGACTCCTACCTGGATATCAGCGAGCTCACATTGCGTGGGCGCGACTATCGCTATATTGCTGCCCTGGCGGTCATCCTGCTGGCCAGCTGGCTGGCGTTCGCGTTGTGGTTCTTGCGGGCGCACGCGCGCTCACTGACATCGAGCCTGAAGACGAAAATGAAGGCGGATTTGCCGCTCATGGCTTATCGGGAACTAACGCTGGAGCCTTACCGGGATAAGGAAAAGGCAACGCTGTTGCGATATATCGCCACCAATTACACGAATGCCGAACTTGACCTTGATAGCGTGGTTTCGGCGACCGGGACCAATCGCAACAAGGTCAACGAGATCCTGAAAACACAGCTGGGGATGACATTTACCAGTTACCTCAATAAATTGCGCTTGACGCAGGCGGCCCGGCTGTTGACTGAACGCGGATCCGCAACGATTTCGGAGATCGCTTATTCAGTCGGCTACTCAAACGTCTCTTACTTCAATAGGCTGTTCAAGGAGGAGTACGGCTGCACGCCGAAAGACTTCCGCTCGCTGGCGAGCCAGCAGAAGCAGGAACACAACGCCGCGCCATCCGAAAGCCAGGCTTCCCAGAGTGCGCAATGAGAAAAAGGGCCCACGGGCCCTTTTTTCATCAAGGGCGGGGTTAACACTGGCGCTTCGGACTCTTGAACTTTCTGCAGAATGCAAACGGTTGGCCCGGAATTTCTATGGAAGATGGACCGCCGCTGATTAATGTTGACTGGAAACCCAAAGAATCTCACGACCGGCAGTTGAAGGGAGAGGGCATGTGGTTTTCACATTCAAACATTGATCCATTTCCATGGAAGGAAGACAGGATGAAAAGACAGTACAACGCGAAGTGCGGCGTGGTTCCGGCCCTGTTGGCAGTACTGGTTGCAGGCGTCGTGGGCGGCTGCGGTGGCGGTTCCAGCAGCCCCGGCACCGGCGTCAGCACGGCGGCAACCGTCCAGGCAGCAGGCGTCGCAGCCACCAGCTGGAACAGCGTGAAATGGGGCGGCGGTGGCTACGTCAATGGCCTGGTCTATCACCCGACCAACGCCAGCTTGCTGTACGCGCGCACCGACGTTGGCGGTGTTTATCGCTGGAATGCCGCCGACTCGACGTGGACCCCGATCACTGACGGATTGGGCTTTGGCGGCGGCGAGGGGCGATACCACGACGTTGAGAGCCTGGCCCTCGATCCGTCCAATGACCAGAAGGTTTACATTGCCACCGGTGACACCGTGACGGGCGGGGCCAACGGCCGCCTGTACATTTCGAGCGACCGAGGCAATAACTGGACCTGGGTCAGCCTGCCGTTCCCGGTCGGCGGCAACGATAATGGCCGCGCCGTTGGCGAACGCCTGAAACTGGACCCAACCAATCCCTCGACCATGTTCTATGGATCGCGCACGGCGGGCTTGTGGAAGAGCACGGACTCGGGCCAGACCTGGGCCCAGGTCACATCGCTGTCTTCCACCACGATCTCCGGCAGTTCGTCGCCGATCGGCGTCGAGCACCTGATGTTCGACAACTCGGGTGTTGGCACGGGCCAGACGACCTGGATCATGTATGCGGCCATCGCCCCGGACTATGCCAGCGCGGCCGGCCTGACGTCGATGCTGTACAAATCCGTCAACGGCGGCGCCAGCTGGACGCCCGTGCCGGTACCGACCCAGGCAGCCGGCTTCCACATTCCGCATATGGTGCGCACCAATGACGGCATGTTCTACGTGGTGTTCAACAAGAACGCGGGCCAGGGCGCGAGCGGTCCTGGCTATCTGTACAAGTTCGGCGGCACCGTCGGCAACGGCAGCTGGACTTTGCTGAGCAGCAGCAACCAGGGCGGCTATGGCGGCGTGTCCGTCTATGGCACCGGCTCGAACGCGCGCATCGCGCTCGGCGTGAGCGGCACCTGGGGCAATTATGGCGGCATGCAGGTCGTGCAATTGTCCGACAACGGCGGCCAGAGCTGGCGCGAAATCGAGGCCGGCATGCCCGGCGAAACCGCTTCGGGCTGGGTCGACGATATCGAGATCGATCCAGCCAACCGCGACCACGTCATGCACGTGCATGGCGGCGGCATCGTCGAAACCTGGAATGCATCGGCGGCCACCCCGACCTGGGCGAACAAGGTCAACAACCTGGAAGAGACCGCCACCTTGGCCCTAACCACGCCGCCGGCTGGCGCGACCTACAAATTCATCAACAGTTCGGGCGACATCGGCACCTGGGTCGACAGCGACCTGGCAACCCGCCCGACCAAAGGCCCCATGAACTGGTGGAGCAGTGGCAACTCGGCGGACATGGCCTGGTCCGATCCGCAATACATCGCCGCCGTCGGCGTGGACAATGCGAACAACCACGTCGGCGTCGGCCACTGGTCCGGCGACGGCGGCAATACGTGGACGAAGTTCGCTACCCTGCCGACCGGTGCCGCGGCTGGCACCGATGGCGCGGCCAACGTCGCGGTCACCAGCCGCAACAACGTGATCTGGGCACCGAACGATGCGGTACCCTCCTATACCACCAATAACGGCGCCAGCTGGAGCGCGACCAACCTGCCGGCCCTGACGGTGATCGGTGGCGCACCACGCAGCTATCGCCTGAAGGTTGATCGCAAGAATCCGAACAAGGTGTACGCCTACGATTCCGGCGGTGCATGGTGGAACCAATGGTCGGATACGGCGCACTTCTGGTACTCGGCGGATGGCGGCCATACGTTTACCGAGCGCACATCGTTCAAGGCGACCAGCCCGATGGTGACGTTCTTCGGCAATACGTCGATGGCGGTGAATCCGAACGTCGAAGGCGACGTCTGGCTGGCTGACGGCAATGCCCTGTACCATTCGGTCGATGCCGGCGCCACCTGGACCAAGCTCACCACCTTCGCTTCTATCTGGGGTAGCAACAACTGGCCGGATGTGCAGGGCGCCACCGCGGTCACCCTCGGCAAAGCGGCCGCCGGCTCACCATATTCTGCGGCCGTCTATGTGGTGGGCGTGGTCAATGGCAAGTGGGGCGTGTACCGTTCCGACGATGCGGGCGCTACCTGGACCCGCTTCAACGATGACGCGCACCAGTTCGGCGGCATCTACCACCTGGCTGGCGACTGGAATACCTTTGGCAGGGTCTACGCTGCGGGCAATGGCCGTGGCGTGCTCTACACCAACTAAGCAGCAGTCGCGGTAAACGGAGGCCGCGTGCCTCCGTCTTTCCAGCTGTTGAATTTCATTGAATGCGTTGGCCATTTTCGCAATTGCAGTGCGATGCGGGCGCTCGCAGAATGCGAAGCATGAACCTCAACACAATCGCTGCCGCATGTGCGCTGGTGCTGGCATCCCTCTCCAATGCAGACGTCTGGGCGCAATCTGCGGAAGGCCATCCTGGATGGCCTGGCGCCGGACAGCTATTTGTCGGCACCAACTACCAACCCTTCGACCGTAGTGGCCGCGACCAGATCGAGCACGACATCCAGCGCATGAAGCAGGCCGGGCTGAAAGTCGTTCGGATGGGCGACCTGGCCTGGGATGCCTTCGAGCCGGCAGAAGGGAAATTCGACTTCAGGCTGTTCGACTGGATCATGGACCGGATGCAAGCCGCCGGCCTCAAGGTCATCATGGACATCCCGGGCCAACCGGCGCCGGTGTGGTTGCACAAGAAGTACCCGGGCGTCGACATCGTCACCGAGCGCGGCGCGCGGCTCGATCCGGTCGAGCGCTACATGGACGACACCAGCGACCCGGACTACCGCCGGCTGCTGGTGCGCCTGGCCGACACCATGACCAGGCGCTATGCCAAGCATCCGGCGCTGTTCGCCATCGGCTACAACAACGAGAGCGGCAACGGCATGGTGTCGTACTCGGAGGCCGACCGCAAGCGCTTCATCGGCTGGCTCAAACGCAAGTACGGCAGCCTGGCTGCCTTGAACAAGGCCTGGGCCACGCAGCGCTGGTCGCGCCACCTCAACACCTGGGATGAGGTACGCCTGCCGTATATCGAAGGCGCCGGTCCCTACGAGCGCTACCTCGACATGCGTCGTTTCTGGTCGGACCAGACTGTTGAAGTGCTGGTGCTGCTGGATGCGGTACGCAAGAAGAATGTGCCGGACAAACCAGCCATCTCCAACCTGTGGGACAGCGCGGGGCGCAAGGGCTTCGACTACCTGGCCACCTACCGCAACTATGTGAGCTATGGCGCGATGGGCTTTTACCCTGGCGATCCCCTGAGCGCCGGCTTCGAAGCGACAATGATGCGTGCCGGCATGAAGGCGCCGATCTGGTTCAACGAATTCACTGCCGGCGGCCCCGGCTATTACGGCACCCCCGGTCGCTCGCGCATGTGGGCGCACTTCGGCCTGCTGATGGGCGCGCAGGCAGTGATGCCGTGGACCTGGCACAGCCACCATGGCGGCGAGGAACAGGCCTTGTTCGGCCTGATCGACCACGACGACCGGCCTTCCTGGAAACTCGACGAGTTCGCCACTATCGCGACAGAATTCGGCAAGCTGGAGAAGCTGGGCTTTCCGCGTCTGCAGCAGCCCGAAATCGCGATCGCCTACGCGTTTGACAACATGATCGCCACCAACCTGCCGAAGGAGGGCATGAACAATACGGTGCGGCCTTACCTTAACCCCGGCTACATGAAGCAGGCGCATAACGCCTACGAGCCGCTGTTCAAGGACAATATCGATGTCGCCGTGATCCACATCGGCCACGAAGACCTGAGCCGGTACAAGCTGGTGATCGTGCCCGGCGTGTACCTGCTGGACGCGGCATCGACCGCGAAGTTGCGCGAGTTCGTTGCCGCCGGTGGCACGGTCGTGATGACCGCGCAATCAGCCAAGGTGAATGACAACAACCAGTGGCACGACTCGCCGTTACCCGGCGGCCTGACCGATGTGTTCGGCTTGCGGACCAATGCGTTCTACAACGCCGGCACGCTGCAGACCACGTTGGCCGGCACAGAGGTCAAGGCCGATTTGGGCGCCTATGAGGTGCTGGAACCGTCGACCGCTGAGGTGCTGGCAAGCTTTGCCAATGTCGACGGCAAGACGCCCGCCATCACGGTCAACCACTACGGCAAGGGGCGCGCAATCTACGTCGCGACCGCCGCGCATCCGCAGCTCATGCGCCCCCTGTATCGCGAGCTGTACGCGAGCCTGGGCATTGCACCGGGGCCGAAGACGCCCGACGGGGTCTTTGCGCGCGTTGTGGCTGGCCGTACGCTTTACGTCAACACGACGGGCGAGGCCAAGGAGGTGGCGATCGAGGGCGCCATGAACGGCGTGCTCAGCGGTAAAGCGTGGCCGGGCGTACTGCGCCTTGAACCCTTCGGCGTCGACCTGCTCGAGAAGTGAGGGCGATCGCGCTGGCGCCGAGTGGGCGGGGCGTAGCATGGTTGCATGGGGCTTTGCGTTTTCTTTATGTGCCGACTAGGCTGGGCGGTCACGAACGGTGTCTTTGCGAAGGCGCCAGTAGACGGAATAGCGTTGATGATGCAAGTCAAATAGCGGCCGAACGACGATGCCGTTTGCCGGACCGGCGTTCTTCATCTTGAATGCGGACGGATCGCCGGGCAGTGGGTCGAGCCAGTCGGCGGGATTGTTGGAGACGCTGACGATATCGGGAACCGGAGCCGCCGCGCTCTTCAGGTAAGCATCCTTGTCCCCGACGTCGCTGCCGGGCATGTTGTCCTTGCCGAGTTCGCCTGCCAGCAAGACCGGCCCATGGAATACAGAGAACATCGAGGCGTCGTCCCTGGCTTGCTCCAGTCGCAGCGCCGCAGGCAGCGTGAGCTCGATCACGTCACCGGCTTTCCATTGCCGCTTCAAGGAGAGATGGCTCGAAGGCTTTGCGGCCACACGTTGCAGCTTCCCGTTGATCCTTACGGTAACCGGTCTGGCGACCCACGCGGGGATTCGCAAATGGAGAGTCACGGCGTTGGCTCCAGGTTTGAGCACCGTAAAGCGCGCCGGCTCACCCCGCGTGATATCTCCTTGCTGCCGCAAAGACATCCCGGCTTCCTGCCAGTTGAGCTCGGACGGGATATACAGGTTCACCCAAAGCGAATCATCCTTGTGAAAGTAGATGCCTTCGTTGTAGCGCGCAGTGTTTTCTATCCCCGTGCCCGTGCAGCAAAAGCTGCCGTTGAGATAGGTGCGAAAGTGCCCGTGGAATGGCGTGAAGTAGGTCATGGCGCCCGAATCGGGCGCCACGGACGCCAGCACGTGGTTGTACAACGCACGCTCGTAGTAGTCGGCAAGATCCGCGCGGCGGTTGCGCTCGAAAAGCCGGGAGGTCAGCTTGAGCATGTTGTGGGTGCTGCACGTTTCGGCGGTCGAGGAGGGCATTATCTTCCGATCGTCGATTGACGGACCGACCTCCACGCCGGGTTTGTCGAACCATTCGTTGAACGAGTTGCCACCGTTGGCAAACGAATGCCTGTGCACAACCAGTCGCCAGAAGTTCTCGGACGCCATCAGTTCTTCCGGGTTGCCATCGGCGTTTGCGCAGTTGGCCAAGCCCACGGCTTGCGCAATGTGCGTATTGGCGTGCATGCCGCCGAGCCGGTCCTCACCCTTGGCAAGTGGCCCGACAAACCATGCGCGGTTGAACATGCGGGCAGCTTCGAGGTGCCGTAGATCATTGCTGATTTTGAAGAGTTCCGTCAGAGCGTCGCTCATCGCGCCAAATTCGTTTTGTGGATTGCGGCTGCGGTCCGTGCGGAACATCCTGTCGCTCTGCGCCGCATCCAGTGCCGACAGTCGTTTGCCAATGTAGTCAGCCATCTTGGTAGCCACATCGAGTGCCTGCTTGTTGCCGACATAAGAGTGGGCGTCGAGGAGGCCCGACATGATCTTCTGGATCGTGTAATAAGGCACCCCGATACCCTCGGCATCGGCTCCAGGCTTGCCTTCAAGCAGGTCTAAGGCGGCCGTGGGAAAGGCGGCCAGGTAACCATTCAGGTTCAGGGCCTTCTGGCATTTGGCCAGCTCTCCTACGAGGTAGTTGACCCGGTCGCGAAAAAGGCCGCTTCCCGTGGCTGCTGCCATGCGCGAGGCGGCGGACAAATAGTGGCCTGTCATGTGTCCCCGGAGAAAGCCACTGTCCCAGCCGTCGTAGCCGCTCCCGATGCCTTCTTGCTGGGGAAGTTTGGCCAAAGCGCGGTAGGGGTAAAGCAACTTATCCGGAGCATACGACGCGAGCACGCCTTTGCGGTGCAGCTCCTGCCGCACGTAAAACGGACTTCCCGGCAGCAAACGCACCTGATCTGCCAAGCAGGCACGAGCCGTATCAATCGGAACAGCAGCTGCGGCACCCGGCGCGGGAGGCACAAGTTGTCCCAGGCCGCAAGCGCCACAATGCGCCGGCAGCGCCACGAGGGTGGCTTTGAGCATGGAACGTCGGGTGAAGGCCATAAGGAAGCCTTTCGTCAGTTGGGATAATTGCTGGATTCGAAAGGGGGAGGCAAATGAGGGCAGCCGAAGCTGCCCTCGCGGACCTGCGATCTACGTTCCTTAGTTAGAGTAGAGCAGGCCGCGGCCGGTGCCGGAGATATAGATGCGCCCGTACGTGTTCCAGTCGGCCGCCATCACGCCGATGCCGCCGAACTGGTGGGCGTCGTCGTTGAAGCGGGTCCAGCTGGCGCCGGCATCGTCGGAACGGTAGACGCCCCACACGCCGCCGACCGTGCCCACCACGTAGATCGCGGCCGAGTACTTGGCGCCGCTGGCTGCCTTGCCCAGTGCGATCAGGCTGGCGCCCTGAGTGCCGCCTCCGGAAGCGAAGTTGTTGAGCTTGGTCCAGCTCGCTCCCGAGTCGAGCGAATGGTAGACGGTGTTGCCATCGGCCAGCCAGAGGTCGCCTTCCACGTTCGGGTTGACGACAAGCGAAGTCGCCCAGAAAGCATTTGGCGCCAGGCTTGCCGTCACCGAACCCTGGCTCAGTGTGAAGCTGTGGCCGCCATCGGTCGACACGTAGACCTTGCCCGCCGTGCCCCAGGTCGCGCCGCCCGAATCGTAGGCATAGACCTTGTTGGGGTTCTTGCGGTCGGCGGCCAGATGGTAGCCGCGGTCCCAGCCTTGGGCGACCGCAGGAAGCGTCGGCAGGTTGGTCGCGGTCCAGCTGGCGCCGTTATTGCTGGTGTAGGACGGCACCGAATTGGCAGGTGCCCAGATGATGCTGTTGCGGGACGGAACTACCAGGCTGGCGGCGGCGCCGATGTTGGCCTGGGCGCCGGCGGGCAGGGTGGCGAAGTTCGACCACGTCTTGCCGCCGTCGCCGGACCAGAAGCCGAAGCCGCCGGCACCGGACCAGTTGGCGACGCCCGCGCCGGCGATAAACAGCGCGTCGGACCAGGCCATGTCGGCGGTGTTGCCATTGCTCCAGTTGGCAGTCGGGGCCAAGGTTGGTTTGGCTGTAAGGTCGGTCTGCAGCCAGGTGCCGATATCGCCCGCACTGTTGATGAACTTGTACGGCGCGCCAGCCGGCGGCGTGACCAGCGACAGGGTTGCGGTCTCTTCGATGTTGGTGATGTTGCCGTTCCAGGTCGGCGTCGCCGAAGAAGCATTTTTGGTCTCAACGATGCCGCCGCCGTGCACATGCAGGATGTGGTCGCGGTTTGACGGATCGATCTCGACATCGTCGACCCAGCCCGAAGCGGTTTCGCCCGCCATGGTGGCTTCGATTTCGCGCCAGGTCTTGCCGGCGTCGTCAGACAGCTGCACGATCTGCTGGCCGCTCCAGCTGCCCCAGGAATTGGTCACGCCCAGCGCAATGCGGGTGGTGGCGCCGCTGCCTTGCACCGACACGCCGCCCAGGCCGAAGTTGGTGCCGCCGTTCGGGTCTTCGCTCTTGAGCAGGGTCCAGGTCGTGCCATCGAACTTGTAGAAGCGGCCGGGGCCGCCGGCGCCAGGGCCGGCATCCTTGGTAAACACGACATAGAACATGCCGTCCGCGGCGCGAACCATGTGCGGGATGTGGTAGCCGGACACCGGCGTTGCGACAGGGGCCCATGTTGCACCGCCGTCGGTCGATTTGTACAGGTTGGCGCTCAGGCCCGCCACGCTGGCGTAGTCGGGGGCGACGGCGGCGTAGATGGTCTGGGTCGCCGCGCCGCTGCCCTTGGTGCCGGTGTCGTAGACCACCAGTTCGACGCCCATGCCGCCGCCGGCGGCACTGATCTGGTCCGAGGTCAATTTGACAGCCGACAGTGAGTTCACCTGGCTCCAGGTCTGGCCCGAGTCGGCGCTCTTCCACAGTCCGGCCGTGCGCGAGCCGTAGAACAGGATCGATGGCTTGTTCGGATCGACCATCAGGCGCTCGCCCATGGCGCGGCCGCCGTTGTTGCCTCCGAGCGGGAAGGGAAGGTCGACGTGCGTCCAGTGGTCGCCGCGGTCGCTGGAAACGTACAGGCGGCCGTTGCCTTCAAACGTGTACATGCCGGTGGCCATGTAGACCAGCTGGTCGTTGTTCGGATCGAGGGCGATGCTTTCGATGCCGTGGTATTTGCTCTCGGCCGCGCCGAAGCCCAGGCCGTCGGTGATCGGCGTCCAGGACGAGGTCGCCTGGTTCCAGCGATAGGCGCCGCCGATGTCGGTGCGCGCATACAGCAGGTTGGCGGTAGTCGGGTGGAAAATCAGGCCGCTGACGTAGCCGCCACCGCCCCATTTCACACTGTTCCAGCTGGTGGCTTTGCTGCCCGCGGTACCGGTGTTGTCCGCGTTGCCGGCGCTACCCGTGCTGCCAGTACCGGTATCGGTTCCGGCACCAGTGCCGGGAGGCGTGCTGCCTGTGCTGGCTGAAGGCGGTGTCGTGCTGGCGTTGCCTGGTGCGGCAGCATTGCCCGTGCCGCCTGAACCGCCGCCACAGCCCGCGGCGAGGCCCGCTGCGATGAACGAAAGAACGATCACCCGTAATTTGAATTCCTTCATGAAAACCTTTCCAAATAGTGTAGTTGCCGCCGAGTGAATTGTGGAAGTTGCGGGATGTCATGGCAATTCCTAATACCGCCAATGCACCGAATGAAATTGCACAGCGGCCTGTGCATTCGCCGGCTATCTTCAACGGCAGAGCGCACTCACGGGATTTCTCCCTTTTGCTGTGATCACTCCAAGGCGATAGGGGAGCTTGATGTAGTCGCTCACGCGCACTGCCGGGTCATTCCCCTGGAACAGGTACTCAAGGGGGCGGCACGGATCGATCGTCATGGTCTGGTCGGCGTTCGTCCGAATGATTTCGCCATGGGAAATGCCATCTGACCAAAGCTGTTCAACGTTGGTGCTGCTGGCGAAAGTGTTCATCGGCGCCGACGAGAACGGTTCCCATTTTCCATCGAGGCCATTGCTCTTCCAGATTCGGAAGTAGCGTCCCTTCGGCGACATGGCTTCGACAAGGGTGATGTATGTTTGGGTGTTAGCAATCCGGTAGGTATTGCTGGCCTCGAACAAGTCCTCCGTCTTTTCGTTCAGGACTGCAACGGTGTTATGGAAGCCATTCGGGAACCGGCCGATATCGGTTTCGGACCGCAGCAGGCGGCCATGGTCATCGGTATTGAACAGGTAGCACTTTTTCTCATCGCAGATTACCCAGAAATCGAGCCAGCCATGTCCTTGTGGATGCTTGATGATGTCGGGCACGACGGAAAACAAGGGCTTGGGCGCGGTCCAGGATGTGGGATCGCTGATATCGTTCGAAGTTGAGTAAAGCGGGTCCGCGCCCTGGTAGATCAGATACCAGGTCTTCTGCGGAGCGAAGTAGAACACCTGTGGCGCCGCGCGATAGCCTGGCCCCATCGGGGACTTGTCTAGTGGGACGATCTTGGCGGACGATGCTTCCGACCACTTGTCAAAGCTCGTGTACGCGAGTCCCCAGCCCGACGACCCGGCGCTCGTCATGAAGACATGGTATTTGCCGTTCACGTAGACGATCGAGGGATCCTTCACTCCATAGATCGTCTGGTCCGGATCAGGCTGGGGCGAAATAAGCGGCGGGCTGGATACCCAGTTAAATGTCGCGGCTGCGGACTCTGGCGCTTGCAGGCTGGTGCCACAGGCCGCAAGGCCGCTCACCAGGCTCAGGCCGGCGATGCATCTGATAATCTTCATTTTCATGGTTTGGAAACGAATAGTCCGAATTCGCCGAGGCCGGTAGATGTGGTGTCGCCGTTATTGGCTGTGATATTGATCCGGTAGTAGCGATAGGAGCCGGGTCGCGAGACCGGGTAATTCTTCAACGCGTAGGGACGGTCGGATACCTGGTTGTTTTGTGCGTCGAGTGTTTGCCAGGTCACGCCGTCGTTGGAGCCCAGGAGCTGCCAGTCCTTCGGATCGCGCGCAACCGCGTTGTTGGAACTGATGACGGAGTAGCGCTGTACTGTCTCCGTGTGTCCGAGGTCATACTGCAGCCAGCCCTGCACACCTTTGGAGAACCATTGCGTCGCCGAGTTGCTGTCGAAAGCGCGCTTGGCGTTGCCTGTGTTACTCGTATTGTCGTTGGCGGTACCGCCGGAGGCGACGTTGACCATCGGGTGCTCCGGTCTGGCGGAGTCCTCGGGAGAATTGGCACTCGTCCCAGCGGAATTTGCCGCCGTGACGGTGTAGTAGTAGGTCACGCCGTTGGTGACCGAATTGTCGGTGAAGCTGCCGCCCCGGACATCCGTCGCGATGGTCGTGTAGGGGCCGCCGCTGGATGTGGCGCGCTTGACTATGTAGCGGGTGGCGCCGAAAGAGCGCTGCCAGCGCAGCGGAACGGCGCCATCGCCCGGCGCGGCAAGCAGCGCTGCCGGGGCTGCAGGGATCAAAGTCGGCGCATTACCGTCGCCCCCGGTGATCTGCACGTTGCTGAAGACGGAGCGGTTCGGCGTGCCGTTGATGGTCGATGAAACCACCAGGCCCACATAGATCGTGGCCGGAAGGGGCCCGTCGATGCGGCCGAGATCTGTGGCGGCCCAGTTGGTGCCATCGGGAGACAGGTAGCCGGTGATGACGTTGCCGATGCGCTCAAGCTTCAGCCAATACGAGTCCGCGGCGTTTGCGAGCGGAAGTGCCTTGTTGGCGTAATTGCTGCCGCCATACGCCGTGAGCTTCTGCATATTCTGCTCGGCCGCAACCCGATTGGCGACGGCCATCCAGGCACGCGGGGCGCCCTGGTCAAGGCTGGTGCGTATCATCACGCCCGCCTTGGCAGACGGACCGGTGTCACCGACCGATTCAACCTTGGCAATGATGGCGCCATCGCCAACCAGGGCCTTGTAGGCGAAGTGGCAGCTGTCGTTAGTGCCCCAGATCTCGCTCCCCGCGCCGGTCACGGTCCATTTGCCGGCGGCATAACTGGCGCTACCGGTAGGGGTGGCGCCGCCTAAATCAACGCTGCTCAAACCCGCGGTGAGCGAGGTGGTCGCAGGCAGGGCAAGCTGAGGTGCTGGAACCGCAGTGGAGGTGTCGGTATCCTTCAGGAACATGAAGCTGTAGGCGTCCACCGGCATCCAGAGGCGTCGTTGCGCGATAAACGGGGCCTGCATGCCTTTGCGGATGGCGTAGGCGGCATGGATCTGATTGAGCATGATATTCCCGCCACCCCCGCCGCCCCATCCGCGGTTGGTCATGTCGGCAGTGTAATAGGCATCGGTGGTGCCGAAAGGGAGTGCAGCGGTCGGCACGAGCTCGTTCACCCGCGCGAAATATTCACCAGCTGCCAGGAGCCGGTCGTCCAGGTCGGAATAGATGTCGATGCCTTGTTTCCAGAGCGCCTCGGCGAGCATGGTCAACGATTTGAGCTGGCCGTGGAAGTGGCCCTGGTCGCGCAGGGAATCGCCGAGCATGCCGAGATCATTGGAATTGCGCAGCCCGATGTGGGCCAGCGTGCGCACTTGGTAAACGACCTTGTCCACCGCCGGCGCATCGTCGTTGAAGATGGCCATCAAGCCGAGGGCAACCAGGGCCAGCGCGCCCTTGTTGGCGGCGCCGAACTGGTGTTCGCCATAAGGGTTCGATGCCGGTATCAGGACATTCTTGAAGTACTTCTTTACCGTGGCAGTGTCGGCTTCCGTCCAGCCTTGCCATGTGCCGCGCAGGATGTCCGCGCCGCCCACAAACATGTAGGCGTAGTCGCCCAGGTCGAGCATCGATTCGCGTCCGGAAAACTCGACATGGGTGGTAGCCCATGCCATGAGGATTTCGCGGGCCTTCTTTGCATATTCCTGGTTGCCGGTGAAATGCCACATGCGCGAGAGGTTCCAGACCGCGATCATGTCGCTGCGCCATGCGCCGAGGTTCTCGTCGGGGGCCCGGCTTACTTTCGCATAGGGCCCGGCCATGGTGAAGGTGAGCCTGGCATGGCCGTCGTTTACCAGGTTATCGTAGGCAGACTTCCATGGTTGTCGGCCCTGGTCGACGTAGGCCTTGAGCGTATTGAGGTCCGAAAGGGTGAGAGGGGTGCCTGGGTGGCTGAAAACGCGAACCGCAATGTCGCCAGTGACGGGCGTGCTGCCGACCGCAGGTGTGTCGCCTGTGCCAGCTGTGCCGCCAGTAGCCGGCGGATTGCCAGTAGTGGGCGTGCCGCCAGCGTCGGGAGTGCCGCCAGTGCTGGGTATGTTGCCAGTACCCTGCGCGCCACCAGTGCCGATTGAGGCCGGCGTGTTGCCGGCGTTTTTTGCTGGAACTGTACCGCTGGTGTCCGCCAGGTCGCCGCCGCAGCCTGCCGCCAGGCTGGCCGCGATTATCGACATGGCGATCGTCCGGATCTTGTGTTTTTTCATGCCATCCTTCCAACTCTCATAGTTGCTTTATGGCAATTGTCCGGGCGACCGACACAGCTTGGCAATTATGAATATTCCCAGAAGACTTTATGAAATTCACCGGCGCCTGAATAAAAAGCAACAGGCGATATCACTCGTGCATTCCTTTTACTTACGATCAGGATCTCGTTCCCTGACGATGCCGCGGTACACCAGATAGGTTGCCGCCAGGCTGATCGCGCCGGCGCCAGCCAACCAGATTCCCGGCGCAGCCTTATTGCCGCTCACTTCAATCAGCCAGGTCGACAGCAGTGGCGTGAGGCCCCCGAACAGTGCCGTAGCCAAGCTGTAGGCCAGCGAAAAGCCAGTGGTTCGCACCTGGGCGGGAATAATTTCAGTCAGCGCGACAATGGTGGCGCCGTTGTAGCTACCGTACAAGAACGACAGCCAGAGTTCAACCCGCACCATATTGGCAAAGCTCGGGTTGGCGATCAGCCACGACAGCGCAGGATAGGCCGTCAGCGCCACAAGGGCCGAACAGGCAGCCATGACCGGCCAGCGCCCAATGCGATCGGAGAGTGCGCCCATGACCGGGAGCCAGATGAAGTTCGACAAGCCGATGCACAGCGTGACAAGCAGGCTTTCTTCGGTGCTCAGTTTGAGCACGCTCTTGCCGAAAGTCGGCGTGTACACGGTGATCATGTAGAACGCGACGGTGGTCAGCACAACCAGCATGGCGCCTACCGTGACCAGGGGCCAGTTCAGGGCAATCGTGCGCATCATCTGGCGGAAGGTTGGGTGCGTCTTCTGTTTCAGGTAAGCCTCGGTTTCCTGCAAGGAGCGGCGAATATAGAACACCACGGGAATGATCGAACAGCCAACGAAGAACGGGATGCGCCAGCCCCAGTCGGCGATCACGTCATTGGCAAGGGTGTGATTGAGCGCATATCCGAGTGCTGCGGAAAAGATGATGGCGACTTGCTGGCTGGCTGACTGCCAGCTGACGTAGAAGCCCTTGTTGTCCGGCGTTGCCATCTCGGACAGGTAGACGGAAACGCCGCCCAATTCCACGCCAGCCGAAAAGCCTTGCAGCAGACGCCCGATCAGTACCAGCAGCGGCGCCAGCAAGCCGATGCTCGCATAGCCCGGAACGAATGCGATCAGGGCAGTGCCCGAGGCCATGATGCCAAGGGTTAGCACCAGGCCTTTGCGCCGGCCAATGCGGTCGATATAGCTGCCCAGGATGACGGCGCCCAGCGGACGCATGAAGAAGCCCGCGCCAAAGGTGGCGAAAGTCATCATCAGTGCCGCATATTCGCTCGTGGATGGAAAGAACGCGGCGGCTATCTGCTGTGCATAAAAACCGAACAGGAAGAAATCATACATTTCGATGAAGTTCCCGCTGGTGACGCGGATGACCGTGCCGAGTTTGGACGTGCGGAGCACCGGTACGGTTTCGGCAGGAGCCGATACGCCGGCGCCGATGGTGGAGTAGCTTGTCATAATAATCTCTCAGGAAAAACCACCGGCGCACTGCGCCAGCGTGAAGATTGGGTTCAGTGCTGTGTAGTTACCGGTTCCAGGCCTGTTGCCTCGATGGTTGCCGCGTTTGCGGGTGATGCGAGAAAACGCAACAGATGGCGTGCGGCCTCCGGGTGGCTGGCGCCGCGTACAAGTGCGCCGGCAAACTGGGTGCGGAGCTGAACTTCTTCTGGGAGCGTGCCGATAATGTCGATGCCTTTTACTGGCTGCAGCTCGCTGCGCTGCTGGCATCCAAAGTCCGCCTCGCCTTGCGCGATGATCTCGCCCACCGGAGTGGCCGGAATCTGCGCCGCCTTGCCATCCATTGCCTGCTTGATGCCGAGTTTTTCCAGCAACTGGCGTTTGATGTATTCGCCGCTTGCGCTGTCGGAGTAGGCCACGTGGGACGCGTTCAGGAAGGCTTGCCGCAATCCGTCGACCGTGCTGATATCTGGTCTCGCGGCGCCATCCTTGACGGCGCATGCGATCGGCGAGTTGGCCAGCACGACCTTGCTGCCCGGCTCGAGTTTTCCTTCGGCCATCAGCTTGTCGAGCGCGTCGCCCACCATGATGACGACGTCGATGGGTTCGCCACGCGCGAGGCGTGCCGGAATTGCATTTCTCGTTGTTCCCATCGATGGGCCCCATGCCGAGACCAGGCGGTCGCCGCTGGCTTGCTCGAACGGAACGGAGAGATCCTTGTAGGCTTGGGCAAAACCGCCCGAGGCGACGACGTGAACTTCGGCTGCGTGGGCGGCGGCAGACAGTGTGAATACTGCGAGTGCCGATAGCGCCTTGGATTTTAAGTGATGTGAACGCATTGTGATTCCCTTATAAGCGTTAGAACTTGTGCATGAGGCCGAGTGTCAGGCCGCTGCCGTGGCGTCCGTTCGGGCGCCCAACGGTCAGTCCAGCCGAGTCACCGCGCCAGACGGTGTAATCGGCTTCTACATAGGCTGTGGTCAGTTTTGGCGGACGAGCCTGTGTCGGCATTGATGCCGCCTTCCAGGCGGACCAGTGCAGCCCAGCCGCCACCGAGTGTCTCTTTGCCCTTGATGCCCCAGCGACTGGTTTGGTTCACGCCGCTGCTGACTGCAGTGCTGTGGCCGGACAGCGTGGGCGCATTGTTTGCGCCAAGGTCGCTGGTGGCGCGCGCTCCGACGTCGACGATGCCGTACAGATCGATGCCTGGCTGTGCGAGGCAGGGGCTGCTCGCCATGAGCAGTGCGGTAAAGGCGCAGGATTGGCGCACGATGTCTCCTTTTTCATTGCCTTCTTGATGAGGCTGATTGCTAAGTAGATGAATCTTCACCCAAATGGCATAATTTGATAATTGCAATTTTCAAGCGTATTAATGCATCATGCGCATCAATTACGATCTCCACGACTTAGAGGCATTTGTCGCCGTTGCAGAACGCGCCAGCTTCAGCCAGGCCGCAAGCGACCTGTTCCTCTCACAATCGGCACTGAGCCGAAGGATCGAAAAACTGGAAGAAGGCCTGGGCGTCAAGCTGTTCGAGCGGACTACCCGCCGCGTACAATTGACCAATGTGGGACAGGCGTTCCTCGTGAATGTCCGGACCGCGCTGGACGGATTGGAGGACGCTGTGTTGGGTGTCGCCGACCTCGCGGCGCATCGGACGGGCACAGTAACCCTTGCGTGCGTGCCGTCTGCCGTCTGGCATTTCCTCCCCGAGGTGCTGAAGCAGTTCAGTGAGCGCTTTCCGCGCATCCGGGTGCGGGTGCACGACGAAAGCGCCCAGGATGTGCTGAACCTGGTGTTGGCAGGGGAGGCGGATTTCGGGATCAACTTCACCGGCGCGGAAGATGCGGAAATTGTGTTCGAGCCGATTTATGAGGAGCGCTATGTGCTGGCTATGCGGCACGATCATCCTTTGGCGCGCCGCAAGAAGCTTAATTGGAAAGACACGGTGCGCGAGCGGTATATTTCGGTCGCCAAATCGAGCGGCAACCGCAGCGTCATCGATGCCGCATTGGCGGGCGTGGAGAAGCATCCACCCATTTTCTGCGAAGTCAATCACGTCTCAGGCGTGCTGGCCCTGGTCGAGGCGGGAATGGGCGTGGCTGCGGTGCCAGGTTTGTCAGTCCTGCCTGGGCGGCCCGATACGATCGTCGGTGTACCTCTGGTGAATCCGGTGATCCATCGGACACTGGGCTTGATCAGCAAGCGCAATCACACGATGGCACCTGCGGCGCGTACCTTGTTCGATATGCTCTCGAAAGCACTGCTCCGTGATTGGTCGGCGCGTTTAGGCAACAAGCACAAATAACTGCCTGGCGATCGCGCCAGGCTTGACAGACCGAGTTTACTTGCTGCGGCGGGAAATCAGGTTTGCATTCATCCACGAGACCACGTCGGTAACCTTGAGGCCACGTTGGCTATTGAACGTGCGGCTCTTATCCCAGGCGACTCCCCGTCCTTGAGCAAAGGCAGCACGGTACTTGCTCATCATATTGTGCGGGTCGAGGGCCAGTTGGCCGAGTAAATACTCTTCACTCCATTCTGAGCGGCTAAAGGGCCGGCCGAGGGACGCTTCCAGCTTGTCGGCGACCTCGCCGTAAGTCACGGTATCGCCGGCTAGATAGACAATCTCGTTCCGGATTCGAGGTATTGCAAACACGATTTCGGCAGTTAGCATCCCGATATCATCGGGAGTGGTCAGCGTTACCGCGGTCTCAAGGTTGCCCAGTGCGTGGACTGCGTCGTTTCGCAGGTCAACAACGCCGAATTCAGGCTCAAACAGGTAGCTCATGAACATGCCGGTGGAGATAATGACCCACTCCGTCTGGTGTTGACTGCGCAAAAGCTCCCGCACGTCCAACTGTGCGTCGAAAATGTCCTGCGGACTGCCGCGTCCAATCACGTCAAAATCGACGCCGAACTGCCAAGGAAAATATCTTGGGATTCGCGCCTGCAAAGCAGCGCGCGCCAATTTCATCGGCGTGTCGATTCCGGCAGCGTAACCGGCGCAACCGATTACTGTGTCATATCGTGCGAACACTTTGGCAAGTTCGTCAATGGAGCTCTTCACAAGATCGCCTTCGACGATCTCGATGCCAAGGTCCCGAATCTCCGTGATGTCGCGTCGCTTACCCGGTGCGGTGGACTCGACGGCGCTTGCGCGTAGCAGGACGCTGATCTTCACACCGTCGATGCTCTTCGCGCGGCGCGCAAGACTGCGCAGCACCGGTAGGCCGAGTTCTCCAGCTCCGAGTACGAGAATGTTTTGAGACATGGCGTTAGGATCTGCCTGGTTCATCGCGAGCGGAACAATCGGTCGGCGGTCTCGAATGGACATTGTTGATTTCTCCAGTGGGTTTAGGTGCCTGCACTGTAGCAACCCAAATGACGGGGAAAAAGTAGCCCTAGAGGTTTTCATCATGCAGAAAAAGCGAACAATCTTGGGGTATAGTGCCGTTTTCTATATCGGTATCAGGGCAAGACATGGATCGCGTTCAGGCAATGCAGGTATTCCTTCGCGTGGTTGAAAGCAAGAGTTTTGTCCGAGCGGCAGAGACCTTGGGCCTGCCGGCATCATCAGTCACCGGCATCATCAAGAGGTTGGAAAAACATCTGCAGACACGCCTGCTTAACCGTTCCACCAGAAACCTCAGCTTGACGCCGGAGGGGGAACGATACTTTTACCGCTGCCGCGAGATACTCGATCTCATTGACGAGACGGAATCCAGCCTGCATGGCTCGATGGAGCGTCCGCAAGGGCGACTGAGGGTCGATATGCCGGGCGGCATTGCGCATGCCGTTATCCTGTCGCAGTTGGGGCAATTCCAGCAGCGCTACCCCGATATCTATCTAATGATCGGCGTAAATGATCGTCAGGTCGACCTGATTCAAGACGGAGTCGACTGTGTGATCCGCACCGGTAGACTTCACGACTCGACACTGGTCGCGCGCCGACTGGGTGAGCTACGGTGGATTACCTGCGCGGCGCCGTCCTACCTGGATGAGAAGGGTATTCCCGAGGAGCTGGAGGATTTGCATCGGCACCGGGCGGTTCATTACTTTTCCAGTACGATGCGTCGGGATGGCGGACTACATTTCGTGGAGGACGGGAACAGCGTCACTGTTCCAGTTCCCGGCACGGTGGCAGTCAATGAGACCGGGCTGTACATCAAGCTTGGCATCGACGGCGTTGGCCTGATGCAGTTGGCAGAAATTTTGGTCGCAGACCATTTGCGGAGCGGAAAATTGGTCGAGGTGCTTTCCGATATGCGGCCGGCACCTGTGCCGGTGTCACTCGTTTACCCGCATCAGCGATTTCTCTCTCCGGCTATGCGAGCGTTCGCCGATTGGACGGCCGAGCTGTTCGGCAATGTCGGTTAAGGCGTGAAAATGAACCTAGCTGCAGGCGCTGGATGATCAACTGCCACCTGAAATGGCGGCAGCTTCGTCTTTTCTTTTAGCGGGGCGGGTGGCAGCGTCGCAAGGGTTTGATTCTAACGATGGGGGACTGCAGACGTAAGATCAGTAGATGTGCTCGGCCTGTTGGGCCGGACATTCGAAGAATAGGAGTTGATGGTATTTTTGATGGCACTGAGCCATGCCGTGGCTGTAATTCGTGTGTGAAATCAACGCCTTCTGGCTCTCGTTGATAATCGAGTGGGAGTAGGGTTTCCAGTGGGAAATATTGCACATTGAATGACTAAAGCTAAGGCCCTGTTTTTGCAGGGCTTTATTTTTTTTGTGGGCGTTTCATTAGGTAGCGCTTGGGATCGAGCTGCCGGATTATGTCTTTTCGCAAAAGGGGCGCTCCTACGCTGACAACGCAAGGTATCACACAGGTGATACGCCATTAGGGAAGGCTGATATTGCTGGCTTCTACCCAAGCACCACAAGGCAAATGGTTTGGCGCATGTTTGCGAACGATTTCAAGTGCGCCAAGGATGTTGCCGACATTCTCGCTGACATATGCTGCTATACGCTAAGCCAGCATTTGACGCAGTCGAAGAAAAGGTAAGTAGCGTGGGTAGCCGGATGTCGCTTTATGTGGACGACATCACGCTGTCCGGTCCAAGCGCTACAAATGGCTGCTGGCGCAAGTTCGACAAATTGTTCGGCGACATGGCTTGAGGACGAAGAACTCCAAGACAAAGACTTTTGCGGCCGGAGCGCCGAAAATGGTTACTGGTCGAATCAGCCTAAGTCCCCCAGTCCTCTTGCATGAGGTTGAGCCGAATTCCTGAGAGGTGACGCGGATCGACGTCTAGATCGTCGGCCAGTTCCGCCTTCGGTGCCTCAAAAGCTGTAGTTAGTGTCTGACATTGAACTAGGGTGGGCCCGTCATAGACAATCAATTGCGGGAGGTCGTTTGGAATATAGTCGCCGATGAATTCGGCGTGATCCTCCAGGTCCAGCCATAGCCATGTCTCGTTGTCTGAAGCTACAGCAACAAGCCTGTCGAAGTGGGGACGCAAAGTGCGGCATTTTCCGCACCAGCTTTCGGCTCCTAAGGCAATCACCAAGCGTGCCCCTGGCTGCCGCAACCGTTCAGCGATTACCCGGGCATCGCGCCACGGGCACAACATGGCCCTCATGCCGTCAGACGTGCGCGCAGCACGCTAATCTGACGTTGCTGGATTGCCGCTGGTCCGCGAATTGATGGCCGCAGGCCGGGCGATGCCATCCCCAGCATCCGGGCTGCGATCACACGTAGCGCCTGAGGCGCTGTCTCGAGAATCTCCACAGCATGATGAGGCGTTAGTGGCTGGCCCAACAGGCAACGCTTGCCGAGCGGCAGATCAGCCGGGATTCGGAAAGTACGGATGGCCGAAACGTCTGGGATGGGCAATCCATGATCCGAGTCGCTCGGTGCCTCTACGATGCCATCGAGATTCTCATCATCGGCATGGTGCGGATCGGAGTTGATCATCCCCTGGTCAGAAATATTCACGCCGGTCAACGATTGCCAAACCCAGCCGGCATAGCGGGCCAACTCTGGGCGTTCCATGCGGTCAATGACCCAAGAAAGATGGGCACAATCACCGTGGTGAAGGACAAAAGACAGTCCGACTCTAGGCGGCAGGCTGTTCAGTAAGCCTGCGATATCAGGATTACCCAGCGGGGTGATTGCTGCAAGATGCCGAACCCAGCGAAGCAGCCGGCGCATGGTCTGCTTTTGATGCCAGCCAGTGGCTTGCTGGACAAGATTGGCCTGCGCAGTTACGCATTGCGACAAAATAGGCGCCACGCGTTCCGACTGGCTGAAGCACGCGATTGCGATGCATGCTTCGGCGCGGACATTGATATCGGTATCGTGTAGAGCCCTCATTAATATATCCGCAGAGCTGGGCGACGTAGCGACACGACACGCGGCGGCCCGCACGAAACGATTCGGCGATTCCATTAATTCCCGCAAGGACACCGGTAGCGTAGCAATGCCGTCGTCACCCATTAAGGCTGCCGCGCGCAACGCTGCGACTTGATCGGGTGCATCGTTGCCAGGGGCAGCCAGGCGCGTGACCCATTGGCGTGCCGAAGTTGATTGCTGCCAAACCAGAGCCGAAGCCAGGCCGCGTAGTTGCGCATCGGGGCGTGCACGCACGTGTTCCAATACACGCTTCATGCTGTCGGCATCGTCTAGTGCTGAAGCAAGCCACGCGGCAGTGAAGGTTTCGGCTGCCCCTTTCCAACGATCGAGGGCGGAAAGTGAATGCCGCAATCCTTCTGCGCCCGCTACCGATAACCCTTCAAGATGAGCATCAAGCAAGCGGTTGAAATGTGCATACTTCTCAACGCCGATTTGAGTGGCATTGGAGGCGTTGTCCAACTGTGACCAGTAGAATGCTGCGTCTTCTGCGTGGCGCGCAACCAGCGGCCCAATAGTGCTGGGGGGGCGGATGTCAGGTGTAGTCATGCTTGGTTCAGTCACGATGGTTGAGTTTCATGGCGACTCTCAGGACTCATTGATACTGGAGCCACAGCCGGTGCAGCCGCTAGCTACGCCGCTTGCTTTCGCGTTCCACCATTCGGGGTCGACAGTTCCTACCGCCACCGTATCGAACTCCTGTATTCGTCGGCGGATTGGCACGCTGGCCCGCCAGACGATGGAGAACCTCCCTTCATCCGGTTCAAAATACAGCGTGTCCGCCACCGCAGTCGGTTCTTCCGTGCTGTAATCGGTGCGCAAGACACGCACTTTCATTTGATTCAGCCGCGGCAAATTGAAGCGTACATCGGGCCGGCCGGCCATCATATGTTTCAGGATCACCGGCTCTCCACCCTGCGGATAGTCCATTTGCTGATCTTCCGGGGCGCATTGATAGAACCGATCGTCAAAGTCGTCAGGCAGGAACGGAAATACTTCGCGCTGCCACTGTTCGTCATATGTCCCTGCGTAATCCTTGCGCGGGGCCCAATGCCGTCCGATTGCCGAAAATGCGATTGGGGCATACGGCCCGCTCACATTACGAATTTCTTCATCGATCGCTTCCAGGCAAGGTGCAGGAGCACCATCCATCTGATCTTTCGTGTATTTACCTGCCCAGCCGATGCCGCACGGATTAGTCGGCAATGCCTCGCACAGCGTTTCGTCGGAATCGCCGTTCTTTTGTGTCCAATTGCGCGTCCCGCCGAAAGCAAGGCCGAAATGTAAAGGCTTTGTCACAAATGGTTCTGGCTCGGAAAGGCTTAACCAGCCGAAGCTCTTGCGCCAAGTGCGAGTGCCAACGACGCGCAAGCCCTTTTCGAGTGAGCCAATTCGCCAACCTACAAGCATCTCCTTCAACGGTTCGCCGCTTGGACTATGCGCATGAGCGTTGAAGACAACGTCACAGCGAGGCTTGAAACGGACCAGGTCCGATCCATACAACATCGCACTTTCGCCCGGGGCACCTGCGTAAACATCCGATTGGGCCAGCGGCAATGGCGGAAGTGGTTGCGGCCTTTGTGCTTCATCCGGGATGCGCCAAGTGGCCTTGATCACAACGACTAGCATTTCCCGCCCGTCTACGTCCAGCGCCGGCACAACCTCGGCATTCAAATTTTTGGATGCGACAATCAACTCCACGTTTCCGACCCTTCAGTTGAAGTTGACTGACCCGCCCAGGATGCGCTGAGTGGCGCTGGCATGGCTCGTAATATAGGTGCCGCGCAGCTGGATCCGGCCGTCAGCACTCAGGATCAGCGCAGCATCACCACAGCGCAGTTCGATTTCCCTCTCGGCGCTGATGACCACTCGTTCGCCATCAACCGTTGCATCAACGGTGGGGGTGGAAACGGCCGGCTGTAGCATGAAACCCAGGATAACTGGGCGTTGAGGGTCGCCTGCTTCAAATCCCAGCGCAACCGCTTCCCCGATCTTTGATGGGTCAATGGTCGCCAGCGAGCGAGCGGTAATGCCGGCCAGCGCAAACGCGGCAATGCTCACCGTTGGCGTACCGTCGGCATTGATTGCGTCCAGTCGTCCTGTGACTATTCCATCGATCTTGCGAGGCATGGCAACTGTGTCTGCGATCACGTTGTCCAGCAGCCCCGATACCTCCTGTTCGAGGGCGGGTTGGGGGAGGGGGGAGGATGTTTGCTTCATCAGTTTTCCAGAATTTTCTTGGCCTTCATCGTGATGTTTCCGTCGGCCTTGAAGGTTTGCTCGCCGCTGGTGCCGAGGTCGAACGTGTGTCCGTTGATGCTGATGGTCCCGTCCGACTTCATTGTCAGGCTCGATTTCCCAACCGTGACGGTGAATTCGTCGCCCGCCGTGATGTTGAAGGATTTACCTACCAGCACCGTCTTCGATAGACCCACCTCTTCGGCCTGCATCAGCGCCACGGTGGTGTTCATGGCTGCGCCCACGGTGGTTTGGTAGGCGCCGCCGATTGTGACCATCTTTGCCAGCCCTACGGTTTCAATCTTCATGTGGCCGATCGTGACGTTGCGTGTGCCGCCAATGTCGATGGTCTCGTTCTTGCCAACATCTTCCGTCCGGTTGTCGCCAATGCTGATGGTTTCGTTATGGTCGACCCGCTCTTTGCGGTCGTTGTGCACGGTGATCGTTTCATCATGGTCGACAGTTTCGGTCCGGTCGTTCTTGATGTGGTTGATCTCGTCGTGGTCGATGGTCTTGCGGCGGTCATTGCCGACCCACTTATCCTCGTCGTGCTCCACTTCCGTGAGCTGGTCCTTCTCGGCGTGCAGCCAGAGCTGCTCGGCGCCTTTCTTGTCTTCAAAGCGGATCGCGTTGGCATTGTCGTAACTGCCCCCCGGCGTTGAACGCGACAAGATGCCGCTTTGCGTCTTGTTGTCCGGCAGGGGCCAGGGTGGCATGGTTTGCGCGTTCGGCACCATGCCGGTTATCAGGGGACGGTCCGGGTTCCCATCCAGGAACTGGACGATCACCTCGGTGCCAATGCGCGGGATCGAGGTCATGCCGAAATTCGGGCCGGACCATGCCGTGGCTACCCGCACCCAAGCGGAACTCTTCTCGTCATATTGGCCCACGCGGTCCCAATGGAACTGCACGCGCACGCGCCCATATTCGTCGGTATGGATTTCATCGGCGGCCGGGCCGACCACGGTGGCCGTTTGCAGGCCATAGAGCTTCGGCGCCTCGCTATTGAAGCCGCGCCCAGGGCGCCACGGTACGTTCCTGCCAATGCAGGTCAGCTTGTTACTGTAATGGGCCGGAGCGGTGCTGCCAGTCTGGTAGTTGTTGCTGGCACTGTGCTGCACTTCCAGGATGACGAATTCGCTGTCCTGGCTGTCGAAATGCCCGGTCAGGCGGAACCAGCGGCCAGGTTGCGCTGTACGGTCGTTGCCGCCGGCCTCGAAGTGCTTTGCGCTCGCCTCGATTTCTTCGATGCGCCGGCGCGCTTGCGACTCTGCGTCGTCGCCTGCCATGAATCCATACGCGCCCGTGTAATCGTAGATTTCGATCTGGTGCACCTTCCCCTGGTCGTTAATGACGGGCAGCTCGGTCATTTGCGGGCGCGGATTCTTGAAATCAAAACTGGCCAGCGCAACTTTGCCAGGCACGATGCGGCGCACCGGAGACCAGTCGCCGATGGCGTCGTCTTCTTGCGCGCCAGCCTCGCGCTGGAAAGGGATTTCGGGGGCGTCGCCGTCGATCGCGTCGGCGCGGGTCGTATCGTCAGCCAGCACCAGGGTATGCCCGTCCGCGCGATGCTCGTACCAGTAATGCCAACCGCGCTCCTCCCAGCGGCGGTGCAGGTAGTTGTAATCGCTTTCGGCCGCCTGGCACGCATCGGTCATTCCGGCGTCTTCGCCGTGGATGCGCGCTTGCCAGTCCGCCACCGGATAGTCGTTGAAGATGTCGGTGGTCTGTTGCTGGACCGACTTGCTGTGGAATAGGTAATAGTCGCGCCGCAAACGCAGGTATGCCGTCCATGGCGCCAGTTGCATCCGGTAGTAAGCGTGGCCGCCGTCGGTTTTGATGAACTGGAATTCGAATACGTAGCCGTTGAAGTAGCGCAGGCTGCCATCTTCTCGCACCAGCGATATCGTCACCATGCGTCCTTGGACGTCCGTAAGAGGAATGCTGGCGTCGTTGGACAGCACTTCGACCGTGAAGCGGAAATCGCGCGACAAACCTTCTGTAGCATTCAGGCTGTTCACCAGCATAAGCGCTTGCGGACCATCCTCATGCGGGAACGAAAGACGCAGCAGCCGGTTGGTTTGTGCAGTGCCGAGCAAGGCCCCTGGAACGGCGGTATTGAGGTAAGTCATGCGAGTTATTGTTTTGATATGAACGGCGGCAATTTAGCACAAGCCTCGGGAAACACGGTGATTTGCAATTCAACGGTGTGCGGCCTTTAGTGGCAGGGAGAAATGTCGTATTAAAACTTGCATAATGAATGTTTTGCATATCGTTACTATTGGTGAGAGTTTGCGCATGGGACGCGCTGTCGCGCACCGGATAATTCAAATAGACGTCGACACATGGAGACAAGCCCTTGTTATTCAAAGGCTTCTTGTCATATCTCCTGGCAAATTCTTGCCGGTGTAACCACCAGTCTTCTCAAAGCACTTTATTCGCCACGCGTGCGCACGATTGAAATCCAGTTGTTGCCATTTTTGTTATTATTTCTAAGATAACGTATGGCAACTTCTCGACTGCATCCGCAGTTCATGGTTGGCTAAGCGAGGGAATGCGCATTGAATACCGATAGAAGTACCCGAGAGGCCGGCATCGACCTTTTTATCGAAGCGGCAGGCTTGTGTTGTGCAGTGGGCTATCACTTGGATGCAGCCGTTTGCGCTTTGCGCGCAAACATGGACCATTTCCAGGAAAGCAGCTTCTATAGTTTGAGCTCTGATCCGATTGTGGCTGCCATGCTGCCAGACGACATCCATGGTCAAGAAAGGTTGGAGCAATGGGTGTTGTACGCAGTGCGCGACTGCGCGCGTCGCATGGCACAGCCTTTGTCGTTAGTCGACGCTCGTCGTACAGCGCTGATTGTTATCGGTCCGGACAAATCGCGCGCGCATGCCGATGCCTCCTACTACCTTGAAGTCGTGCTTGGCGCGATGAAGAAAGTCTTTGCTGGCGAGTCTGATACTCCCAATGAACGGCGCAGTTTGCATGAGGATGCGGCAGTTCTATTGGGTGGACGTACCGGCCTTGCCGCAGCTCTGGTGCGGGCGAAGAACATGCTGGCAGAACTGCCGATCGAGCAGGTGCTCGTAATCGGCGTGGACAGCTATTTGAATGCAGCCGACATCAACGGCTATTTAAAGGAAGAACGGCTTTTCGTACGGGGTAACAGCGATGGATTTATCCCGGGTGAAGCTGCAGCTGCCTTGGTGCTACGGCCAGCACCTTCAGACCAGGCTGGGCTGTATATCAAAGGCGTCGGCATCGCCCATGAGGCTGGCCGGCATGATGGCAGCGTTCCAAGCCGCAGCCAGGGGCTGACGCACGCAATCCGGTCTGCATGCGAGCAAGCCGGAATCGCGCCCACGGAAGTCGACTTCCGCATCAGCGACCAGAATGGTGAGCAGTTCTTTTCCCGTGATGCGACGAACGCCATCACGCGCGTAATGATGGGGGGCAGTAAGGTCCCGCACCTGACGCTGGCGGACAAGATAGGCGAGGTTGGCGGTGCCGCTGGCCCTGCCATGTTGGCATGGCTGGCGCGGGACATGTCTCACAAAGCATTCAGTCCGGGCCAACTGGGCCTGGCGCACATGGCAAACGACGACGGGACCCGCTGCGCGGTCGTCCTGCAGCAACAAGGAAAGCAGTGATATGGAAACACACGTCTACGCAAACGATCACGAAATTTGTTCAAAGGCCGCAGATGGAAAATCGGTTGCCTCCACCGACCCTTGCTGGAGCCCACCCGCGCCAAGCGCCGGGCCTGTCGTAGTGGTTTACACCAACACAGCGTTTGCCAGGGACTTGAAGAATGGATCGGATACCGTTGCCATCTGCGGTACGCCGCTGGCCCTACGCGACGTTTCATATCTTGCCAACAGCATTGGCGACGAACCTGCCACACGGAGCCTGGGGATGGGGGTGTCGAGCCATACCATTAAAGGCGATGCGTACTTTACAGACTGGTCCCCAAACGTGAAGGTTGAGGGCTTGAACGTGTGTCGGAATACCGATCCCATGACCCACAATCACGGTTGAACACAATGTCGTTAGCTGAACTGCTTAAATCCAAGGCATCAAAGAAATCTGCCCCCAAGAAACCTGACGAAAAAAAGCCGGCAACTGCCAGCGAAAAGAAACCTTCGTCACCGACAAAAAAACCGGCCACCGGGCCGAACACGCCGTCGACGGTTTACTCGGATACGTTCAATACGCATCCGAAATGTGCTGACGACAAAAAGAACATCGCGAAGAGATGTGAGCCGGAACCGGCGCAAACCGAAGAGGAAAAGAAAGCTGGTCAGCCTGCAAAGAAGAAGGGCTTGGCGGGCATCATTTCCAAGACCACGCATGCAGT
>CAMLSG010000023.1 GCA_946482635.1 uncultured Duganella sp.
CGCCCGGGGTTTCGTAGCAGCCGCGCGACTTCATGCCGACGTAGCGGTTTTCCACCAGGTCCAGACGGCCGATACCGTGCTTGCCGCCCAGGCGGTTCAGTTCAGTCAGGACAGTGGCAGGCGACATGCGCTTGCCGTTCAGGGCCACGATGTCGCCTTTTTCGAATTCGATGTCCAGGTATTCCGGCTGGTCCGGTGCAGCCTCCGGGCTGACGGTCCAGCGCCACATCGATTCTTCGGCTTCCGCGCTCGGGTTTTCCAGGTGGCGGCCTTCGAAGGAAATGTGCAGCAGGTTGGCGTCCATCGAATACGGCGCGCCGCCGTTCTTGTGCTTCATGTCGATTTCGATGCCGGCGTCTTCCGCGTATTTCAGCAGCTTTTCGCGCGACAGCAGGTCCCACTCGCGCCATGGAGCGATCACGCGCACGCCTGGCTTCAGTGCGTAGGCGCCCAGTTCGAAGCGCACCTGGTCGTTGCCCTTGCCGGTGGCGCCGTGCGAGATGGCGTCGGCGCCGGTCTCGTTGGCGATCTCGATCAGGCGCTTGGCGATCAGCGGACGCGCGATCGAGGTGCCCAGCAGGTATTCGCCTTCGTACACGGTGTTGGCGCGGAACATAGGGAAGACGAAGTCGCGCACGAACTCTTCGCGCACGTCGTCGATGAAGATGTTCTCAGGCTTGATGCCGAACTTCAGCGCCTTGGCGCGTGCCGGTTCCAGCTCTTCGCCCTGGCCCAGGTCGGCGGTGAAGGTCACGATTTCGCACTGGTAGTTATCCTGCAGCCATTTCAGGATCACGGAGGTGTCCAGGCCGCCGGAGTAGGCGAGGACTACTTTCTTTACGTCGCTCATGATTTTCTCAGTCAGTTGGTATAGGTTGGTGTTGCCTGAAAAATGGGGTACGTCCCCATTTATTGAGCAATCTTGCCTAGCAGCAAATATTCGATCAGGGCCTTCTGCACGTGCAGGCGGTTCTCTGCTTCGTCCCACACCACGGATTGCGGGCCGTCGATGACTTCGGCGGCGACTTCTTCGCCGCGGTGGGCCGGCAGGCAGTGCATGAACAGGGCGTCCGGCTTGGCGCGGGACATCTTGGCGGCATCGACGATCCAGCCGTCAAAGGCTTTCAGGCGTGCCGCGTTTTCTTCTTCGTAGCCCATCGAGGTCCACACGTCGGTGTTGACCAGGTCTGCGCCTTCGCAGGCGTCGGACGGGTTGGTGAAGAAGGTGTAGCGGTCGGTCGATACCAGCGACATGTCCATGTCGTAGCCGTGCGGCGTGGAGACATTGACGTGGAAGCCGAAGACTTCAGCCGCCTGCAGCCAGGAATACAGCATGTTGTTGGCGTCGCCCACCCAGGCCACGACCTTGCCCTTGATCGAGCCGCGATGCTCGATATAGGTGAAGATGTCGGCAAATACCTGGCATGGATGGTGTTCGTTGGTCAGGCCGTTAATCACCGGCACGCGCGAATGGGCAGCGAAACGCTCGATGATGTCCTGGCCGAAGGTGCGCACCATGATGATGTCGCACATGCGGGACATCACCTGGCCGGCGTCTTCCACCGGCTCGCCGCGGCCCAGCTGGGAATCGCGGGTATTCAGGTAGATCGCTGCGCCGCCCAGCTGGTGCATGCCGGCCTCGAAGGACAGGCGGGTACGGGTCGAATTCTTGTCGAACACCATGACCAGGGTGCGGTCGATCAGCGGGTGGTAAATCTCGTAGGCCTTGAATTTGCGCTTGATTTCCGCTGCGCGGGCGATCACATATTCGTACTCCTCCAGGGTCAAATCGTTGAACTGGAGATAGTGCTTGATGCTTTTAGGTGGTATAGACATCTTTGCAAAGTTTTGCTGCGGTGGACTAAAGATTATACGGGCATTTCAGTAAATCGTGGCCGGGCGTTCGGGATCATGGTGCGGCGCCGATATCGGCAGGTCCAGCGTGAAGGTGGTGCCTGCGTCGCTGCTGTCGACGGCGATCTGGCCGCCCAGCAGGGAGGTGACGATGTTGTAACTGATTGATAAGCCCAGGCCCGAGCCGCCCTGGCCCAGTTTGGTGGTGAAAAACGGGTCGAAGATGCGCGTCAGGTTTTCCTGCGCGATGCCGCCGCCGTCGTCACTGAAGGATATTAGCACGCGGTCCTCCACCGGCGTGGAGGCCACCAGGCGCAGTTGGCCGCCTTCGCGGCCGTCGAAGGCATGCAGCAGGGCGTTGTTGATCAGGTTCGTGACCACCTGGCCAAAGGGGCCGGGGTAGCTGTCCAGCATGATCAGCTCCGGCACGTCGAATTCGATCTTGTGGCCGTCCTTGCGGATGCGGTTCATCACCGTGGCCACCACCTCGTGCGTCACCTGGTGCAGGTTGAAGATGCGGCGCTGTTCGGTGGTGCGGTCCACCGCCACCTGCTTGAAGCTGGAAACCAGGTCCGCCGCGCTGTGCAGGCCGCGCATTACCAGGGCCGAGGCCTTGCGCGTATTGTCGATGAAGGACAGCAGTTCGGACTTGCGCAGTCCCGGGCCGTTGATCGCGTCTTCCAGTTCGTTGGTCTTCTGTTCAAGCGTGCTGGCAATCAGCAGGCTGTTGCCGATCGGCGTATTCAGTTCATGCGCCACGCCCGCCATCAGCGCGCCAAGGGCAGCGAGCTTTTGCTGCGATACCAGTTGCGACTGGGCTTCCTGCAGCTGGCCGTAGGCCAGGGCGTTATCGAGCGCGATGGCGCCGTAGGCGCAAAGGGTGCGGAAAATCAGCCGTTCCCGTTCGCCATAGGCATTGGCGTGCATCGCTTGCGCCGTCATCACGCCCAGCGCCCGTTCGCCCACCAGCAGCGGCACGTACAGGGCGCTGCGGCTGGCTGCAGTGCCGGGCGTGACCGTGCTGTCGCGCTCGGTCGGGATCTGGTCGATGTACACCTCGCGCCGCTCGCGCAGGCATTGCGCGGTGTAGGCGGTGGGGTGGTCGAGCGGGATCGCGTTGCGGGGCAGGGCCTGGCCGGCTTCCACGCCGAAGGCGCGTTCCAGCTGGCGGCCCGCCGCATCGACCAGGTAGACCGCGAAGGTATTGGCCGACAGCAGGGCGTGGGTGTGGCGGTCCAGGGCCTGGAATACGGCGCCCGCATCGAGGTGGGTGGTGATTTCCTGGCCGATGGCCGATAGCCGCTCCAGCAGCTTGGTCGTTTGCTGCAGCACTTCGGCGCGGCGCGCTTCCGACATCGCCAGCTCGCGATGGTGCAGGCCTTCCGCGCGCGCCTGCTCGGTCTGGTGGTGCACTTGCATGGCGATCGCGCGGCTGGTGGCTTCCAGCGTGTGCGTTTTCTCGCGCGCGGCGCTGGCTGCTGTCGCCATCTCATAAGCGCGGGCGAAATCTCCCAGGCGCGCATATTCCGCGCCCAGCGCGTCGTACAGGTCGCCCGGCACGGTGTAGCCCTTGATGGTCTGCGCCGCTTCCAGCGCCTTGTGCAGGTAGTGCAGGCGGGCGTTGGGTGCTTCCATGCCGGGCGGCGCGGACAACTGGAGCTGGCCGTGGATCAGGGCCAGCACGCGCAGCGCGGCCACGTGGTGGAAGGCGTTGTGGTGGCGCGAGGCGCGTTCCACTGCCAGCAGCGCCATGTCCAGCGCCTCCAGCGAGCGATTCAGGAAGCACAGGGCATGCGCTTGGCCGCGCAGCGCGACAATCTTGAAGTCGCCCTGCTGCAGCGCTTCGGCGCGCTCCGACAGGCGCTGGAACGCGTCCAGCGCCTCGCCGTAATCCTTCTTGTCCAGGCACAGCTCGCCCAGGTGCTGCAGGGCGATGGCGTAGGTGCGGCCGTTGGCTTGCGGCGCCAGGATCACCAGCGCTTCGCGCAGCAATTCCTCCGCCGCGTCCAGCCGGCCCAGGCGGCGCACGATGTCCGCCGTGTGCACCAGGCAGGAGCCGATACTGCGCGGCCAGCCAGTGGGCCGGGCAAGATCCATGGCGCGCTGCATCCATTCCAGGCCGGAATGGTGGTCGTTCAGCTGCGAGAATTTTTCCGCAATATTGATCGCTGCGGTAGCGGCGGCGCGGATCTGGCCCGTCTCCAGCGCGGCCTCGTAGCTGCGGATGTAGAAGCCGGCCGAGTTGCCGATGTCGCCGGCCTGGCTGGCGGCGATGGCGAAAAAGTCGTTGATCCAGCAATCGACGCTGGGCGCTACCTCTTCGGACAGGTCGAAACGCAGGCCCCAGCGCTCGCTGGCAGCATGCAGGTCGCGCAGGGCAGCCCAGCGCGCCTGGACCGCATCGGCAATCGCCGCGCGCTGCTCGTCGCCCGCCGCGTGGGCGGCATTGGAGCAGGCTTCCAGCTCGGCATCGCGCTGGTCGTGGTTGCCCCGGTCGACGGAAATCCAGGCTTTCAGCCAGTGCGCGTCGGCGCGGCCGATATTGTCGCCTTGTGCTTCGAATACTTCCAATGCACGCGCAGCCTGGTTGGCTGCCGCATCAAGTTCGCCCTGCAGCCAGCGGATCTCGCCATCGACCAGTTGCAGCCGCGCTTCCAGCGAAGCGCGCGCATCGTCGGGCAGGTGGGCGGATGGCAGCAGGGCTGCCGCCTCGCCCGCCAGCTCCTGCGCCCGCTTGCCGTCGCGCTGGCGCAGGTGCCAGGCCAGGGGCAGCAGCACCGGAAGCCGCGCAATGCCGCGCAGGGGCAAGAGCTCAAGCTCCCACTGCGCAACGGCATCGTCATCGGCAAACTGAAGCTGCATCGGCGTCCCGTCAGTAAAGCGTTTGCGATGACTCGTGCAACAACTGGCCGTACAGCGTATGCCGCATTTTCGCGATCTTGCCCTCGTTGACGGCTTCCAGCACCGCGCATTGCGGCTCGCTCAGGTGCCGGCAGTTGTAGAACCGGCAGCCCCCAAGATAGGGCTGGAAATCGCGGAAGGCACGCTCCAGCATGCCTTCGCTCAGGTGGTACAGGCCGAATTCCTGGAAGCCCGGCGAATCGATCACGCTCGAATCCGGACCCACGTGGTAGAGGCGGGTGAAAGTGGTGGTGTGCTTGCCGGTGTCGAGCGCCTCGCTGATTTCGCGCGTGGCGATGTCGGCGTCCGGCACCAGGATGTTGATCAACGAAGACTTGCCCATGCCGGACTGGCCGATCAGGATCGAGGAATGCCCTTGCAGCAGCGGCGCCAGGGTGGCGCCAGTCTGCTCCGGCTGGCCGGTGGCGGAAACTTCGATCACCTCATAGCCCATCGCCGAATAGACCTGCAGGCGCTTGCGGGCGTGTTCGAGCATGTCGGTCACGTCGACCTTGTTCAGCAGCAGGCGCACGTGGATGCCGGCCGCTTCTGCCGCCACCAGGGCGCGCGACACCAGGTCGTCCGAGAAACTTGGTTCCGTGGCGACCACGATGAACAGTTGGTCGACATTGGCGGCCAACAGCTTGGACTTGTACTGGTCGGAGCGGTACAGCAGCGTCTTGCGCTCCTGGAGCTTGTCGATCACCGCCTGGTCGGGCGAGGTCAGGGTCAGGTCGACGATGTCGCCGACCGCCACATTGGTCTTCTTGCCGCGCGTGACGCATTGTAGGCGCTGGCCTTCCGCTTCCGCCAGGTAGTGGCGGCCGTGGGCTGCGATGATGGTGCCGGTGCGTTTGGTTCCTTTGCTCATGCCTGGCCCAGTGCATCGGCCTTGGCGGCGCAGATGAAATCGTTGATCGACAAGCCGTTGACCGAGTGCGTGTCGTAGCGCACCTGGCAGGTCTTGTAGCCCACCACCAGCTCGGGGTGATGGTCTTCGCGATGGGAGATATAGGCCAGCGCATTCACGAAAGCCATCGTCTCGTAGTAGTTATTGAAGCCGAAAGTGTTCACCAGCTTGCCGCTGGCCATGCTCCAGCCATCCAGCAACTGGACCAGGCGCAGCGCCTCAGCGGCGTCCAGGGCCTGCGACTGGTGGCTACAGCGCAGCGCGCGCAAATCGGCCGCGGTTTGGATATTCGCTGTCATTGGGATGCTGCCAGGTTGAGTTGACGAATCCGCACGCTGGCGGGCGGGTGCGAATCGTAGAAGGCCGAATGCAGCGGGTCAGGCGTCAGGGTCGACGCATTGTCCTCGTACATCTTGACCAGCGCCGACACCAGGTCGCGCGCATCGGTATGCTTGGCGGCGAAGGCATCGGCTTCGAACTCGTGCTTACGCGAGCTGAGCGACATCAGCGGGCCAAACAGGAAAGTAAATACCGGCAACACCAGCATGAACAGCAGCAGTGCCAGTGCGTCGTTGGACTGGCCGGGCACGATGATCGGATTCACGCCCAGGCCGGTGTAGAACCACAGCTGGCCTTTCAGGTAGCCCAGCAGGGCCAGGAAGCCCAGCGACAGGCCGAACATCACCACGATGCGCTTGACGATGTGTTTCAGCTTGAAGTGGCCCAGTTCGTGGGCCAGCACAGCTTCCACCTCCTGCGGCGACAGGCTGGACACCAGGGTATCGTAAAACACGATGCGCTTGGCCGCGCCGAAACCGGAGAAATAGGCATTGCCATGCGCGCTGCGCTTGGACCCGTCCATCACGAACAAGCCCTTGGAGGCAAAGCCCACGCGCGCCATCAGGCCCTCGATGCGCTGCTTCAGCGATTCGTCGGCCAGCGGCGTGAATTTATTGAACAGCGGCGCGATCAGGTTAGGGTAGAGCGCCATCACCAGCAACTGGAAGCCGCACCACACGAACCAGGCGTACAGCCACCACAGGCTGCCCGCTTTCTCCATCAGCACCAGGATCACCCACACCAGCGGCAGTCCGATCACGGCAGCGACGCCGACGCCTTTGACCAGGTCGAAGAAGAACAGGCGCTTGCTCATCTTGTTGAAGCCGAAGCGCTCTTCCAGCGTGAACTGGCGGTAGTAATCGAGCGGCAGGTCGATCAGGCCCGAGACCACGGTGAAGGCGACGATCAGCGCAAGCTGGTAAGTCATGCCGCCACCGGTGGCGTTGAACAGGGAAGTCGACAGCCATTGCAGGCCGCCCAGCAAGGTAAAGCAAATCAGCGCAATGCTGGACACCATCATGTTCAAAAGCCCAAGCTTGGTGCGCGCGATGGTGTAGTCGGCGGCTTTCTGGTGGGCGGCAAGGGGGATCTTTTCCGCGAAATCGGCTGGCACGGCGGCGCGGTTTTGCAATACATGGCGGATGTGGCGCGAGGCAAGCCAGAAGCGCACCACCAGGGTTAATGTTAAAAATGCAATGAACAAAAACGAAAACGCGTGTGAATACATTCTGTGCCTGTGAGAAAATGGCGGATTAACCTGCCTAATATTGTCTTAGAGAGAATTATGTCACAAGCGAACGACACCCCAGCAACCCCGGCCACCCCACAGCGCCCGAATGAAATGAACCTGGTGTGGGTCGACATGGAGATGACCGGCCTGGAGCCTGAGACCGACCGCATTATCGAAGTGGCAATGGTGGTCACCGACATGCACCTGAACGTGCTGGCCGAAGGCCCGGTGCTGGCGATCCACCAGTCGGACGAAACGCTGGACAAGATGGACGCCTGGAACAAGGGCACCCACGGCCGCTCCGGCCTGATCGACCGCGTCAAGGCGTCGACCGTGACCGAAGCCCAGGCAGAAGCCGAATTCATCGCCTTCATGCGCCAATGGGTCCCGAACGGCAAATCCCCGATGTGCGGTAACACCATCGGCCAGGACCGCCGCTTCATGGTCAAGTACATGCCGAAGCTGGAGGCCTTCTTCCACTACCGCAATATCGACGTGTCGACCCTGAAAGAGCTGGGCCGCCGCTGGAAGCCGGAAATGGTCGCCGGCTTCAAGAAAGCCCAGAAGCACACCGCCCTGGCCGACATCATCGAATCGATCGAAGAGCTCAAGTACTACCGCGAGAACTTCATCAAGCTCTAAACAGCCGAGCCCGTGTCAACCTTGGGGTCAGGCCCCCAGGTTGACACGAGCTGTGCTGCGCAGCCCGAGCAGCAGCGCGGCGCCCGCCAGCAAGGCCAGCGCACAGCCTAGCGGGACAGGCGGCAAGCCTGCTCCCGTCGCCGGGACAAACACCGGCAGCCGTGTAAAGTCCGCCGCCCCGAACGGCTTTTCGTCGAACACATAGGGGTAGAAGTGGCGCCGCACGCGCTCGTGGTAGGCGGCCACGCGATCCAGGTAGGCCATGCGGGCCTGCAGGTCTGTCCCCGCCAGCCGATGCAGCAGAACCTGCACATTCACTCCCGCCAGCAATAATCCCGCGTTGCGCGTCCACTCTTCACGCGACCACAGCGCGTTGCGGTACTGCGTCGCCTGCCCCGCAACCATGTCATCCCCGGCCTGATGCATGGAGTAATACCATTTCCAATGGAAGCCTTCAGGCAGCGGCGCCGTGTCCTTCCACTCGGGATTGGTGCGGAAGAAGCGCTGCATTGTCTCTTCCCTCGGCTTGTCCCACGCCGTATGCACCGCCTGGCGCTGCGCCAGGGCCAGTTCCGCGCCTTGCGCAACCGGAATGGCCCGCTCCAGCGCAGCGTTGACTGCCGTCGGCAGCACCAGTGCGAGCAGCACGAACGCGGCCAGCAGCAACGCGGCGCCCGCTGCGGCGTTACGCGCCACGGCCGCGCCCCAGGCGGCCGCGCCGCACCAGAAAACAAGGTAGAGCAGCGCGGCGCCCGCCATCAGGGCCGTTTCACCCGGTGCGGCGCCGGATAGGAGCGCGCCGGCAAGCAATGGCAGGAGCAAGGCTGCGGCAACCAGGGCAAGCCGCAGCAGCACGCGGCGGCGCCACAGCACGCCGGGCTTGCCGGGCAGGGAAGACAGCAACCGCAAACGCCCGGCCTCGCGCTCGCCGCTGACCATGTCGTGCATCAGGGCGATGATGAACAGCGGCGCCAGGTAGACCAGCACAAAGGCGAAGTCGAATCGTCCCGGCGCGGCCAGCTCAGGGTTGATCGCTTCCGATTCATAGAGCTGCGCTTGCAACCCCAGGGCGCGCACCTGCAGCGCATAGGGCTGGACGTCCCGCTGTCCGATGGCGGCAAAGGCCAGTGGTGACGCCGGGTCGAAGGTCAGGTGGGGCGTGTAGTAGGCCGTGAGCCCGGCATCGCCGTCGGCAGGCTGGCGCGCCGCCCGCTCTGCAAGGTCGGCGGCATGGACGGCAGCAATCCGTTCCAGCGCGACGCGCTGCGCGCCCATCACACGCATGCCGTTCCAGACCGACAGTGCGGCCAGTAGCGCCAGTACCACGAACGCCGCAGCCGCGGGCCGCGAGCGTAGCAACAGCAGGAGTTCAAATTTCCAGTTCTTCATTCAGATATTCCTTTCCAGGCGGCGCGCGACCCAGGCGGCCAGCAATGCGGCGGCGCCCAGCCAGCCGGCTAAGATGGCCAATGCGGGCCATACGCGCTGCGTGACCGTAAGTTCAAGCGGGGAGGGAGGATGGCTGTAGCGCGGCAGCGCGCGCCAGTAGTCAGCCGAAATGCGCTGGGCACGATCGTCGTGGTACTTCACTTTTTCGGCGTGCAACCGGTTCAGCGCCTGGACCAGGCGATAGCGGTAGTCCTCGCCGGCCAGAAGGAAGCGCTCATGCGCCGCACGGTCGGTATCTGCCAGCGCCGCCGACATGCTGCGCAATGCCAGTAGCGGCACCGCCAGCGCCGCCGTATCCAGCACGTTGCCTTGCGCGGCCTGGCGTGCAAAGTCGCGCTGCATGCTGGACAAAAACAGCTCGCTGGTCAGGCGCTCGCCTTCCTCGATCACCAGCCCCTTGTAGTTGACGGGCAGTTCCTCCACCTTGCTGACGCCATAGCGTTTCAGCACGCTGTCGCGGAAATTGCGGAAGTAGGGATCGTCCGGATTATGGCTGTCCCCGATGCGCGCCAGTTCGGCGTGGACGGCGGCTTCCATTTCGATGCGGGTAGGGCGCGGCACCAGGCCGGAAGCCAGGTCGGGCAGCACGCGCGGCAGCAGCACTGCCATCAGGGCCCAGGCGCCGACCAGCAAAAGCAGCGCATCGCGCGCCCGCCGCGCCAGCGCGGAAAGCAAGATCGCAGCGACGGACCACAACAGCAGGTATGCAGCATAGCCCAGCGCCAGCCAGCCGGCCGGCGCCGCCAGCAGCGGATCGGCCGCCGCGATCAGCACCAGGGCTGCCAGCGCCGGCGCCGCCAGCAGGAGGGCCAACACACTGTGTGCCGTCAGCTTGCCTGCCACCAGCGCACCGCCGCTGACGCCATGGGCCAGCATTAGCCGCAGTTGCCCCCGTTCGCGCTCGCGTGCCAGGGCGCCGAAACCCAGGAATACCAGAAGCAAGGGCGCCAGCACCTGCAGCACGAAGGCCGGCGTCAATTGCCCGAAGCGCAGCAATAGCGAGGACTGGCCGGCGTCGCTGAAGTTGGCGCTGTTCTGGCGATGCCCTTCCAGGTACAGCGTGCTGCCGGTGAAAGGGGCGACGCCGAAGTCGAAGAAGGCGAGGGCAGTCAGCGGGCGGAACACGTAGTGCCCGTAATGCACCACCCGATGCGGATGGCGGTCCGGCTGGCTGTTCCACTGGTCGTCGGCCTGCTGCTGGAGGCGGGCACGCTGCGCTTCCACGCTGTGGGCGCGCTCCAGGCTGACCATGATGGCCGCCAGCGTCAGCACCAGCAGCAGGCCAGCCGCAGCAACAGCGACCCTGTTGCGCCGCAGGGCGCGCCATTCCTCCAGCGCCACCCGCCAGGCGATAGCGGCAAACGCGGGCCTCATGCCGCCCTCCGTGCATCGGCATAGCGCTGGAACAACTGCTGGACATCGAAGCGCTGCGGCCCGTGCGCGGCCAGTTCATGGGCAATGCGGCCCCGGTCCAGGAAGCCGATGCGGTCCGCTACTTCGGCGGCGCCCAGCAGGTCGTGCGTCACCATGAACACCGTGATGCCGTGCTCGCGCAGCTTGAGCAGCAGGGCATTGAACTCGCTGGTTGCATGCGGATCCAGGCCAGAGGTCGGCTCGTCCAGCAACAGCACAGGCACCAGGCGCGCCGCCGCCAATGCAATGGCAACCTTCTGGCGCATGCCTTTGGAGTAGCCGGCCAGGCGACGGTCCCAGGCCGCCGGGTCCAGGCCGACGTCGTCCAGCGCCGCCTCGATGATGGCGGGTGCGGCGTCGGCGCCGCCCATGCGCAGCAGGTAATCGAGGTTCTCGCGTGCCGACAGGTGTTCGTACAGGGCGACGTTCTCCGGCACATAGGCCAGGCTGGCGCGCGCCGCCAGCGGCTCGAACGCGGGATCGATGCCGCACACGCGGGCATAGCCCTCCGCCGGACGCGCGAAGCCGAGGAAGGCGTTCAGCGTGGTGGATTTTCCGGCGCCGTTGCCGCCCAACAGGGCGTAGATCTCGCCCTGCCGTACCTGCAAGTCGAGGCAGTCAAGCACGCTAGCCGTGCCATAGCGGACCGTCAGGCCCACCGCTTCAAGTGCAATTTTGGTCATCTGTGTTCTCCTTTCAATCAGTAGGAAGCCTGCAGCCCAAGCGAGACCGCACGCGGCGATCCGGGCGCCACCCAGGTGCGCTGGTAGGAACTGGTGTAGTAGGTCTTGTCGAACAGGTTGTCGATATCGAGCGACAGCCGCAGGCCGCGTGCGATGTGCCAGTGCCCGACCAGGCGCGCCACCGTGTAGGCCGGCAGCTCAAACGGCGCTGCACCGCTGCTGGCCTGGGCCTGGGTGCGCGCTTCGTCCAGGCGGCGGCCCGTGTGCGTCACGCCGCCGCCAACGCCGAAACGGGAGCCATTGGCCAGCGCGCCTTCGTACATCAGCATCAGGCTGCCGTTCACGCGCGGCACGTTGAGCAAACGGCCTCCCGTTTCCAGCGTGTTGTCGCGCACCACCTCGGCGTCGATCAGGGACAGGCTGGCATTGGCGCGCCAGGCGCGGCCCAGTTGCCCCGCCAGGTCGAAGTCCAGTCCCCGGCTGCGTACCTCGCCAGCCGCCACGGAATAAGCGGGTTGCAGCGGATCGGAGGTGAGGGCATTGCGTTTGCGGATGTCGAACAGGGCCAGGGTGGCGCCAAGCCGGCCGCCTGCCTGCTCCCATTTCAGGCCCGCCTCGCTGGCCTTGCCGCGCTCGGGCGCGAAGGCGGAACCGCCGGCGTCGCTGCCCGTGTTGGGTCGGAAGGAGCGGCCCCAGTTGGCAAACAGCGTCCACTCTGGCGTGGCGAGGTAGCTGGCGCCGACGCGCGGGGAGGTGGCGTTCGGCTCCTGGCGGACGAGCGTGCCGTTGCGCCGGTTGGCCAGGGTCTGCTCGTGCCGGTCGTGCCGCAAGCCGGCCACCGCGCGCCAGTGCTGGCCAAGGCGCAGCGTGTCCTGCGAATACACTGCCACGTTGCGCTGCTTCTCCAGCGTATCGGTAAACAGGGCGGGCACCGGCAGCGGCTGGCGGTAGACGGGCGCCAGCACGTCGATCGCATACGGCGCGGCGGCGCTCGGGCTGGCGCGGAACATGCGCAGGTCGTAATCAAAGCGGTAAGCTTCGGCGCCGAGCAGCAGTTCATGGCCCGGCGCCGGACTGCCCGCCAGTTCCAGGTGGCCGCCCAGGTCGTCGGAGCCGTAATCGCGCAAGCGTCGCTGGCGGCGCAGCGTGCGCTGGTCTGCATTGAGGGCGGCGGCCGGTTCGGTCGAGTAGCCATCGAGCAGGCCGCGCTTCCACAGCAAGCCGGTGCGCAGTTGCCACGCGTCCGACAGCACATGCTCGAGCATCAGCTGCTGGGTGCTGTTGAAGATGCGGATATCGCCGTCGCCCGGTTCGCCGAGGAAGCGCTCGCGCGGCACGGCGCCCAGTTGCCCGCCGACCGCTGCGATGCCTCGGTCCAGCGTGCCCACATGGCGCAGCAATTCGCCGCGGTACTCAATGCGCGTGCCCGGTCCGGCCTTGATGCTCAGCGCCGGCGCCAGCAGGGTACGGCGCGAATGGACATGGTCGCGGAAGCTGTCCCGCTTCTCGCTGGCGGCGTTCAGGCGCCAGGCCAGCATCTCGCCCAGCGGCCCGGTGGCGTCGAGCGCCGCGCGGCGCAGGCCGAAGCTGCCGGCCACCGCATCGAGTGCATAGGCGGGCCGCCAGAGCGGCCGTTTGCTAACGATATTCAGCGTGCCGCCAGGTTCGCTGGCGCCGTACAGTGCCGCCACCGGGCCTTTCAGGAACTCGATGCGTTCAACGGCTGCCGTGTCGCGCGGTGCGTTGATGCCGCCGCGGTTGGCGGCAAAGCCATTCAGCAGCAGGGCCATGCCGTTGTTCGGATCCCCGGCCAGGCCGCGGATGGCGATGTTGTCCCACAGGCCGCCAAAGCTGTTCTGGCGCGACACGCCGCCGGCGTAATCGAGGGCGTCGTCGATGCGCAGGGCGCCCAGGTCGTCCAGCACCTGGCGCGGCATGATGCGCACGGCTTGCGGCAGTTCACGCAGCGGCAGGTCGGTCTTGCTGCCCAGCGCGTCGCTGGCCAGGTAGCTGCCGGAGTCGCGGCGGCCCACGACTTCGACGGATTGCGGTTCTTCGGCACGGGCCGACAGGGTGAGCAGTGCCAGCGCAGCCGGAATGGCACGCAGGCGGATTTTCTTCGTCATTTTTATCTTCTCGTCTTGCTTGATCAATGCGCCGCCGCACTGGGCGGCGCCGGGACTTGGTCAGGGCAAGGCGATGGCGGGCGGGCCGCGCGGGAGGTAAGGCGGCGCGGCGGGGCGGCCGGGCGAAGCCCCCTCCGCATGGGCCAGCGGGCGTGCCGGCGCCTGTGCCTGGGGCAGCAAGACTGGCGTGGCCGGCAGGCGTTCGGCCAGCGTGGCGGCATCGTAAGCCAGGCAGGAATGCGCGTGCGCGACGTCGCGCACGTTTTTCTTCCAGGCGTGGGCGATGCGATGCTGCAGGCCGGCGGAAACCGCTGTCAGCAAGGCTGCCGCCAGCAGGGCGGCCAGCGCAACATGGATGGCACGCCGCGATGTCACGCGGGTGCGGCGGAATATGGGCATATCAGATAGCGGCACGATGCCGCGGGCGTAACTGGGAATCCTGCGCGCAAGCGGGCAGGGAGGTCAGGTCACGTAGCGATATGGGGCGGCGCCTGCCGCTGGGGGATCAGGTAGCGCTGGGGCGCGATTGCCGCTGGCGCCGAAGGCTGGCGCGCCAGAAAGTAGGCGACGGCCAGGAAGACCGCCAGCAGGGCCGGCGGCGTGGAAGGGACGTCGGCCGGGAAATGGCTGGCCATCTGGCAGGCCACGCAGTCGTCCAGCTTGTCGGCCAGGTCGTGGCTGTGCGAAGACGCTGCCAGCAACTGCAATGCAAACACGATGGCGCACAACGCCAGCAGCCAGCGCCACAGGCGATTGCCGTGGCGCAGTCCGGAACGTTGGGAATCAGGCTTGGTTTGCATAGCGGGCGAGTATAACAACTTTTGCCGGCCGCCCGCCAGAGGAATGCAAACGCACAAATCTTACAAAAAAATACACTCCCCGCAAGGAATCAACTATCATTTCGTTTTGGCAACATTGTCACCATCTCAAAATAGGAGAGTCATGATTGTTCGCAAGTTTGTCATGAGGGCCGGCCAGTTGCGCCGATTGGGACTGCAAGTTCTTGGCTCAAGCCTGGTTATGGTGCCCGTTGCCGTGGCCGTTGCCGCGCAAGCGGAGCAAAATGCGGTAGCGATCAGCATTACCAGCAATACCAGCGAGATCGATACGTTCGACCGCCTGCGCCTGCAGCGCGTGGGTTCGAGCCAGAATATCCAGCTGAAAAAGACCGGGAAGCTGGTCTCGCGCGGCACCAGCTTATTCACCGGCACCTTGCCGGCTGGGGAGTACAGGCTCTCGCTGCTGGAGGACACCAGGAGCCACCTCAATCTGGAGTTGACGGCGGGGAGCGGTTTCATCGGCAATTTCCGCGTGAAAGGCGGCGGTCCGGTGGACCTGGGGCGCCTGATTGTTACGCCGCTTAATACCAAAGTGGTGGTCGGGCGCAGCGGACGCGTGACGAGCAACCTGCCACTGATCAAGGCCTATGCGCCCGAGCAGGCGCCTTTGTATGAAAAGCAGGCGGCGGGCGGCTGGGTGGACCCGCGAGATCCCAAAGACAAAGTCGAGGAATATGCCATTGGCAAACCGGGGGATCTCGAATGCATTACCGAGAAAGACGGACTGTTATTTGCCGGTGGCCGCATGGGTACCCTGATGCAGCGCCAGGCAAATGGCGCGTGGCGCGGCCTGAGCGGCCCGGGCATCGCGGCGCTGAACTGCGCGTCGCCCGTCAAGCTGCCTGATGCCGAACTGCTGGTGACCGGCGAATTTGGCACGCTGCTGCGCCTTGCCAGGGGCGAAAACAAGCTGCAAGCGGTGCCGACCGGCGACCTGCCGCCCGGTAACCTGCTGCGCGTAGTCGGCAGCATCAACAGCGGCTGGTATATCGCTAACCTGCGCGACGACAATGTGACCCTGTATTTTTCGCCGAAACTGGAAAGCGGAAAATGGACCGAAGTGCGCAAGGATCCTGTCGAGCGCCTGCCCGGAAGGCAGGGTTACCGCTACTGGATTTGGCCGACCGTCAATGGACTGGCATACACAACGGGACGCGATGCGATCCAGTCGCTGGACTTTGGCACGCGCCAGTGGAGCCCCCTGGCGCTGCCCGCAAAACAGAAGTTTTCCAATTTGAAGGTCAGTCCGACTGGCATGCTGGCGATTGCCGGCGGCGGCAAACATTATGTTTCTTACGACGCGGGCAAGCAGTGGGACGCGGTCAAGCTCGGCTTGCCCAAAGGCTCTTCGGATGTCGGGACGGTCCAGCAAATGGCCGATGGTTCGTTGTTGATGATGGGCGTGGATAGCGCGCGAAAGAGCGCCCTGTATCGCAGCGCCGACAAAGGCCAGAACTGGCAGTTGCTGAAACAGTTCGAATGGCCTTACCACGTGCAGGTCCTGAAATCGGTTCCATTACTGCAAATGTCGGACGAAAGCAGTTCAGGCTTCCTGATAATGAGCACTTCGTCCGACGGAATGAAATGGAACGCGGAATACTCCAGCTACGACAAGGAGTTTGGCGAGCACGAAAAGAAGCGCAAGGAGCAATAAGCGCCTGTCGCCTGGCCCCGGTCAGTCCTTGAACGCCGGGGCGCGCTTGGCCATGCTGGACATCATCGCTTCCTGCAGGTCGGCCGACATCAGCATGGCCGCATTCCAGGTGGCGTTGTAATTGAGGCCGTCGGCGATCGAATGGTCGCGTGCATAGGTGATCATTTCCTTCACTCCGCGCACGGCCAGAGGGGCCTTGGCGGCGATATCGGCGGCAATCGCGCGCACCCCTTGACGCAGCGCCTCCGGCGATTCGAATACGCGGTTGACCAGCCGGATTTCCCTGGCCTCGGCCGCGTCCACCTTGCGCGCCGTGTACGCCAGTTCGCGCGCCATGCCTTCCCCAATCAGGCGCGGCAAGCGCTGCAGGGTGCCCACGTCGGCCGTCATGCCGATATCGATTTCCTTGATGGAGAACCAGGCGTCCGCCGAGCAGTAGCGCATGTCGGCGCAGGTGATCAGGTCGATGCCGCCGCCCACGCAGGCGCCATGCACGGCTGCCAGCACCGGCTTGCGGCAGCGTTCCAGGCTGCTCAGGGTGTCCTGCAAATCGAGGATGATGCGGCGCAGCGACTCGCGCATGCGGCCATCGCAATCGTTCTGGATCTGCTGGCCCAGGCCCATCATCATCTGCAGGTCGATGCCCGCCGTGAAGGCCTTGCCTTCGCCTTCCAGCACGGCGACGCGGATTTCGGGCGTGTCGTCCACATAGCGGAAAGCGGTGCGGATGTCGTGCCACATCGCCAGGTTCATCGCATTCAGCTTCTCCGGCCGGTTCAGCCGCACGGTGGCGATATGGTCTTCTACGCTGATGGCGACTGTTTCCAGCACTGGAATGCTCATGGGGTTCTCCTCGATGGTCAGGAGTGCAATTATGGCAGCGGCCTGGCGCAGGTTTTAGAGTAAAGACGTTAAAAAGCCCGCACTTGGCGGGCTTTCCATGGCCTGGCGCTTATTGCTCGGCGCCGTGGCACTTTTTGTACTTCTTGCCGTTGCCGCATGGGCAGTCGTCGTTGCGGCCGACTTTCGGCTCTTCGTGCTTGACGGTGGTCACGCCGGTTTTGCGGCGCGGTACCCACCACTTGTGGATGGCCGGCAGGTTGGCTTCGATGTCCAGCGCCAGTTGGTGGGCTTTCACCGGATCTTCCACTTCCGGCAGTTCTTCCGGCTTGATCTCGTCGGCGCCAAGCAAGTAGATCGGGCGCATCAGCGGGGCCGCTTCGGAATCCCAGATCTCGTCCCAGGAACCTTCGCGCAGCTCCATGCCTTCCCAGAAGCCCCAGCACCAGGCTTCGGCGTTCAGCAGGACCTTGCCTTCGTGTTCGTGTTCGACGAACAGCGGCTCGAACTCCTTCGGCGCCACTTCAAAGGTCACCAGCACTTCGTTCATGAAGCGGGTGATCAGGTTGTAGATGCGCTCTTCCTGTTTCGGGTTCTTGAACTTCGGGCCGTCCTTGCGCTCTTCGCCCCAGATGCTTGGCAGCCATTCGGCCGGGGTGATCGGTTCCGGGCCGATGGCGATGGCGGTCAGGTAGCCATGCAGGTGGTCCATCGTCATGGAATCTTCCGGACTCTGGTCGCCCAGCAGGAAGTTGTCGAGTTCGTCGAATTCTTTGTCGGTCAAAGGCTGGTCGAGTTGCATGGCTTGGTGCTCAATATATTGGGTCGAAGGGCGACAGTATACGCCCTGGCCCTTACAATAGCGAGAATGACGCATCCATTCCTTGAATTGAGCCCGGACCGGGTACTCGACGCCCTGGCCAGCATCGGCCTGTATGGCGATGGCCGCCTGCTGGCGCTGAATTCCTACGAAAACCGTGTCTACCAGGTGGGCATGGAGGAGGGGCCGCCGGTGGTGGCCAAGTTTTACCGCCCGGGGCGCTGGACCGACGAGCAGATCCTGGAGGAGCACGCCTTCGTGCAGGAGCTGCAGGAGCGCGAGGTGCCGGCCGTGCCGGCGCTGGTGCGCGATGGCCGCACCCTGCATGAGTTCGAAGGCTTCCGTTTTGCAGTCTTCCCGCGCCACGGCGGCCGCGCACCGGAAATGGACGATCCCAAGGTGCTGGAGTGGACCGGCCGCTTCATCGGCCGCATTCACGCGGCCGGGGCGGCGCGGCCGTTCGCCACGCGCCCGACCCTGGACGTGGCCTCGTTCGGCGAAGAGCCGCGCGACTGGCTGCTGGCCAACGATTTCCTGCCGCCGGAGCTGGTCACGCCCTGGCGCTCGGTGGTCGACCAGGCGCTGGACGGGGTGCGGCGCTGCTATGACCGGGCAGGGCAGGTGGAGCTGATCCGCCTGCATGGTGATTGCCACGGTGGCAATGTTTTGTGGACCGATGCAGGTCCGCATTTCGTCGACTTCGACGATGCCCGCATGGGGCCGGCCGTGCAGGACCTGTGGATGATGCTGTCCGGCGAGCGGAGCGACATGGTGCGCCAGATGGGCGATATCCTCGCCGGGTACGAGGACATGCGGGAATTCGACCCGCGCGAGCTGTACCTGGTGGAAGCCCTGCGCACGTTGCGCCTTATCCACTACTCGGCCTGGCTGGCGCGGCGTTGGGACGATCCTGCGTTTCCGGTGGCTTTTCCGTGGTTTAATACACAACGATACTGGCAAGATCGTATCCTCGAATTGCGCGAGCAAATCGCGCTGATGGACGAGCCTCCCCTCTGGCCGGTTTAACTGGTAAAACGCGAGAATTGGCGGGATTTTCCCGCCTTGCTCGCACGCTTCGCCCCTGCTGGACTCATCGATAATGGCAACATCACCCCAAAAGCCAAGCGAGATCCTCATGCAAGCACAACTGCCGCCAACCTCCGACGCCGTCGCCAGCGACCGTGCTGAGCATGAGAAAGCCGAACTGAAAGCGATCACCGAAGCCATCGCCCGCGTCGAAGCGGAAGCGAAGGCCCAGTGCGCCGCCGAATCGCGCGCCGTGGCCGAAGCCCGCGCCCGCGCCCTGGCTGAAGACCGCGCCGCCCTCGAATCCGCCGCCGCCGCCGCTGCGGTGCAGAACGCCGAAGCCGCCGAAGAAGCCATCAAAGTCAACAAGGAGCGCCTGGAAACCCTGCGCGCCGCCGCTTCCGCCAGCGTGGCTCGCCTGGAAGCCGTCAAGCAGGAAACCGCTGAATTGCGCGCCCGCGTCGATGCCGACATCCAGGTGCGCCTGGCCGCCGAACAGCGCGCCAGGGCGGAAGAGGAAAGCCGCCGCCGCGCCGCCGAGCAGGTGGCGGAAGAAGCCAAGCTGACCGAAATGGCCAGCAAGGCCGCCGAAGAACTGGCCGCGCAAGCCGAACAGGCCCGCCTGCAAGCTGCCGAACGTGCCGCCGCCGTGCAGGCTGCACGCGACGAAGTGGTAGGCGTGGCTTCCGCCGACGCCCGCATTGCCGCCATCGCCCGTGAACGCGAGCGCCAGGCCCACGCCGCCCGCCTGACCGCCGAACAACTGGCCAACACCGAAGCTGAAGCACTGGAAGCGACCCGCCAGCGCGAGCGCGCCGACCAGGTTGCGCTGGAAGCCGCCTTCAAGCGCGCCGCCGCCGAAGTGCGCGCGCTGGAAGAAGCCCGCGCCCTGGCCCACCTGGAGCAGGAGCGCGAACAGATCGCCTTGGCCAAGGCCGAATCCGACCGCAGCGCTGCCCAGTCGCTGCACCTGCGCCTGCAGACCGAAAAGGAAATTCGCGATGCGGCCCTGCACCGCGAACGTGTCGAAGCCATGGCAGCCGACGCCGCCCAGGCGCGCCGCGACGCCGACCTGCAGATCATCGCCGCCACCGAGCGCCGCGTGGAAACCGACCGCCAGCTGCACGCGATTGCCATGGCCCGCGTGGAAGCCGAGCAGCAAGCCGATTTCGAAACCCGCGCCCGCCTGGAGGCGGAAGCGGTAGCGCTGGAGCAGGCCAAGTTGCGCGAACAGGCCGAGCAGGCCGCCGCCGAGCAAGCCCGCATCGAAGCTGAGGAACACCAGCGCGCAGCCGCCATCGCCGCCGAGCGCCAGCAACTGTCAGAGCGCTCCGTGATCGTGGCCGCAGAACAGGCTTCGGCCGAAAAGATCGAACGCGAAGCGGTGGCTGCCCAACTGGCTGCCGCTGAAGAGGCCAATGCCCTGGCCCAGGAAAAAGCCGCTGCCGCCGTGCGCCTGGCCGATGCCGAGCGCGCCCGCGCCGAAGCGGAGCAGGCGGCACTGGACGCCATCAATGCCCGCTTGGCGGAAGCCCAGCGTGCACGCGCTGAAGCCGAACAGGCCGCACAAGCTGCCATGAACGACCGTATCGCTGCTGAAGAAGTAGCCACTGCGGCGGCCAAGGCGCGCGTCGATGCCGAACGTGCCGGCGCTGCCGAAGCGCGCCGCAAGGCTGCTGCCGATGCCCGCCTGCAGGTCGCGGCCGAACAGGAGGCGGCTGCCGTGCGTGCGATGGCCGAGCAGGTTGAATACGATGCGGCGAACAAGACCGCCGCTGCCGAAGCTGCCGCTGCCCAGGCGCGCCTGGCTGGTGAGCTGGTCAAGGCGCAGGCCGAGCGTACCAAAGCAGAGCAGGCCCGCGTTGCGGCGGAAGAGTCGCTGCTCAAGTCCGAACTGGAATTCGTGGCCAAGGAACGTGAAACGCTGGCGCTGATCGATCAGAAGCTGGTGCAGCAGCGCGCGGCCAATGCCGCCGAAGTGCGCGCCGCCAAGGCGATCGAGGTGCGCGTGGAGCTGGAGAAGAAGGCCGCGGCTGCCGCCAAGTCTCGGGCGGATGCGGAGGAACAACTGTTGGAAGTTGCACGCCAGCGCGAGGCGGCCGAACAGGCGGCCAATGAGGCGGAATGGGCCAAGCTGGCGGAGCAGAAGACGCTGGTCGATACCGTTCATGCGCATGCCGAGTTGCAGCGCCGTGTGACCGCAACGACTGCGGCGATGGTGGAGTCGAAGAAGAAGCTGCTGGAGCAGGAGGCACGACGCCAGCATGCGGCGCAGAATATGCTGAGTGCGATGGAGGATAAGGCGGCGCATCCGGCCGACGAGCATTCGGAGACCATGGCGCGCGATGTGATTGGGCGCTTGAAGGAAACTGCAGGTTCTGTGTGGCGCGGCCGTTAAAACCGGTAAACCTGGGTCAGACCCAAGGGTCTGACCCAGTCTGATCATCGGCCAACTGGGACGTACCGGCAAACTATGCGCTGGCGGGTCTGACCCTTGGGTCAGACCCAGATTCTCCGGTTTAAGGCTGAACGTTCACCGACTCTACAAAATACTGCGTATCGCCAAAGCAAGAAGTCGGCACTCCCTTATGCTGCGCATAATGCAGCACCACCCGCTTGCCCGCCGCCGCCGCGATCTGCGAGGCCACAGCATCATCGCGCACGGTAAACTCGAACTTCTCCGGAATCGCCCCCGGCATCGAGGTCAGCAGAATCTCCCCCTCCCAGGTCTTGCAAATCCAGCCGCGTTTGGAAAACTTCTGCAAATACCCGGCGCGTTCGCCTTCCGAATACGAATAGCTCAACGCCACCCACACATACGCCGCAAACAGCAGCGCCACGGCGGCCAGCAGGCCGCCAACAATCACCAGCACACGACCCATTAAGACTCCTGAGGATGTAATTTCTTATATTTGAGGGAAGACCACAGCGAGACAGCAATAAACGCCACCCCGGACAGGCCGGTGAACCACTCCGGAATGTGATACTTCACGCTGGCGAACATGATCAGGGCCAGGATGCCGATCGCGTAATGCGCGCCGTGCTCGAGGTAAATGAACTCGTCCAGCGTGCCCTTGTGCACCAGGTACACGGTCAGCGAACGTACATACATCGCGCCAATGGCCAGGCCCAGCATGATGATCACTACATCGCTGGTGATGGCAAAGGCGCCGATCACGCCGTCGAAGGAGAACGAAGCATCCAGTACTTCCAGGTAGAGGAAGCCGCCGATCGAGCCGCCGGCCACTGCCTTGCCCACTTCGCCATGGCCTTCCTCCTCCAGCAGGCTGCTGATCCAGCCCACGCCCACGTAAATCGCGGTACCGATCACGCCCGAATACAGCACGGTATAGCGCTTGGCCTCCGGCACCATCTGCACGCACAGCACCACGGCGACCAGGGTCAGCAGCACGGCCAGGCTCTCGGTGCCGTATTTGCCTACTTTTTCCTCAAACCAGTGAATCCAGTGCACGTCCTTTTCTTCGTCGAACAGGAAGTTCAGGAAAACCAGCAGCAGGAAGGCGCCGCCGAAGGCTGCCACTTCCTCATGCACGCCCAGCAGGTGGCGCGAGTATTCTTCCGGCGTCTTGAGCGCCATATCCCACACCGAGATCATGTCCAGCCCGGTCGCCGCCGCCACGATGGCCAGCGGGAAAATCAGCCGCATGCCGAACACGGCCACCAGGATACCGACCGTCAGGAACAGCTTCTGCCAGAACGCGTTCCAGTTCTTGAGGACGGAGGCATTCACCACCGCGTTATCAAAGGAGAGGGAGACTTCCATCACCCCCAAAACACCGGTAATCCACAGTGCCGTAATCGCGGCGGACATGCCGCCATGGTTATAGCCCCACCAGCCGGCCAGCCCCATCAAAACGATGGTGACAATAATCGAAATCCTGAAATGCTTCATTTTTGCTTGCTATTAATATTGTTGGTGCGCCGATTATAATGGGGGATTGCCCCTTAGGACGCTATAAATGGATCTCGCTTACCTGCTGACGCCTGTTTTGACCTGGATTACTGTCGGTCCGATCAAATTCCTGATTAACAGTATCAAAGCCCGCAAATGGGCATTCAACCTGGTTGGAAATGGCGGTTTCCCATCCAACCACAGTGCCGTGGTGTCCAGCATGGCCACCCTGATCGCCTTGCGCGAGGGCATCGGGCATCCAGCCTTTGGCGTGGCGGTCGCGCTGTGCTTCATCGTGATCATTGACGCCAACAGCCTGCGCCAGCACGTCGGCCGCCAGGCTGCTGCCATCAACCGCCTGGCCAAGGATGCCACCGACCATAAATGGCTACGCGAACGGATGGGCCATACCGTGGCCGAAATCACCGGCGGCCTGGCCACCGGCATCGCCATGGGGCACATTGTTTTCGCCCTGTTCCCGCGCGTTTAATCCCTCCAAATACCCCTGGATTGCTACATTAATGTAGCAATCCTTTCTTGCAGTTCAGCCACCGTTTTTGCGGTTCATCCGCGAATCCTGCAGTCCAGCCCTAAAAACCCGCAGTCTGGCCCGCGGTGAATTGACACTCTCCCTCTGTAAAAGGATACTTTTGCACGCTGCAGAAGTATGCATTCCATATTCAAAAATAAGCCGTCCACCAAACTGGAGATTCACATGTTGCGTAAAACCCTATTAGCTCTCGCCGTTGCATCCGCGCTGGTCGCTTGCGGCAAGTCCGACAAGGCGCCTGAAGCCGGCAAGGCCAGCGCCTCGGCGACTGCCGACGCGAAAGGCAAGGGCGATGACAAGAAGCTTGCAACGCTGCAGGTTGCATCTGAAGATCTGGTGACGGTGGAAAGCAATGCCCTGTCGTCCGGCCCGGTGATCACCGGCTCCATCCAGCCTGAGCGCAAGGCTGACCTGCGCGCCGAAGTCGGCGCCGTCGTCATGCAAGTGCTGAAGGAGAACGGCGAAGCGGTCAAGAAAGGCGACCTGCTGGTGCGCCTGGACGATACTTCCCTGCGCGATGCGCTGAATTCGGCTCAGGAAGCAGTGCGCGCCTCGACCCAGTCTCTGGACCAGGCCGAACGCGTCCTGCAGCGCCAGAAAACCCTGAAAGCGTCCGGCATGGTCTCTTCGCAGGTGCTGGAAGACGCCGAAGTACGCCGCAATAACGCCCAGTCCGACCTGTCGGCTGCCAAGGCCCGCCTGGTGGCCGCCAACCAGCAGCTGACCCGCACCCTGGTGCGCGCGCCGTTCGACGGCATCGTCTCCGAGCGCAAGGTCTCGGCCGGCGACACCGCGCAGATCGGCAAGGAACTGGTGAAAGTGGTCGACCCGGCCTCGATGCGCTTTGAAGGCCGCGTCTCCGCCGACTCGGTGGGCGTGGTCAAGGCAGGGCAGGGCGTGGTGTTTGCCATCAACGGCTACCAGGGCCAGAACTTCCTGGGCAAGGTCAAGCGCGTTGACCCGGCCGCCAACCCGGTCACCCGCCAGGTGGAAGTGCTGGTCGATTTCGCCGACAAGAACCTGCCGCGCGTAGCCGGCCTGTTCGCCGAAGGCCGCATCGAAGCGGAAACCACCTCGGCCCTGATGGTGCCGGAATCGGCCCTGGTCAAGCAAGGCGACACCACCTACGTCTGGAAGATCAAGGACAAGGCCCTGGCCAAAGCCACGCTGCAAATGGGTGCACGTGATGCGCGCAGCGGCAACTGGCAGGTGCAGTCGGGCCTGACCAAGGGCGATATCGTGATGCGCACGCCGGCCTCCGGCTTCCGCGATGGCCAGAAAGTCGACCTGCAGATGAACAAGGCGGTTGCATCCGCTTCGGTGCCGGCCAATGCCGTCAAGGGCAATTAAAGCAATCCAGGGTAACCGGGGAAACTAAGTCATGTTCCTTTCCAATTTCAGTATCAAGCGCCCCGTCGCCATGATCGTCCTGATCGTGGCGATGATGGCCATGGGCCTGCTGGCCCTGTCCAAGCTGCGCGTCAACCAGAATCCCGACGTCGAGATTCCGCTGTTGATCGTCAACATTCCGTATCCTGGCGCTTCGCCGGAAACGGTTGAACGCGAGGTGGTCAACCGCCTCGAAAAATCGCTGCAGTCGATCGCCGGCGTGACCGACCTGTATTCGACCTCGCGCGAGGGCAGCGCCACCATCGAAATGCGCTTCACGTTCCAGAAGAACCTGATCGAAGCGTCCGACGAGGTGCGCAACGCCATCGCCGCGGTGCGCTACAAGCTGCCGACCGAGATGCGCGAGCCGATGATCCAGCGTATCGACACCTCGGCCGACCCGATCATGCAGATGTCGCTGTCTTCCAAGACCCAGTCGCACGCCGTGCTGTCGCGCCTGGCCGAAGACAAGCTGGCCGACCGCTACCGCGCGCTGGACGGCGTGGCCGTGGTCAACGTCAACGGCTCGCTGCGGCGCGAATTGTCGGTGCTGCTGCGGGCCGACAAGCTGCGCGAGTTCAACGTCTCGGTGGCCGAAGTGGCCAATGCGGTGCGCATGCAGAACACCAACGCCCCGGTGGGCAAGGTGCGCGGCGACCTGGAAGAAAAGGCGATCCGCCTGGTCGGCCGTATCGAGCGTCCGGATGAATTCAAGGACGTGGTGGTCAAGCGCAATGGCGACCAGCTGATCCGCCTGGGCCAAGTAGCGACCATCGAAGACGGCTTTGCCGAGATCAATAACGTCAGCCTGCGCTCCGGCAAGCCGAACGTGGGCCTGGCCGTGATCCGCGCGCGCGATGCCTCCACCGTGTCGGTGGCCAAGGCAGTGCGCAAGCTGACCGAAGAAATCAACAAGGAATTCAAGGAAGAAGGCAACGGCACTTCGCTGGAAGTGACGCGCGACGGCGGTGAAGACGCGCAGGATTCCCTGAACAACGTGATCGAGGCGCTGGTGTTCGGCGCCGTGCTGACCATCTTTGTGGTGTACGCCTTCCTGAACTCCTGGCGCTCCACCCTGATTACCGCGCTGTCGCTGCCAACCTCGGTGGTGGCGGCGTTCATCGCGGTCTGGCTGTGCGGCTTCACGCTGAACTTCATGACCCTGCTCGGCCTGTCGCTGGCGATCGGCGTGCTGATCGATGACGCCATCGTGGTGCGTGAAAACATCGTGCGCCATATGCAGAATGGTTCCGACCGCCGCAAGGCTGCGCTGGAAGGCACGGCCGAAATCGGCCTGGCTGTGGCAGCTACCACCTTCTCCATCATGGCAGTGTTCATCCCGGTCGCCTTCATGGGCGGCATGCCGGGCGAATGGTTCCGTCCATTCGCGCTGACCGTGACCTGCTCGGTGGCGGTGTCGCTGTTCATCTCCTTCACGCTGGACCCGATGCTGTCGGCTTACTGGGGCGATCCGCCTGACCACCACAGCGCGCCGAAGAAGGGCATCGGCAAGGTGCTGGACAAGTTCAACCACTGGTTCGACCACCAGGCCGACCGTTACGGCAAGGTGATCGCCTGGGCGCTGCACCACCGCCGCTGGATGGCCGTGATTGCCGTGGCGACCTTCGTTGGCGCGCTGGCGCTGCAGGGCACCATCGGCGGCTCCAGCTTCCTGCCGAAAGTGGACTTCGGCACCATCGCCATCGACGTGCGCACCCCGTCCTCGTCCAGCCTGGACTACACCAAGACCAAGATGGACAAGGCCGCGCAGATCGCCCACACCATTAAGGAAGTGAAGGCGACCAGCACCTACGTCAACCTGTCGGGCGGCCGTATCTGGGTCGACATCGGCAAGCGCAAGGAGCGCAAGCGCGATGCCACCGAGATCGGCATGGAACTGCGCCAGAAGCTGGCCGGCCTGGTGGGCGGCGAGTTCGTGGTGCTGGAAGACATCAACAACGGCGCCCGCAAGCCGGTGCAGATCGACTTCGTCGGCCCGGATTCGCGCAAGCTGATGGAGATCACCAACCAGTACATGGAGAAGCTGCGCCAGGTCAAGGGTGCGGTCGACGTCGGCCTGTCCGAGCAGGATCCGAAGGACGAGCTGCAGATTGAACTGAATCGCGGCCTGGCCAACTCGATGGGCATTTCGGCCGGCGATGCGGCGCAGTCGCTGCGCGTGGCCTTTGCCGGCATCGAAGTGGGCGACTGGGTCGACCCGACCGGCGAAACCCGCGACGTGGCAGTGCGCCTGCATCCGGAAGACCGGGTCAGCCCTGACAATATCGAGCGCCTGCCGATCGCCGTCACCGGTACCAACCAGATGGTGCCGCTGGACCAGATCGCCAAGATCACCATGGGCAAGGGCCCGGCCACCATCCGCCACAAGAACGGCAAGCGCATGGTGTCGGTCTCGGCCAACGTGGAAGGCCGCTCGAACGGCGAGGTGATTGAAGAAGCCCGCAAGCTGGCTGAGAAGATGGACTACCCGCCAGGCTTCGGCATGGACGTGGGCGGCTCCGGCAAGGACCAGAAGGAAGTGTTCGGCGCCATGGGCATTGCCCTGGTATCCGGCATCGGCCTGATGTACCTGGTGCTGGTGATGCAGTTCGGTTCCTTCACGGCGCCGGGCGCGGTGATGCTTTCCTTGCCGCTGTCGCTGATCGGCGTGGTGGTTGGCCTGCTGCTGACCGGCGGCACGCTGAACCTGATGAGCTTTATCGGGGTCATCATGCTGATGGGCCTGGTCGCCAAGAACGCCATCCTGCTGCTCGACGCGGCGCGCAAGCGTGAGGAAGAGGGCTATGGCCGCGAGGATGCGCTGATGTATGCGGGCCGCATGCGCTTGCGTCCGATCCTGATGACGACCTTCGCGCTGATCGCGGGCATGATGCCGGTGGCAATCGGCATGGGCGACGGCGGTGAGTTCTATCGCCCGATGGCGGTGGCCATTATCGGCGGCACCATCACCTCGACCCTGCTGACCCTGCTGGTCGTGCCGACCTTCTACGACAGCATCGAGATCACCCGCGACCGCATGGTGGCCAAGTTCAAGCGCCGCGACGAGCGCTGGAATACGGCCGTGGCCTTCGTGCTGACTTTCGTGGAAGCGATCCTGGCGCTGACCTTTGTGCGCCTGGTGTTCCGACTGGTGATGAAACTGGTTGGCCTGGTGACCGGCCGCCGCCAGCCATCGGCAGCGTAAAGCGCCTGAAACGCGTCAAGCGCGTACCAAGAAGGGCCTTCGGGCCCTTTTTTTGAACCAATGAGTTAAGGAAATTGCAATATGTTCCTCTCCAATTTTAGTGTCCGCCGCCCCGTCGCGACGATCGTCCTGATCATCGCCATGATGGCCATGGGCTTGCTCGCCTTGTCCAAGCTGCGCGTCAACCGCGAGCCGGACGTTGAACTGCCGATGTTGTTCATCAACATCCCCTATCCGGGCGCCTCGCCGGAAACCGTGGAACGGGAAGTGGTCAACCGCCTGGAAAAGTCGCTGCAGTCGATTTCCGGCGTGGACGACCTGTTCTCCAATTCGGGCGAGAGCATGGCGACTTTCCAGATCCGCTTCAGCTTCAACAAGAACCTGATTGAAGCCTCGGACGAAGTGCGCAATGCCATTGCCGCGGTGCGCTACAAGCTGCCGACCGAGATGCGCGAGCCGATGATCCAGCGCGTCGATACCGCGGCCCAGCCCGTGATGCAGCTGGCGCTGTCGTCGAAGACGCTGTCGCACGCCGCCATTTCTCGCCTGGCGGAGGACAAGCTGGCCGACCGCTTCCGCGCCCTGGACGGGGTGTCGGTGGTGAACGTCAACGGCGCGCTGCGGCGTGAACTGTCGGTCCTGTTGCGCGCAGAGAAGCTGCGCGAGTACAACGTCTCGGTGGCCGAGGTCACCAGCGCCTTGCAGATGCAGAACACCAATGCGCCGGTGGGCAAGGTGCGCGGCACCCTGGAAGAAAAGGCGATCCGGCTGGTGGGCCGCATCGAGCGCCCGTCAGAATTCAAGGACGTGGTGGTCAAGCGCAATGGCGACCAGCTGGTGCGCCTGGGCCAGGTAGCCCAGATCGAAGACGGCTTTGCCGAAATCAATAACGTCAGCCTGCACAGCGGCAAGCCGAACGTGGCCCTGCATGTGATTCGCGCCCGCGACGCGTCCGCCGTGTCGGTGGGCAAAGAGGTGCGCAAGCTGACCGAGGAAATCAACAAGGAACTGGCCGACACCGGCACCACGCTGGATATCACCGAAGACGGCGGCAAGGAAGCCCAGGATTCGCTGGACAACGTGATCGACGCGCTGGTATTCGGCGCTGTGCTGACCATCTTCGTGGTCTACGCCTTCCTGAACTCCTGGCGCTCCACCCTGATTACCGCGCTGTCGCTGCCAACCTCGGTGGTGGCGGCGTTCATCGCGGTCTGGCTGTGCGGCTTCACGCTGAACTTCATGACCCTGCTCGGCCTGTCGCTGGCGATCGGCGTGCTGATCGACGACGCCATCGTGGTGCGCGAAAACATCGTGCGCCATATGCAGAACGGTTCGGACCGCCGCACGGCGGCGCTGGAGGGCACGGCCGAAATCGGCCTGGCCGTGGCCGCGACTACCTTCTCGATCATGGCCGTGTTCATTCCGGTGGCCTTCATGCCGGGCCTGGCGGGCGAATGGTTCCGTCCATTCGCGCTGACCGTGACCTGCTCGGTGGCGGTGTCGCTGTTCATCTCCTTCACGCTGGACCCGATGCTGTCGGCCTTCTGGGGCGACCCGCCGGACCACCACAGCGCGCCGAAGCAGGGCCTCGGTAAAGTACTGGACAAGTTCAACCACTGGTTCGACCGCCAGGCGTCCCGCTACGGCAAGGTCATTGCCTGGGCCCTTGACCATCGCCGTTCGATGGGCGCGATTGCTTTGGCCAGCTTCGTTGCCGCGATTGCGCTGCAGGCGACGGTGGGCGGCACCAGCTTCATGCCGAAGCAGGACCACGGCGCCCTGAAAGTCGAGGTGCGCACGCCATCTTCGTCCAGCCTGGCCTACACGCGCGGCAAGATGGAGAAGGTGTCCGCCATCGCCATGGGCATCAAGGAAGTCAAGTCGACCGAGGTGTACATCAACCAGGCCAGCGGCAATATCTGGATCGATATCGGCGAGCGCAGTGAACGCAAACGCGGCGCCGGCGAGATCGGTTCCGAATTGCGCCAGAAGCTGGCCGGCATGGTGGGCGGCGAGTTCACCGTGATCGACGACTTTGGCGGCGGTGGCGGCGGCAAGGCCGTGCAGATCGACTTCGTCGGCCCGGATTCGCGCAAGCTGATGGAGATCACCAACGAGTTCATGGCCAAGCTGCGCCAGGTACCGGGGGCGGTGGACGTCGGCCTGTCCGAGCAGGATCCGAAGGATGAGCTGCAGATTGAGCTGAATCGCGGACTGGCCAATTCGATGGGCATCTCTGCGGGCGATGCCGCCACCTCCCTGCGCGTCGCGTTTGCCGGGGTGGAAGTGGGCGACTGGGTCGACCCGACCGGCGAAGCGCGCGACGTCGCGGTTCGCCTGCATCCGGACGACCGCCTGAGCCTGGAACACATCGAGCGCCTGCCGATCAAGGTGGCCGGCACCAACCAGATGGTGCCGCTGGACCAGATCGCCAAGGTCTCGATGGGCAAAGGCCCGGCCGGTATCCGCCACAAGAACGGCATGCGCACCATCGCCGTCACCGCCAACGTGGAAGGCCGTGCGGCAGGCGAGGTGCTGGCCGACGCCAAGAAGATCGCCAAGGAAATGAATTATCCGCCGGGCTTTGGCCAGGGCGTGGGCGGCGCCAGCAAGAACCAGGGCGAAATCTTCTCCGCCATGGGCATCGGCCTGCTGTCCGGCATTGGCCTGATGTACCTGGTGCTGGTAATGCAGTTCGGTTCGTTCACGGCGCCGGGCGGCGTGATGTTGTCGCTGCCGCTGTCGCTGATTGGCGTCGTGGTGGGCCTGATTGTGACCGGCGGCACCCTCAACCTGATGAGCCTGATCGGCGTCATCATGCTGATGGGGCTGGTGGCCAAGAACGCCATCCTGCTGCTGGACGCGGCGCGCAAGCGCGAAGAGGAGGGCGCGAATCGCCACCAGGCCCTGATCGAAGCGGGACAGATGCGCCTGCGCCCGATCCTGATGACCACCTTCGCCCTGATCGCCGGCATGATGCCGGTCGCGATCGGCATGGGCAATGGCGGCGAGTTCTACCGCCCAATGGCGGTGGCCATCATCGGCGGCACCGTCACCTCGACGCTGCTGACCTTGCTGGTCGTGCCGACCTTCTACGACAGTATCGAGCTCGCCAAGGAGCGCATGATTGCCAAGTTCCACCGCCGCGATGAGCGCTGGGGCACGGCGCTGGCCTTCATCCTGACGTTCGTGGAAGCGATCCTGGCCCTGGTTTTCGTGCGCCTGGCATTCCGACTCGTTATGAAGCTGCTCTCGTTTGTAACCAGAAAGCAACAAGGACAGCCCGCCTGATTCCCCTATGAAAAAGGGCCCTCGGGCCCTGTTTTCTTAAACTATTTTCAATTAAAAAGCACCGTCGTACGGTTTTAGTGTAGACTGCGGTGCCCTCGCGCATTTCTTATGACGCAAGGTTAAACATATATCAATAACGAACAGCCGAGACCTACCTTGAACCCAAAATACCTCTCCCTGATGGTTGCTGCTGCCCTGTCGGCCGCTGCAATGAACGCAAACGCATCCGGTTACCGCTTCGGTTCCCAGTCCGTGTCCGGCCAGGGCACTGCGGACTCCAACACCGCTGAAGCCGCTGATGCTTCCACCATTTTCGCCAATCCAGCCGGCCTGTCCCGTCTGGAAGGCACCCAATTCTCCGGCGGCATCACCGCCGTGGTACCGCATTCGACCTACGACGACCAGGGCTCGCAGCGTTACAAGGTCGGCCCTACCGGCGGCCTGGCACACCAGGATGACTACGCCCCGAGCGTGGTGGCAGCGCCTTCGCTGTACATCTCCCATAAGCTGAACGACCAGTGGGCCGTCGGCTTCGGCACCTTCGTTCCTTACGGCGCGAAGCTGGACTATGACAACAACTGGGCCGGCCGCTATGCCCTGACCAGCATCGACCTGAAGTCGGTGACCCTGAACCCATCCGTTTCCTTCAAGCTGGACGAGCGCCACTCCTTCGGCTTCGGTATCGACGCCGAGTTCATGAAGGCCGAACTGGGCCAGGGCGTTGACGTGCCAGGTTCCATCATGTTCCTGAGCGCCAACGCTGCCACGAATCCTGAGATTGCTGCACGCCGCACGGCCCTGCTGCAAACGATCGTCGCCAAAGGCGGCAGCCTGGCCGCGCTGGCAGCCCCGAAAGACGGCCATGCCACCATGGACGGCAAGGATTGGGGCGTAGGCTTCAACCTGGGCTACATGTTCAACCTGTCCAAGGACACCCGCTTCGGCCTGGCCTATCGTTCCTCGATCCATCACAAGCTGAAGGGCGACGCTGTGTGGGACTTCTCCACCGTGACCACCGACCCGGTCGTGAACGCGGTTCTGCAAGCTTCCTCGCGCAAGAAGAACTCGGCCGCCCTGGTTGACATCAAGACCCCGGAAACCCTGTCGGCCAACGTGTTCTCGCAGATCGACGACAAGCTGGCGCTGATGGCTGACCTGACCTGGTCCCGTCATTCCCGCATGGAAGACCTGCACATCCAGTTCGTCGGCACCGGCGAAGGCGATGAAGTGATCCGCCAGCAGTGGAAAAACACCATGCGCGCATCGCTGGGCATGAACTACAAGCTGAACGACGCCTGGATGCTGCGCGCCGGTGTGGCAATCGACGAGTCCCCAGTGGACAAGGCTTCCCTGCGCCACCCAGCACTGCCTGATTCGGACCGCAAGCAGCTGTCCTTCGGTGCAAACTGGAAGGTTACTCCTAATTCGTCGATCGACCTGGCCTACAGCTACCTGAAGTTCGACGACGCGTCGTCCTCCTACCAGAACCTGTGCAGCACCCTGGCTGGTCCTGGCACCTGCACCGGCAACGGCGAAACCACCATCGGCACCTGGAAGACCCACTTGTCGCTGGTTGGCCTGTCTTACAACTACAAGTTCTAATCCTCCCTGGATGAACCGAAAAGCCGGCGCCTGCGCCGGCTTTTTTATTTCGGCACAGTGGGCGGATATGATTGAACCCATTGGCGGTATCGAACATTCCTGATCATGGTGTCCAGCTGCTGCTGCAACAGCGCGAAGGCAGGCGGCACGTTCGGGTTGGCAGCTCTGCCACGGCTCAGGCGGCGTAACTGGTGCTTCACCATTGCCATATAGGTCACTGAAGCCAGAACCTTGTTTTTCCATGTGATGGCGCGAAGCCGGGGAGCGCGCGCCTGGTCCGCGCGCCAGGCATTGGGCAGTTGCGGGTCGAGTGCCAGTGCCGTACCGATTCCCACCATATCGATGCCGCTGGCCAGCACCTGCTCCAGCACGGCAAAGCGGCGGATGCCACCGGTGACCATGACCGGCATTCTGGCGACCGACTGGATGTCCTTCGCAAACTCAAGAAAATAAGCTTCGCGCGCCAGCGTGCGGCCATCGCGCGCTTCGCCTTGCATGGCCGGCGCTTCGTAGCTGCCGCCGGACAATTCGATCAAGTCCACGCCGAGCGGATTGAGCATCTCGACGACGCTCCTGGCATCGTCGGTGCTGAAACCGCCGCGCTGGAAATCGGCCGAATTGAGCTTGACTGCGACCGCGAACTTGCTGCCCACAGCCGCCCGCACGCCTTTGACAATGTCGATCAGCAGGCCGGCGCGGTTTTCGAGCGAACCACCCCAGCTGTCGTCACGCTTGTTGGTGATGGGGGACAGGAACTGGCTAAGCAGGTAGCCGTGCGCTGCGTGGATTTGTACGCCATTGAAGCCCAATCCCTCGGCCAGTTGAGCGGCCCTAATAAAGCGCTCCTGTACGCCGGCGATATCGGCTTCCGTCATGGCGCGCGGCGCCGCGAACTGCTTCGAGAAGCTCCCGAGGTCCATCGCCACCGCGGAGGGCGCGATGGTTGGCTGCCCCAGGGCCGCAGGCATCTGCCGTCCCGGGTGGTTAAGCTGCAGCCAGACATGGGCGCCATGCGCCTGCGCCGCAGCAGCCCACTCCTGGAAACGGGCGCTGTGCAGCCATGAATCCAGCACGACGCCGCCCGGCCCGGTCATGGCGCGCCGGTCGACCATGACGTTGCCGGTAATGAGCAGGCCGGCGCCACCTTCGGCCCAGGCGCGGTAAAGGCGGATCAGATGGCCGGAAGGAGCGTGGTCCTTGTCCGCCATGTTTTCTTCCATGGCAGCTTTGGCAATGCGGTTCGGGATGACCGCCCCATTGGGCAGCGTCAGTGATGCGAAAGGATTCATCGTGAAGTCCAGTGAGTTGCGATGGCTCCACCTTAGGATTAAAGTTCACTTGAAGGTCAAGCATTTATTTCGGTTGTTGACCTTCAAGTGGACTTTAAGCTTATAGTGGTGCCGTGAATAGCAGGTGGACACTATGAAAATTGGGGAACTGGCCAGGCAAACCGGCCTGGCGGCATCGGCGATCCGCTTCTATGAATCGAAAGGGCTGCTGAAGGTTGGGAGCCGGCAGTCGAATGGCTATCGCGAATATCCCGAAGAAGCGGTGACGGTGCTGAAGATCATCAGCGACGCGCAGCATGCCGGCTTCTCGCTCGAGGAAATTGCCCAACTGCTGCCGGACGAAGCATCGTCGTGGAAGCATGAGGAGTTGCTTGGGGCGTTGAGGAAGAAAATCGCCGACATTGAAGCGCTGGAGTTGCGCCTGGCGCGCAGCAAATCAGAACTTCAGTCGCTGGTCGAACTGATTGAATCCAAGCCCGCCGATCTTGGCTGCAAGGAGAGTGCAGAACTGGTCATGGCGACGATGGAAGGGCGCAGGCGCGGGGAGGTTCCATGAGAACCGAAGACCGGCTGAAGTACCTCAAGGCTTCGCTGATCATCATTGGAGTCATCTTCGTCTTCGCCGTGTATCCGCTTACCGTTCTCTGGCCGGCTGGCTGGGCGTGGCATCACGGACGGTCCGAATATCTCGAAATGATCATTGCGATCTATGCGACCTTAGGGGTATTCCTTTTGCTCGCAGCCAGAGACCCGGAGCGGCACCTTAGCCTCATTTCATTCGCGATCTGGTCCAGCATCGTTCATGGCGGAGTCATGGCGGTGCAGGCAATCGGTAACCCGATACATGCCGGTCACCTGGCCGGTGACGTGCCGGCGCTGTTTATCGTCGCGGCTGTTCTTGCTTGGCTCTGCCCTCGGGCATTCAAGGCACCGTTCGACTCCTGAATTAGCGCTCTGTCGCGCTGGTGTCAAAGTGGAGCATGTGTTCGACATGCACCTTGATCTCGCCATTCAGGCTGGCCAGTTCGGCGCGTAGCTCGCGCGCCGATTCATCGCCAATGCCTTTTACGGTAATACAGTGATCATAGTGGCCGCCACGACGCGAGATCACCCATTTCTCGATTTGGGCATTTGAGTTTTTCAGCGTCGTCTCCAACTGTCCGGCCACTGGCTCATTCGTTCCCAACGACAGGTGGAACGTATGGGTCATGCGGAAATGGTTGCGCCATGCGCTGAGGTCCAGGGAGGAAGCGGGGGAAGAATGAGTTGTCATGGTTTCTCCTGAGAGCTTGGCCCGATTCGGAGCAAACCATGTCGCGCCCGCTTCGTTGCCGTTAAAAGGCCGCATCGCCGTGATGGCTTCCACCTTGCCCGGGTAGGCAGGTTGGCGTCGGAAAATCCGACTCTTGATGCTAAATAGCTGATAACGGCTTCGTTGTACAAAATCCGTTATACAGAACTTGCGTTCAATATAGCGGAAAACTTCTAAGGCCGCAACTGGTCGTTGAAATGGTGAGCAAACCGTCAATATTTCAGGCCGCAGGAAGGACTGCCGTGGACCACGGCGAAATAACTTGCCAGCCAAGGCGGGTGTATAGCGCGCGGCCGTCTTCAGTCGCTACCAGCAGCCGTTCATTCACATTGGCTTGGACTGCGAGGGCATCAAGCGCCTGCATGACGACACTTCCCAGGCCGCGGCGTCGATGCGGTTCTGCTGTTTCGATCTGGTCGAAAATGGCGGTCTGGCCGTGCAGCACGATGCGGCCCGATGCGGCCAATTCGCCGCTTTCGTGAATCACGCGCACGACTTTTGCACCGTGCTGGGTTTCGAAAATTGT
>CAMLSG010000024.1 GCA_946482635.1 uncultured Duganella sp.
AAAAAAGCGCGTTATGAACTCCTGCTCACCTGCACACGAACAGGAGTCTTGGCCCCACGTACGTTTCGTGCCGAAACGACGCGTTCGATGATCGGACCGGAAATCCCTGCGCGAACCATGTACTGGCAGGCTTCAGCCACACCGGCCAGATACAGCAACGACAGGCCGCATTGAACCATCTTCGCCATTTCGTGATCTTGCCGCCGATGACGCTCGTTTGGATTAGTGGACATGTGCACCTCCTTGCCGATAGAAAGTATATGCACACGAACGAACACCTGCTTGGGAATTCACAATGCGATGGGTCGAAAAAACAACTGTTTTGCCGGGCCCTGTCAGGCGAGCGTAACCGGCTCGGGGGATGGCGCTTCCATATAGGCCGCAAGGATGTGGGCAATCACATCGGGCGTGCAGCCGCGCTCGAACAGGAATTCAACGGCGGCGAGTCGAGACTGGTTGCTTGCAATGGCAATGGCGTCATCGGCCAATGCGCTCTTGTTGTGATTTGGCCGTTCCGGTGACATGGCAGCCTCTTGTCAAATGGCAGGTGCTTTTGTTACCGACAGTATGCGCGCGTTTATTCCAATCTGGCGACCTGTTCTTGAGGTCGGCTGTAGCATAAATGTTATGACACGGCGCCACGACACTATCACCGCTGAACGGCTGTCCATTGCGTTGCTCACGCGAGCAGCCTTTGGCACGCAGGCGGGTTTGCGTTCCGCATTGTTCTATGGGGTCCATGCACCGTTGGCGGAAGAAGTGTTCGGTCGGCCAGCAGCGAAAATTCGGGTTCACGTGCCTGGCGCGGATGCCCAGGTTGACAGAAGGAAGCAAGCCCGTTGAGCGTCCGCGCAACACGCGCCGCGAAAGTCTGACAATCTGTTTGCTATGTACTCGTGGTCAGCGTACGCTAAAGCTGAGATCGAAGCCAGATGAGGCAAACATGGACCAGTCTTTGCTCAGCCGTAACACCGCGAGTCAGTGCATCATGCGGGTCGAAGCGCAGGATGAACAGCTCCGGCACTTGCGCCTCAAAGTGGAAATTCATGCCTCCCAGTTGCTCAAGTCAAGCGGCACCGAGCGGGAGCAGGCGTATCAGCTCTATAAGCAGGCAATGCGCCGTTTGCTTAATTACCTTCAGACGAATTCAATCGATTCGTGACCTTGCCACGCTGTGCCAGGATCAGCGGCGCAGTGCCCCCGACCCTGGCATTAATGCAGATTAGCGCTTATACACGGTCTGCATGTAGCGGCGGTAGCTGTCCGCAGATTCGATCCACACGGTACGTGCCTTGACGGTCTCGCCCGTCAGCAGCGCCGGAAGCTTGAAGTTGGTGCTGAAGGTGCCTGCCGCAGTCGGCGATTCGGTCGACTCCAGGCCCGAGTGGCCATTCGACGTTTCCTCACTGATGGAGAGCCAGGTCACAGTGCCCGGGTTGACACTGGAGACTGCAAGCGTGAGGTCGCGGGTACCGTAGCTGGACAGCGCTGCCAGGCTTGGCTCCGACAGCGTTGGGAAGGCAGTGCTGGCCTTGGTTTCAGTCAGGGTCAGCGGACGACGCTGCACTTTCAGTACGTAGGTGCCATCGTTGCTGCCGGAAGCGAAGGAGAGCTTGGCATTGGCCGCGTCGTACGCAGTCAGCACATATACCGCATTGTCCGGCAGGCGCATCACGCCATTGTCGTCCATGGGCGAAATGCCGCCGCAGTCGGTGCTCATCACATAGGTATCCGACGCGTCAACGGTGTTGGCCCACCTTTCGCCCCAGCCTTTTGCGTTGTAGCGCAGGCCTGCCTGCGGCATGCCGGGACCGGTGATGACGATGTGGTCGACCACGCCAGCGGTCGTATTGTTGGCCAGGTTGCGGTCAACGATACTGAAGTTGACGCCGGTGCGGTAGCAGGTGCCGCTGGCGCTGACAGTCTTGCTCATGCTGGCAAATGCTTCCAGTTCCAGCGTGCGCTGGTTGCCGTGTACGCGCCACACGCCGTCGGTCGGGCTCTTGCGAATCTTCCAGTTTTCCAGGCGGTCCATGACCTGGCCACTCTTGGTCTTCACGGTGAACGACACGCGGGCCGTGATCTTGGCCGGATCGCTGTAATCGATCTGGTGAATTTCGATATCGCTGAAAGTCGCGCCTACCAGTGCAGGCTCGCTTACCAGGTAGCGGAAGAAGTCCTGGGCACTCATGTCATCGTTGAGGAAACCGGTGGTGGCCAGCGGGAGCAGCGCATCTACCGTCGGCTGGCCATTCGCGAACTTGGCGATGAAGTCGGTCAGCGCCTTCTTCACCAGCGGTGCATCGGTGGTCGCGGTGCTGATATTGTCCGCTGCCAGTTTCGTCGGGCTGGTCTCGGCGGCTGCCTTCTGTTTGAGGTCGTCGGTGATGACGGAGGTGTTGGCGGTGGTGCTGATGGTGGCCACGGCCGTGTTGGCGTCGACCGTCACATGGATGGCGTCCAGCGCTTTATCGAGCGGGCTGGCCAGCGGAGTGAATGGTGTGCGCAGCAAGTCGGCGTTGGCATCGACACCCAGCGCGGCCAGGATAGGCTGCAGCTTCTCCTTGAGCTTGGCAGCTTCGGCATCGATGGTGGCCGCGGTGGCGGTGGCCGCATTCTTATCGAACTGGTCGAAGTAGTCGGCCGAGAGCTGGCCGCCCACGTTGGCAGCGATCAGGTCGGTAAGCTGGGTGATATTGATCTTGCCGGCGGCGTCGGCGCTGGTGGCGACCGAGTGCACGGTGTAGACCTGGCCATTGGCCGAGCCGGAAGCGCGGAACACGAAGGGGCCGGTCATGCCGGTCACGTCGACCGAGTACGCACCGTTGGTGCCGATCTGGGCGGCCTTGGTGGCGCCTTTGGCGTCCTTCACCGTTACGCTGCCTTCCAGCGGCGCGCCGACCGCCGCCGTACCGCTAAATACCACCGACACTGGGGACGTCTGCGCAGGCGGCGTCGTCTCGTTGCTGGAACTGTTGCCCCCACCGCCGCAGGCGGCCAATGCCATGCTCACGGCACTCGTCAAAATCAATTTGTTGAACTTCATTCTACCCTCGGTTGTTAGCATCACTTAATTTGTCTAATAGCCACTATTGCAATTTCCCCACGGAAACGAAAAGTACTATTTTGCAATGCTAGCACAGCCTGGGAGGCCGCTTCAAATCGAGTGTTTCGAAAAAAAAGCACGCTGCGGAGCGTGCTTTTTTGCGGGGAGGCAGATGCCGGTCAGCGTACGCGGCGGATCGACGAGATGCGGTCGCTGAAGTCCCTCAGGTCGGGGTAGCGGCCTGGGCCAAAGGTGCGGCACTGGCCACCGAAGTCGGCGTGCTCGCACGCTTCCCAGGTACCGTAATTGACGACCATCGAGTTGGCGTTGTCGTTGAAATGGACATTGCGCAGGGTGCCCATGTCATCATTGATTTGCACGACGCGGCCGCGGAAGCCGTTGTCATTGAACAGTTCCACCGCAGGGCCGCGTGGCTCTTCACGGTATTCACGGTAGTCGCGGCGTTCTTCGCGACGCTCTTCGCGCCAGCGGTCGTCGCGCTCATCGCGATTGTCCCGGCCCCAGCCCCAACCCTGGCCGCGGTCACGGCGGCGCTCGATCTCGCGGGCGGAAGAGAAGTTGTTGTTGAACTGGCGCAGGTTGGGATATTCGCCGCGCTCGAACACGGCGCACTGGCCCTGGAAGTTCACGTGTTCGCATAATTCCCAGGTGCCGGAGCGTACAACCAGGCTGGACGCACGGTCGTTGAAATCGAAGTCGCGGAAGTTATTGGCAGCGCCGTCGGCAATCACCACGCGCTGGCCGCGGAAGTCTTCACGCGAGAAGAGTTGCAGTTCACCGGCCGAAGCGGCCTGGCCAAGAAGGGAAGCGGCCAGCAGGAAGGCGGCGGTCAAGGTATTCTTCATTACTAAATCTCCGATATTCAGGCATCCTAAGCGCTCTAACGCGGCGCGAAGGGCGTTAGACTACCCTACCTTGTAACAAATTCCTACTGTGCAACACATGCCAACAACAATTTCGACCACCAATTTACGCAGCGAAGCAACAGCATTATGGAAATTGGCCTGGCCGGTATTGATTGGGCAACTTGCCACCGTCGGCATGGCGGTAGCGGACGTGGCAATGACCGGCCACACCCAGGCTTCCGAGCTGGCCGCGGTTTCGACCGGCGCCGCGATCTGGTCCATCGTGCTGGTGACCGTGATGGGCACCATGATGGCGATGAACACGCTGGTGGCGCATGAAGTGGGCGCAGGCAGCTACCAGCGCATCCCCCACCTGGTGCGCCAGGGCCTATGGAAAGGGCTGGGCGTCGGCCTGGTGGCCATGGTGCTGGCCAACCTCTGCACCCTGTTGTTCGACCACTTGCAACTGGCGCCGGAAGTGAACCGGCGCGCTTCGCTGTTCGTGCACATCATCAGCATCGGCCTGCCGCCGTTCGCCTGCTACCGGGCGTTGTACGGCTACAGCGCCAGCATCAACCAGACCAAGCCGGTGATGGTGATTGCCCTGATCGGGCTGGCCTTCAACGTTTTCGTGAACTGGCTGCTGATCTTCGGCCACTGGGGCCTGCCGGCCATGGGCGGCGTGGGCTGCGCGGTGTCGACCGGGATCTGCATGTGGCTGATGCTGGGCGCCATGCTGGCGTGGATGCGCATTTCGCGCGCCTATCGCGCCACCTATCCTTTCACCCATTGGGAGGGGCCGCACTGGCCGGAAATCCGCAGCATGCTGCGGCTTGGCCTGCCAATCGGCGTGACCTACTTTGCCGAAGTCAGCGCCTTCGGCGCGGTGGCTTTGCTGGTGGCGCGCTTCGGCGTGATCGAACAGTCGGCGCACCAGATTGCGTTGAACTTCTCTTCGCTGGTGTTCATGGTGCCGCTCAGCCTTGGCATCGGCATGGTGACCCGCGTGGGCCAGGCGCTGGGCGAAGGCGATGCGTATCGCGCCCGTTCGGCTTCTTGGGTCGGGCTGGGGATGGCGCTGGCGTTTGCCGTGGTGTCGGCAGTGTTCATTGCCGTCTTCCGCAATGAGATTGCGGCCGCCTACACCAGCGATGTGGCCGTGCAGCAGACTTGCGTCACCCTGCTGCTGTTTGCTGCGCTGTTCCAGTTGTCCGACGCGACGCAGGTGGCGGCGGCTTGCGCCATTCGCGGCTACAAGGTGACGCGCGGGCCGATGCTGATCCAGCTGCTGGCATTCTGGGTGTTTGCGCTGCCGGTCGGCTGCCTGCTGGGCTTGTGGAAGGAAATGGCGGCAGCCGGCTTCTGGATCGGGCTGGTGCTCGGCCTGACGATTGCTGCCATTTTGCTCACGGCCTACCTGCGCACACTGTCGAATTCCCGAGTAGCCGAAGGAAAAACGGCATAGGCCATATCATTCCGAATATCAGCGGGGGCGTGTTCTGGTATTGTCTTGCGATTCGTAAGTAAACCATTCCGGGACAAACAATGCGCCTTATCCTTACCCTGGCAGCCCTGCTGGCTGCCGGTACCGCTTCCGCTGAACGCCTGACACTGGAGCGCCTGTACGCCGACCCGGCCCTGTCCGGCCCCGGCGTGCGCGCCCTCAAAGTGTCGCCGGACGGCGCCCGCGTCACCTTCCTGCGCGCCCGCGCGGACGACCAGTACCAGATGGACCTGTGGGAATACAACATGAAGGACAAGACCACGCGCCGCCTGGTCGATTCCAAGGCCCTGGTCCCGGTCGAGAACCTGTCCGACGCTGAAAAAGCACTGCGCGAACGTGCCCGTACCGCCGCGCTGAAAGGCATCATTTCCTACAACTGGTCGCCGGATGGCAAGCAGCTGCTGGTGCCGCTGGCCGGCAACCTGTACCTGGTCGACCTGTCCAAGCCGGACAGCGCGCGCCTGGTGGCATCGGGCAGCGTGATCGATCCGAAGATTTCGCCGAAGGGCAAATACGTTTCCTTCGTGCGCAACCAGAACCTGTTCGTGATTGACCTGGCCACCGGCAAGGAGCGCCAGCTGACAACCGACGGCAAGGGCACTGTGCATAACGGCGAAGCCGAATTCGTGGCGCAGGAAGAGATGCACCAGTTCACCGGCTACTACTGGGCGCCGGACGATTCCGCGATTGCTTTCCGCTGGTACGATGAAGCGCAGGTGCCGGTGGCGCGCCGCTTCGAAATCTATGCCGACCGCACCGACGTCGTGGAGCAGCGCTACCCTGCCGCCGGCGACAAGAACGCCATCGTGGGCCTGAAGATCGTGTCGCCGGCCGGCGGCGAGATCCGCGACGTGGACCTGGGCGCCAACAAGGACATCTACCTGGTGCGTGCCGACTGGAGCAAGGATTCCAAGTCGCTGTTCTTCCAGCGCCAGTCGCGCGACCAGAAAACCCTGGAACTGATCGCCGTCGACGCAGGCACGCTGGCGCAGCGCCCGGTGCTGACCGAAACTTCGAAAACCTGGACCACCATCAATGACGACCTGCGCTTCCTGGAAAGCGGCAAGGGCTTCATCTGGTCGTCCGAACGCACCGGCCGCAACCACCTGTACTTCTACGGCATGGATGGCAAGCTGAAACACGCCATCTCCAAAGGCGAGTGGGGCTTCGACGATGTGCTGGCGGTGGACGAGAAGGCCGGCAAGGTATTCGTCTCCTCCAACAAGGATGCGGTCTACGACAAGCAAGTCTACGAGCTGAAACTGGACGGCTCGACTGCCGACAAGCCAAAGCGCATCACCCAGGCCGACGGCTGGCATGACGCCTCCTTCTCCAAGCATGGCGAAGTGTTCGTGGATACCTGGTCCGATCCCGCCACCCCGCCGCAAGTAGCGATCCGCCGTCCGGACGGCGCGCTGGTGAGCTGGCTGGAAAAAAATGAAGTCAACGAGTCGCATCCCTACTTCAAGTACAAATCGGACCAGTTGCCGGTCGAATTCGGCAATATGAAGGCGAAGGATGGCCAGACCCTGTACTACTCGATGATCAAGCCGTACAAGTTCGACGCCAGCAAGAAGTACCCGGTCTACCTGTCCACCTACGGCGGCCCGCACTCGCAGCACGTGACCCGCAAGTGGGACGGTGCTCAGTTCGACCAGTACATGGCGCAGCAAGGCTATGTGGTATTCCGCCTGGATAACCGCGGCTCCTCGCGCCGCGAGCGCGTGTTCACCGACGCCATCTACCGCAACCTGGGCAAGGTGGAAGTGGAAGACCAGCTGACCGGCATCGACTGGCTGGGCCAGCAATCCTACGTGGATGCCAAGCGCATCGGCGTGTACGGCTGGAGCTACGGCGGCTTCATGACCCTGCGCCTGCTGTCGCAAGGCTCGGACAAGATCGCGGCTGGCGTGTCCGGCGCACCGGTGACCGACTGGGGCCTGTACGACACCCACTACACCGAGCAGTTCATGGACCGTCCGTCCGACAACGTGGAAGGCTACAAGCAATCGAACGTGTTCTATCACGTCGATGGCCTGAAGTCGAAGCTGCTGCTGATCCACGGCATGGCGGACGACAACGTCCTGTTCACCAACACCACCAAGATGATCGACGCACTGGTGAACCGCGGCGTGCAGTTCGAGTTGATGACCTACCCAGGCGCCAAGCACGGCGTCTCGAACCGCCTGGCCAAGCGCCACGTGCAAACCTACATCGACGCCTTCTTCCGCAAGCATCTGAAGCCGGAATCGAACTAATCGCCGGGCCAAGCACCCTGCCCTGAAGCCCGCCCGCGCAAGCCGGCGGGCTTTTTCTTTGCTGCGCCTCAAACTGCCACCGATCGTGCCACGCTACGCTTTCACGATGGGCTGGTTCGCGATCAACATTATGTTACCAATATTCGCTCCCCTGGCTATGTTATTCATTGCCGGTAAGATCTGTTCGCCGATCGAACCCTTCACTTCCAGAACGAATCTTTTAAGGACAGTACACGACGGCCAGCTCGGTTGGGTAGCGATAGTTTTTTCGGCAAGTGCATCTTACGAGTTACTCGTGCATATGCAGACCACGGCACCACCGAATTGGGCTGGGTTAACACTTTCGACCAACATCGTGATCTTGGTCGTATCGTGCATGATAGCAATCTTGGGTGCCCTATTTCCTGTTCGCGAACCGACTGAAGAATTCAACAGTTTATTCGCCTGGGCCAGTCACTATAGGACCTTTTGTATATCAATATTCGCGGTCTCTGCAGCTGCGTCTATGTTCTGTAAAGTCCATTTTTCACTTGAAGCCGCTTGCAAATAGTTCGCCTGGTATCAAACTAACGATATTAACGAAACGGAGACCTTCCTATGAAACAGTGGCTAGCCGAATTCCTTAAGGACGAAGACCGGGCCTCCCGAATTATCGTGAGTTGGATGGCTGGCATCCTGGCGCTGAGCTTCGCCGTCGGGATGAGCGCAATGATCTTGATGAAGTGAGTCTTGCCCTGTCGAACCGAGAATGCCCCATCCGTCGTAGTGGTACGATCAACCACTTCTGACGGAGGCCTCATGTCCCTGCAACTTTTCTACCATCCCCTTTCTTCCTATTCGATGAAAGCGCTGATTGCGCTGTATGAAAACGGCACCTCGTTCGAGTACCGCATGCTGTCGCCGGACCACGCCGCCAATTGCCAGCAATTCGGCGAAATGTGGCCGATCGCGAAGTTCCCGATCCTGCTGGATGGCGAGCGCATGGTGGTGGAAGCGAGCATCGTCATCGAGCACCTGCAGCTTTACTATCCGGGTCCTGTGAAGCTGCTGCCGACGGATCCCAAGGCCGCGCTGGAAGTACGCATGATGGATCGCTTCTTCGACAACCACATCGCCACGCCGCAGCAAAAGCTGGTGGCCGACGTGCTGCGCCCCGACGGCGAACACGACCCGCATGGCGTGGCCGAAGCCCGGCGCAAACTGGAAACGGCATACGCCTGGCTGGACAAAGTGATGGCGCACCGTACCTGGGCCGCCGGCGATGAATTCAGCATGGCCGACTGCGCAGCCGCTCCCTTCCTCCTTTACGCACACTGGTCGCATCCTATCCCCGGAAAACACGAGCACGTAATGGCCTACCTGCGCCGCCTGCGCGAACGACCATCATTCGCCCGCTGCTGGGCCGAAGCCAAGCCATACCGGCACATGTTCCCGCTCGGCGTACCGGACGGGGAAGAGTAATTTCGCGATCCCGGCTCGGCTCGCAATGTTGAACAAACTCATCTACAATTGCCGATTTAACAATCACGAGAGGCAATGATGCGTTTGTTCTTTTTATGCGGGCTCTTCGCCATGTCGATGGCGCAGGCCGAGGTCTTGTCCAACAATGCAGTCCAGCAGATCGCATCGATAGCACACGAGAATTGCATGAAGTCCGATACGGCGAAGAGCGGTTGGAAGGCGGACGAACTGGCATCGATTTGCGGCTGCGCCCAAAAGTCGATTGCAAACAAGTTGCGCAACGCTCAGTTCAGTAACGCCGACGAGCCAGCTCCGGCCGACGTCGACCTGCTCAAGAGTACTAGATCGAAGGCCATGAAGGAGTGTGTGCGAGCCCAACAGGAAAGCCAGATCATTAATTCAGGCGTTCCCCAGTGCATGTCAGGTGCAAGCACGAATCCCAAGCTCCGGGACCTGAGCAAAGACGACCAGGAAGCGGTCTGCGCCTGCACGGCCATTCTCACCGCACGCCTCACAGACTTCGACAAGCTCAACCAAATGGATAAGGCAAGCCACGAGGCCGGTGTTAAGGCTGTGTGGGCCACTTCATTTGACGAGTGCGCAAAAAAGTGAAAATACGCTACGTTGGATATCTATTGTTGGCCTGCTGCTGACGTCACCGGCGCAGGCCGAGCAGCCGAAGCCTACGCCGCCAATCTACCCCACTAGATAGGGAAAGAGCCGGCGTGCCGGCTCTTGGAGGCTCGGTTACTGGCGGTTGCCGCGGTCAATGAGCTCGTCCGTGGCGTCGTCAATGGCTTCGCGCAGGTCGCCGCGCTGTTTTTGCAGCTTGCCTTCTACCTGGTTGGCAACGCCCTTCACTTGCTGTTTCGAGCTGCCGACCAGTTCCCCTGCTTCTTCCTGGATCTTGCCACCGATTTCCTTCGCCTTGCCCTTCACTTGATCCTTGTTCATGATGCGCTCCTCATTAAAAAAGTGCGACGAGCAAATGATACGAACAGGCATCGAGACCCACTGTACGCAAGCTAACAGAACTAACCTTTACGCCAGACTGAAGCCAGCCATGGTTGCTGTTCGCGAGGCAAGCCTGCCGGACGGTAATAGTGTGTGACGGGTTCGAAACCGGCTGCATTGACTACCTCGGACCAGGTCTCGAAATCGTAGTAACAGCCGTAGCGCGGGCCATTCCATCCTTCCTCGTTGTGGCCGCGCGGGTTGGAGCTGAACAGGACTCCACGCGGCTTTAACGCCGCGTGCAGGCGTAGCAGCACGTCGGGCAGCACGGCACTGGGAACGTGGAACAGGGAAGCGTTGGCGAAGATGCCGTCGAACGATGCAGGCGGCAGGTCCAGCGCGACAAAGTCCTGATGCAGGACTGTGCAGCCGCTCCAGTTCTGCGCCATTTCCACGAAATGGGCCGAGCCGTCCAGGCCGACCGGCTCATGCCCCAGCGACTTGAAAGTGCGCAGGTCGCGGCCAGGGCCGCAACCGAGGTCAAGGATGCGGAACGGGGGCGTTCCTTCAATCGCATCGAGCAGCGCCGCAATGTTCTGGCTTACGTCGTGGTCGCGCGTGCCTTCGAGGAAGGCTTGTGCGTTGCGCTCGTAATGTTCCAGCGTGCGGCGGGTGATCTGCTCGATGTCGTCCATCCCCCTACTTTACCAGACGCGCACGCGCTGTTCCGGCGCCAGGTACAGCTTCTGGCCCGGCTTCACGTCGTAGGCCTGGTACCAGGCATCCAGGTTGCGCACGGTGTAGGTGCGCCACTTGGCCGGTGAGTGGCCGTCGGTCATGACCTGGTTGCGCAGCGAGGCATCGCGGGCCTTGTTGGCCCAGCTCGCGGCGTAGCCGTTGAAGAAGTCACGGTCCTGCGCCGGGGTGGCTTTGCCGCCCAGCGAAACGTGGTACGCATCCAGCGCTGCAGCCAGGCCGGCCAGGTCGGCCAGGTTTTCGCTCAGGGTCAGGGTGCCGTTCAGCTTCAGGTCCGGGAAGGCTTCATAGGCGTCGTACTGCGCCACCAGCTTGGCTGCTGCCTGCTTGAAGTGCTCGCCGTCTTCCTTGGTCCACCAGTCGCGCAGGCGGCCCTTGGAGTCGAACTGCGCGCCCTGGTCGTCAAAGCTGTGGCTGATCTCATGGCCGATCACGGCGCCGATCGCGCCGTAGTTCAGCGCATCGCTGGCCTTCATGTCGAAGAATGGCGGCTGCAGGATGGCGGCCGGGAAGTTCAGCGCATTCTGCATTGGCATGTTCACGGCGTTCACTACGTGCGGCGGCATGCACCATTCGGTTGGATCAACCTTCTTGCCCAGTTTTGCCAACTGCTGCTTGTAGTGGAATTGCTCGGCACGCAGCGCGTTGCCCATCGCATCGTCAGGCTTGATTTCCAGGCCTTCGTACGAAGTCCATTTATCCGGATAGCCTACGCCCACGTACAGGGTACGCAGCTTTTCCTGTGCTTCTTTCTTGGTGGCTGGCGCCATCCAGTCCAGTGCATCGACGCGCTTGCGGAAGGAGTCGACGATATTGGACACCATAGTTTGCAGGCGTGCCTTGGCTTCGGCCGGGAAATAGCGCTCGACATACATTTTGCCGGCGGCATCCGGTACCGCGTTGTTGACGGCGCTCAGGCCGCGCTTCCAGCGTGGCGACAATTGCGGCGTGCCGTTCATGGTGCGGCCATAGAATTCGAAGCGCTGGTCGACGAAGGCTTTCGGCAGGAAGCCGCCGAAATGGTTCACGGTGTGGAAAGCGAGGAAGTCTTTCCAGGCTTGCAGCGGCATCTCGTTCACCAGGGCTGCGCTGCCGGTAATAGCGCTTGGGTGGTAGACGATGAACTTGCTCTGCTTGCCCAGGCCGGCGGCGCGGAAGAAAGCGCGCCAGTCCATGCCAGGCGCCTTGGCGGCGAAGTCGCGCATGGTCCAGGTGTTGTTGGCCTTCTGGATGTCGGCGGAATCTTCGCGGCTGCCGTGGGCTTGGGCCAGCTTGCGCTCCAGTTCATAGACGCGGGCGGCGCGGGTTTCCGGTTCGCTGTAGCCGGCCAGCTTCAGCATGGCGGCGATGTGGGCCTGGTAGGCGGTGCGCAGCTGGTGCATGCGCTGGTTGTCGTCCAGGTAGTAGGCGCGGTCCGGCATGCCCAGGCCACCCTGCAGGATGTACGGGGTGTAGTGGTTCGGGTCGGTCAGGCCCTGAGCGATCCAGATGCCGAACAGGTTCTCGGTATAGAAGTTGGTGGAATTCAGCGGGTCCACGTCGGCGCGGATGGAACTGGCCAGGGCGCGTACCAGCGCCGCCTTGTCCTTGATGGCGTCGATCTTTTCCAGTTCCGGCTTGAGCGATTTCAGGCCATGCGCTTCGATTGCCGCTTCATCCATGAAGCTGCGGTAGAAGTCCGTCACGCGGCGGGTGTCGCCGGTGGGCGATTTGGCGGCGGTTTCGTCGATCAGCTTGACGATGCGCTCGTTGGTCGCGTCGCCCAGCGCCGAGCCGGCGCCCCAGCTGCCTTTGTCGGCCGGGATCTGGGTCTTGGCCAGCCAGTCGGCGTTCACATGGCCAAAGAAATCGTCGCCCGGCAGCGGGACGGCGTCTTGCGTTTGCGCTGCTGGGGCCGGGGCTGCCTGTTGGGCAATCGCCGGTGCCAATCCAAAAGTGACTCCACAGAAGGCCAGGGTTAGGGCCAGCTTGAGCGGCGTGACGCGGGTGGATGCTTGCATTTTTTGTATCCCTATCTAGTTATAAGTGGCGGAATGAGCCAGGCTGCACTCTAGCCGCTACGCTTGCATGACACCGCCCAATTGCGACAGACTGCAAATTTTCGGGATCAAATGCAGAAAGCTGGGAATGCTGTGCAGTGCGTCCAACGATTGTTAAAAACTTGCTGCACTCCCCTCTGGAATCGCTATATAGTTTCACCCACAGCAACGCCGAATTTAGAGGAGATTTTTCATGAAGCTCGAAGCACTGTTCCAGAATCCAACCGCGTTGCCAACCGCCCCGAAGGTTGTTGACGAATTGATCAGCAGCTTCGACAAGGCCAGTGTCTCCACCGAGGAAATTGCCAAGAAATTGTCGGCCGACCCGGTACTGAGCGCCAAGCTGCTGCGCCTGGCCAATTCCGCCTATTACCATGTGTCGCGCTCGATCGGCACCGTTGAGGATGCGATCCTGATGCTGGGCTTCGTCACCGTGCGCACGCTGGTGATCAGTTCCGGCCTGGTGAGCGGCTTCAAGACCGTGCCCGGCATGGACCTGCGCCAGTTCTGGCGCTATAGCCTGCGCACCGCCGTGGGCGCCAAGTTCATCGCCAAGGCTTGCAAGCAAAACACCGACCTCGCCTTCACCATCGGCATGATGCATTCGATCGGCCAACTGGTGATCCATGCCGGCATGCCTGAGCAGGCGCTGGCACTCGACAAGGCAGCCGGCCCGCTGGATGAGCGCCGCCTGGAAACCGAAAAGGCTGCGCTGGGCTACACCTATGCCGACGTCGGCGCCGAACTGGCCAACCGCTGGAAATTCCCGCCGACCTTTGCGGAAACCATTGCTGCCATCCCCAATCCGGGTGAGAACGAGCTGGCTGCGGTGATCCACCTGGCGGCCTGGCGCGCCCGCATCGACGAAAACAAGCTGTCTCCGGAACAGATCGCCGCCTGCTACCCTACCGAGGTAGCCGAGAGCCTGGGCCTGGAAGAAAACGCTCTTATTGATCAAATGCCATCATTGGACGAGCTGAGCGCCGGCCTGGATGAGCTGATCAGCTAAGCAATTTCGCTTAATGTCTGCCGTTGTGACCCTTGGGATGGGGGCGCAACGGCATTTTTTTGGAATTTTCTCAAATATTTTTCAAAAAGACCCTAAAGTTCCTTCCGAGCCTGACGTTAATCCTGACATGCGGTACTCCGCGCACAGAATCCAAGGCTCCAAATGTCCTCGACCCAAGTTCTCGCCACCTACGAAAAAATTGCCGGTTTGACCAGCCAGATGGTGGGAGCCGCGCAAGCCAGCGACTGGGATTCGCTCGACAGCATGGAAAACCAGTGCGCCGCGGCTTCGGTAGCCCTGATGGGCGGTGCCGCTCCCCTGCAGGGCGATGCCCGCAAGCGCAAGATCGAGCTGCTGAAGCAGATCATGGCCAACGACCGCGCCATCCGCGACGTCACCGACTCCTGGCAGAATCGCCTGCACGGCTGATTCCAGCGAACTCAAAAGAAAAGCGCCTCCGGGCGCTTTTTTGTTTTAGAGGGGACGTACCGTTAAAGGGGTACGTCCCCTTTAATACAAAAGGCGCCCGCTGGGGGCGCCTGGAATTCGGAGGGGCGAGCACCAGGTATCTCCTGGCGTCGCCTCAGCGCCGGTTGCACCCGGCGTTCATATCGCCTCAGTCGGCTATGAACAGCTTCCGGAAGGGGTCGTTTCTTCAACGTCGCTCTGCGGTTCGCGTCACGCTATCGGTGGTGACTGCGGCAGAACCCGGTCCGTGTGAGCCCAGTATAACGCAGGTAAAAAAATCTTGTCCAGAGCTCGGACGCAATGCTAGTTACTAGTGTGCAGCGACCTCCACCGCGTCTTCCAGCGTCGGCACCTCATCCTCGGCATTCCCTTTCTTGCGGAATGATTGCCATATCTTTAATGGCCCTTTTGCCTGGCGCTTACGCATGAAGTAGATCGCACCTCCAAGCGCCGCCAACCCTGCAAGCACACCCCCGGCAATCATCATCATCCTGCTGCGCGGGTTCGCTGCCAGGTCAGCAGCGACACCGGGTTTAACCGGGGTGGCGCCAGGCTTGGCGGGGGCAGCGCCTGGCTTGGCCGGGGCCGCATCGGCTTTCGGCGCAGCGGCTGCAGGCGCCGGCGCGCTGGTGGCGGCCGCTGCGGCCGGCGCCGCGGCGGCAATTTGAAGGCGATGCACTTTGCCCTCTATGTCCGCCAGCTTGCTTGTCATCGCTTCGCATTGCCGGAGCTGGGCTTCCACTTGCTTCGCCGGGGCGCAAGACGGGGCGGCGGCAGCGGACGGGGCTGGCGTCACCGCAGGAGCGGACGCTGTTGCGGCCGCGGTGGCAGGCTTTGGCGTCACCTTGCGTGTGGACGGTGCCGGCCCGGGCGCCCGGTCAGGCTCTGGTTTTGGCACAGCGGCCGGTGCAGGTTGCGGCGGTGGATTTGCACTTTGCTCCCTGGCCTTGGCCATGGCGACCTGCTGGCGGTGCGCAAACGCGCGTTGCGCCGCTTCGTTCAGCCCTGCCTCGCTATTGGCCTGCAATGGCGGGCTGAAGGCGGCCGGTGCGGGGGCAGCGGGCTTCGCAGCCGCTGCGGCCAGGGGCACCGGTTCTGCCGCGGGCATTGCGGCCACGGTCACAGGCCGCTGACCGGGCGGCTCAGGCGTCAGCCAGAGCGAAGCGGCGCGGATGATCTGCCGCCCTCCACTATTCAGTTCAAGGAACAGGTGCAAGGCTTCTGCATTCACCGGCTGCAGCGTGGTAAGGTGCAGGAAGCGCTTGTTGTCGCGCTTTGCGATGGAAATATACAGGCCGCCAAGCGCCGGCGGCATAGCCACATTGGCGCCCTTGAAGACATCCGGGTTCGCCAGCCTGGCCTGGATGTCGGCCAGGTCGGCAGCTGTCAGGTCAACCAGTTCGATATCCGCCGAAAGCTGCTGGCCAATGTGGGAATTGACCTTGATCTCGCCCAGTTCGGCCGCGCGCGGCGCACCGCACAGGGCGGCGGCGAGCAGCGGCAACGCGAGGGTGCGAATGGTCAATCGTTTGCTTAGCATGGAAGACAGGCCTGTTACTTCGATGTATTCATTAACGGCAGAATATCCGTTTTTTGTAGGCCTCGGCAGAGTGAGTGGCATTGGCGTTAGAATCCAAGCATCACTTTCCAACGAGGGAGCCCCAGATGAACAGCAGAACCGAGCGTGACAGCTTTGGCCCGATTGAAGTTCCAGCCAGCCAGTTGTGGGGCGCCCAGACCCAGCGCTCGCTCGAGCACTTCCGCATTTCCAGCGAACGCATGCCGGCCGAACTGATCGCCGCGCTTGCCAGCGTGAAGCGCGCGGCCGCCAAGGTCAACGTCGACCTCGGCGTGCTCGATAGCGCCAAGGCCAACGCCATCATGCAGGCTGCCGATGAAGTCCTGGAGGGCAAACATCCGGGCGAATTCCCGCTGGCCGTATGGCAGACCGGCTCCGGCACCCAGTCAAACATGAACATGAACGAGGTGCTGGCCAACCGCGCCTCCGAGCTGATGGGCGGCGAGCGCGGCGAGGGCCGCAAGCTGCATCCAAACGATGACGTCAATAAAGGCCAGTCGTCGAACGACATCTTCCCTACCGCCATGCACGTGGCGGCAGCGCAGGCTGTGGCGACCAACGTCCTGCCGGCGCTGCGCCAGCTGCGAGCCACATTGCAGGCAAAGGCGCAGGCATTCGAGGGCATCGTCAAAATCGGCCGCACCCACCTGCAGGATGCCACGCCGCTGACCCTGGGACAGGAATTTTCCGGCTATGTGGCCCAACTGGACTATGCCGAAAAAGCCATCGAAGCCACCCTGCCCGCCGTGCTGGAACTGGCGGCCGGCGGCACCGCGGTCGGCACCGGCCTGAACTCGCATCCCGAGTATGCAACGCGCATCGCTGCCGAGCTGGCGAGCCGGCTGAAACTGCCCTTCCGCACTGCCGACAACAAGTTCGCCGCGCTGGCCGGGCATGATGCCCTGGTATCCGCCCATGGCTCCCTGAAGACGCTGGCCACCGCCCTGATGAAACTGGCCAACGACGTGCGCTGGATGGCTTCCGGCCCACGCTCCGGCCTGGGTGAAATCAGCATCCCGGAAAATGAGCCGGGCAGCTCGATCATGCCGGGCAAGGTCAATCCGACCCAGAGCGAAGCGCTGACCATGCTGTGCTGCCAGGTGTTCGGCAACGACGTAGCGATCACCGTCGGCGGCTCCTCCGGCAATTTCGAGCTGAACGTGTTCAAGCCGCTGATCGCCCACAATTTCCTGCAAAGCGCCCGCCTGCTGGCGGACGGCATGCGCAGCTTCGACGAGCACTGCGCCCATGGCATCGAACCCAACCTGGGCCGCATCGCAGAGCTGATGGAGCGGTCGCTGATGCTCGTTACCGCGCTGGCTCCCCATATCGGTTATGATCGCGCCGCGCAAATTGCGAAGAAGGCGCAGCACGAGGGCACGACCTTGAAAGAGGCGGCGTTAGCCCTTGGTTTTGTGAACGAAAGCCAGTTCAACGAGTGGATTGTTCCGCTGGAGATGACGAAGCCCGGCGGCAAGGGTTAATGCTCGGTGGGAATACAACACCTCCGCGCCAACCCAACAGAAAGAGGATTAAAATGCAAAAAGTAGATTTCGAATTGACAGGCGAGTACATCGAGCTGAACCAGCTCCTGAAGGTAGTTGGCCTATGCGACAGCGGCGGCGCCGGCAAGCAGATCGTGGCGAGCGGCGATGTCAAGGTCGACGGCAAACAGGAGTTGCGCAAGACGGCGAAGATCCGGGCGGGCCAGAAGGTGCGCCTGGGCGACGTGCAGATCGACGTTCATGCCGAGGGCAGTGCGGCCTGATTGATCCGCGCGGAGGGTTAGCTCCATGGATGGTCCCGACGAGAAGCAAGTGCAGTCCCAGGAACAACTGATCGGTGACCTGCGCCAGGTCATCGAGAATGCCGAAGAGCTGCTCAAGAATACCGATCATTACACCAGCGTGCTGTACCAGTCGGCGCGCGCCAAGCTCGCCCAGGCCTTGCTTGCAGCCAATGAAGAGCTGGAACGGTGTGAGGATGCGCACCTTCTGCGCATGATCGAGGCGACCCACCGCGCTAACCTGCTGCACCGGGACTTGTCCGGCGAAGACAAGTTAATGCGGGCGTTTAACTAGGATTTGCTGCTGCAGCCATTGCTGGAGGCTGGCGGCAACGTTGAAGTTTTCATCCAGTGCAAAGGCAGCGTCGAGCGCGTCGCCGAATGTCTTCCCTTCCCTTAATGCCTGCAGCGCTGCGTATTGCGGCGCTTGCAGCTGCACGACCTGGGCTGTCCATGCAGGACGGCTGAGGAGCGCGCGGCTTGGCTCGTCCATCTTTTGCGGGAATGGCATGCCCTGATGGGCCAGCCAGAGTGGCACGACTGCCCATTCCGACTCGAAAAGCTGGGCAGTAGGCTGCCAGCGGAAGCTTTGGTCCTCCACCGTTTGCGGGTTGATGTCCTGCGCTTGCAGCGCGGGCTCGTGCCGGGCGTAGTGGATGCGGTGCAGTTGCCATTCCAGGCGAGCCATGTCGGGCAGGTAGGGCAAGTCCTTGACGTGCTCGAAGCCGCGCAGGAAGGGCTCGAAGCGGGCGCCGAAATGGTTCAGGTCTCCGCTATCGGAAGGGTGGGCGCGGCCGTATTCGCGAGCCAGCGCAGCGAAGAACTCTTCACCAACCAGTTGCGCAATAACGGGATAGGCAGCAGCCAGGGCCTTGGTCCAGGTAGAAGCCAGGTTGCCCCGGTATAGACCGAAGCGTTCGCCGTGCCTGAGCTGTAGCGAGGCTTCGGCTGCCGGCGTGAACAAGGCGTCGGAAAATGCTTGCTGCTGCGCGGCTAATGCGTCGCAGCCGACCGGCAGGGATTGCCCGCTCCTGCTCGCGGTGCCCAAATCGATTTTCCCGGGAGTCGGGAAGTTGGCGGCAATCGCAGCTGCTTTGGCGGCCTCGCCAAGCAGGATTTCAAGGGGCGGGATATCGGTATCCCATTCGATCAGCGAGGGCACGGCGCCGAAGCGGCTTAGTGCTGCTTCATACAGGCGCCAGACGGGATCGGCGACAACCGCGCCGTGGTGGTCGACGACAGCATCGGGGGTGACGAGGTGTCCGGCGAGGTGGATTTCGCCGACTGTGCCGGGGGCAATCGCTCGCAGCGCTGCCACGGCGTCCTCACCGTGGTTCAACTGGTTGACGTACAGGTTGTTCACATCCAGCAGCAGGCCGCAACCGGTGCGGCGCGCCAGGGCGGCGAGGAATTCCGCCTCGCTCATTGCGTCGTCGGCGAAGCGCACGAAGCTGGAAACGTTCTCGAGCAGGATGGCGCGGCCAAGCGCGTCCTGCATGCGCCCTACCCGCTCTGCCAGCAGGTCAAGCGCGGCGTGGTTCAGCGCCAGCGGCAGCAGGTCGTTGAGGTGGCGGTCGAAGACTGCGCCCCAGCACAAGTGTTCGGAGACCAGCGCCGGCTCAATGCGCTGGGCGAGGCTTACGACACGCGCGAGGTGGTCGGCGCTGAAGCCTCGTGCCGAGCCGAGGCCCAGGCCTACGCCGTGCAGGCTGATCGCGTAGTCGCGCCTCAGTTCCTGCAGTACGTGGAAGTCGCCGCCGGCCTGGTCGAGGTAGTTTTCAGTATGTACCTCAAGCCAGGAGGCGCGTGGCCGCTGCTCGAGGAACTGGCGGTAGTGCGGTGCCCGCAATCCGATGCCTGCTCCCCGCGCTACGGCGTGTTGCGTCATTGCTTACTTGGCTGGAGCGGCGGTCTTGCCGCCGGCTTTTTCGCAGGTGCCTTTGGCGACGAATTTCCACTCGCCAGCCATATTGTCGGTCTTGGCCTGGTTGGAGCAGCCGTGGGTGCCGGTGGCGCAGTCGTTCTGGCCAGCCTTGGCGATGCCGTAGCATTTTTCTTTTTCCGCTGCTGGCTTGTCCTGGGCTGCGGAAGCAACGGTGCTGGCGGTGGCGCAGACGGTGGCCAGGGCGGCGGCGATCAGGGCTTGACGGTTTTTCATGCAGGGTCTCCTCTGTAGGTTTGCAGGTGTGCGATTAGACCATAAAAAAAACCCGCTGGCACCGGTGCGGGTGCGGCGGGTTCCTTGCGGCCTGCGCGAGGTCTTGGCGACCGGCGTTCAGGCGGTGGTGTTGATGTTCTGGCCGAGGTGGGACGGCAGGTTGGCGGCAGGCGTCGCGGGCGGAATCGCTTCGATCAGGGCCTGGGCGCTGGAGGCTTGCACGTCCATTGCTCGTTTCAGCACGGCGTAGCCAACCTCGGTACGATTGCTCGTATCGGCCATTGTCGTTGCCAGTTTTGCAATGCTCACTGCATCCATTTAAACCTCCCACTCGTATCTATCCAGATTTACGGATGGGATTTGGCGAACTTTAGGCTTGGCGCGGGATTTTTTTGATGAGCCAGGACAGTACGGTGTCGGGGCGATTCAGGTCGAGCCATTGCAGGCGAGGCGGCAGGCCGTCCGGGGCTGGCTGGTCGGAGGCGACCGCGACAATCGTATGGTCGTCGAGATAACGCGGTGGCTGGCCGGCGATGGCACGGTAGACTTCCAGCTTGTCGATTTGCCATGCGTGGAAGCCTTCGACCAGGGTCAGGTCGGCGGGCTGCAGGCGGGCAAGTTGCTCGTCGGCGCCGGGTTCTTCGGCTCCGCGCAGTTCGTGGATGATGGCGAAACGATAAGGCGAGGCGATCATCACCTCGGCGGCGCCGGCATGGCGGAAGCGGGCGCTGTCTTTCCTTGGCGGTTCGAGCTCGAAGTCATGGTGGCTATGCTTGATGACGTTGACTTTCCAGCCGCGCGCGGCCAGTTCGGTGACCAGGTATTCGATCAGGGTGGTCTTGCCGCTGCCCGAAGGGCCGGTGACGCCGACCACGTTCTGCTTGCTGTTCATAGCGGTACCCGGTAACGGTAGCCGCGGAAGCTGAAGATGGCTTGCTTGGGCTGGAGTTTGTCCAGGATCAGGCCGGGGGCGACTTCCTCGCCTTCCCTGCGCAGCACTTTGTCGATCAGCAGCAGGCGATCGGCGGGATTTTTCGAATACATGTAGCCACCAAGAGTGATCTGGGGGATAGCGCGCTGGATCGGCTCGGGGAGCTCGCGCAGGGATTGCACTTGTTCTTCTGCCGGCGCTGGCGCCTGGGGCGGAGCCGCGACCGGGGCCGCCTGCGTTACGTCTGCACCGCGGACCCAGTTTCCGGCTTGCTTCTGGGCGGGCAACTGGGGAGCCTCCGCGGCGCGGGCTGCGGATGGCGCTGCGACATGGGCGTCGGCAGCGCGCTGGCTGGACGTTTGCTGGCCGATCGCTCGCTGCGCTGGAGGTGCTTCTCCTGGGCGTGCTGGCGCCGGGACTGCGGTGATCGCGGCGGCCGGCGCTGCCGGGGTGGCGCCGGAAACGGCGACTGCGGTAGCTGCTGGTGCGCTGTGAGCGTCGCGGCCTGGTCCGGAAGCGGTGGCCACGGGTGTGGCGCTGCTGTTGGCGGCGGCTGGGCCCACGGCCGGAGCGGCGGCAACCGGCGCGGCGCTGGCTGGCGGCTGGGCGGCGACTGTCGGCAGGCTCGCGGCGGGCGGCAGGCTGACGGCGGGCGACTGACTGACGGCGAGCGGCGCGCTTGCCGCTGGCTGCTGGCTCGCCGCTGGCTGCTGGCGCACCAGCATGGTCGCAAGGCCGGCGATGGCTGCGGCCATCAGCGCCATCGCGACGATCACCGGGGTGCGCCTGCTGGACGCGCCCTGCCCTGCCGGCGCGGTGGCCAACGTGGGTGCGTGAATGGTCGGGGTGCTGCCAATCTGGCGTTCGGCCTGCGCTTTTTTCAGTGCTTCGAGAATATAGGACATATTATTTACCCGCCTCGACCAGCAGGTGCGGCTCGGTCTCCCTGCCCGGCTGCGACAGGCGGATGAAAGTTCGTGGTCCCGCCACGCCGTCGGCCTTCAAGCCTTGGGCGAGCTGGAACTCGCGCAAGTATCGCAAAGTTTCACCAGCTAGTGGCTGGTTATCGCGCGGTTTCTTGACCCCGTTCATTTGTGCCAGGCGACGCGCCAGCCAGTCGACGTCCGGCCCCTTGTCGCCTTCGCGGACTTCTTCACGCCAGGAACGCGGCGCACGCCAGAAGGTGGTGAAGGTACCGTCGAAGCGGGCATCCAGCGCTCCCAGTGCCACCTTCTCGCTGCCACGGGCCCCGACCAGCGTAGCGCTCTTGTCGTCGAGAGCGGTCAGCAGGACATTGCGCGGCAAGGAGTCGCCGTCGCGCAGCTTGATAATGACTGGGCGGTCCAGATTGCGGATTTCTTCCAGGCCGCCCTTGGTTTGCATGCAGCGCAAGTTGCGTTTGGCGGCTTCGGCGCAGCCTTCACCTTCCTCCAGCGCCACCTCCCATTTGGCGGCGAGCTGGCCAAGGGCTGCGTCCATTGTGAGCCAGGCCGGCATGGTGGATTGGGGCGCAGCGGCGGCCACCTGCGCGGGACCGGCGATTGCGGGCGGTGCTGCAGCGACTTTCGCAACCGGGGCCGCAGTTTGCGACGCCGGGACAATCGCCTTCGGCGCGGTTGCAGTGGCGGGCGTGGATGGCGCGCGCGCAGACGGCATCAACTGCCATGCTGCGGCGGCAGTCAACGCCGCCCCGGCCAGCACGCCGGCGGCAGCTACGCGCCACGCCCGAACGCGAACCGGCGCGGCCTCGCCTGCAAACACTTCCTCCGCCGCCCGGCGCAATATGGTGGCATTCACCTGCGCGCGGTTTTCGACATAGGCGCCCAGCAGCGCCCGGTCGCACAGCAGGTTGATCCTGCGCGGCACGCCCTTGCTCAATTGGTGGATGCGCCGCAGCAGCCCGCGCGGGAACAGCTCCACCGCGCCAGCGCCAGCCACCGCCAGCCGGTGCTGGATATAGCTGCCCACCTCCGCCTCGGACAAAGGCCCCAGGTGGTAGCGGGCAATCACCCGCTGCGCCAGTTGCTCGAGCTCCGGCCGCGCCAGCATCTGGCGCAGTTCCGGCTGGCCGATCAGGATAATCTGCAGCAGCTTGCGTTCGCTGGTTTCCAGGTTGGTCAGGAGGCGCAACTGCTCCAGCACATCGGCCGACAGGTTTTGCGCCTCGTCGATGACGAGCACATTATTCAGGCCGGCCGCGTGCGACTCCAGCAGGTAGCTGTTGACCGCGTCCACATACGATTTGACGCTCGCCCCCTCCGGCGCCACGCCGAATTCATCGCACACCGACTGCAGCAGTTCTTCCACCGTCAGCTTGGGATTGAAGATATAGGCGAGCCGGCAATCGGCCGGGATCTGCTCCATGAAACAGCGGCACACCGTGGTCTTGCCGGCGCCGATTTCGCCGGTCAGCAGCACGAAGCCGCCGCCGCTTCCCACGCCGTACAGGAGGTGCGCCAGCGCCTCGCGGTGCCGTTCGCTCATGAACAGGTAACGCGGGTCGGGGGCAATCGAGAACGGCTGCTGTTTGAGGTTGAAGTATTGCGTGTACATGGTCGGCGCTTAGCGCAGCGCGGGCGGCAGTTGCTTGAATTTGGCGCAGTATATCTTGGAGCGCGTGTTGAAATAGACGATGCGGCTGCCCGGCTTGGACTCCCGCACCGGATAGCGCGAAGTGTCGATTTTCGCATAGGCCTGGCCGTCCTGGCGGAGGATGGCCTTTTCCAGCTCCTCGGGCGTGGTATCGGTTACGGCGCCGACAAAGCTGTACGGGTAGCTTTCGTCGCTGATGATCACCTCCAGCACGGGAAAACCCCACAGGATCGCGTCATTGGTACGGAACCAGTAGGCCCCGCCTTCGCGCTTGTAGGGGCGCCCGAAATATTGGCTGAGATAGTCGAAATAATAACGGTTGGAGGTCTGGTCGCGGCACAGCAAGCCATTGCCGAGCACATCGCCGAAGTGGGAAGGCGGCGCTGCCTGCGCCGCGAGACTGGCGGCCAGCAGGCCCGCCGCCGTGAAGAAGCGCCGCATCATTTACAGCTTCTGGAACCAGGCGCGGTTGGCACTGATCTTGGCCTTGGCCGATGGAGGCAACGCTTCGTAGCAGCCAGGATATTGCTTCAGGGAACCCTCGCGGACTTCCTTCTGCAAACCATTGATCAGGAACACGTATACCGTTCCACCCTGGTCGGTCTTTTTGGTCCCCAAGTACTTGATCATAAGTGTCTCTCCTGACGAGCATTATGACATTTCAAGGCGAAATCACAACTTTTTGCCCGCTACCGTGTGCATTTCAGTATCGGAAAATTGCAGTTGGTTCCCCGTTTTTGCGCGTCTGTCTTTTTCCGGCCCGGCGGCGACGCCGATTCGCATATCGTTCGAGCATCACCAATCCTGAACAGTGACAATCAAAATGAATAAGCTGATCACCTACGGCGCCGCTGTTTCCCTGATCGCGCTAGGCGTCACCGCCCTGCATGCCAGCCCTCCGGACAGCGAAAAGAAGGCCGACCTCACCCCGACCAGGGAAAACCGCCCGGTGACTGCTTTTTCCCGGATTGAACTGGAAGGCCCTTACAAGGTGCTGATCAATGCCCAGGGCGAAACGGGCGTGGAAGTCAGCGGCCCGAAACGCCAGGTCGAGCAGCTGGAAACCGTGGTCCAGGGCGATACCCTGCACGTGCGTCCGCTGCGCCGCAACCACTGGGTGTTCAGCTTCGGCAAGCAGCGCGAGCCCGTTATCGTGAAAATCAGCACCAGCGGCCTGAAAGCCCTGAGTTCCAGCGGCAGCGGCGACGTCGAGCTGGAAAGGGTCGACAGCAGCGAGCTGAAACTGATCTCGACCGGCCCCGGCGATTTCAGCGCCTCAGGCACGGCGACCGAGCTGATCGTCAAGGCCAGCGGCAGCGGCGACATGCACCTGCACCGCATGCGCGCCACCAATGTGAACCTGGTCATGACCGGTCCTGGCGACGTGAGCGCCCCGGCCATTACCGGCGACCTGAATGCGGTCCTGTCCGGGTCGGGCGACCTGGAAGCGGGCGACGTGCGCGCCAACAAAATCAACGCGTCGATGAGCGGCCCCGGCTCGGTCGAGCTGCGCGGCAGCAGCCGCGATATCCGCGTCGACATTTCCGGCTCCGGTGACCTGGAAGCCTGCAGCATGCAGGTGGAAAACGTCAGCGCCATGCTGAATGGCCCTGGCAGCGCCTGCCTGAACGGCCAGATCAAGAAGTTCGACGCCGAAGTGCACGGCTCCGGCGACCTGGAAGCGCGCGGCCTGCAAACCCAGAATACCCGCGTCAGCCTGAGCGGTCCGGGCGGCATGAACCTGTCCGGCAGCAGCGAAACCCTGAGCGCCGATGTCAGCGGCTCGGGCGACCTGGATGCCAAGCAGCTCAAGGTGGCCAAGGCCATCGCGCGCAGCAAGGGCCCCGGCAATATCTACCTGAGCAAGGTCAGCGATTCGCTGGATGCCGACGTGCGCGGCTCGGGCGACCTGCATGCCGAACCGGAATGCAAGGACGTCAAAGTCACCATGAGCGGGCCAGGCGGCGTGCAACTGCGCGGCTGGACCAGCTCCCTGAATGCGCAGGTGACCGGTTCCGGCAGCCTGGATGCGCGCGACATGCTGGCCAAGCAGGCCGAAGTCAATGTGCGCGGCCCGGGCAATGCCACGGTCAACGTGGAAGGCAAGGTGGCCGCACAAGGCCAGCAACTGGTTTCCGATAAACAGCGTGTGGTGACGGTCGACCGTCGTGGCGCCCACGCCGAATGATTGACGACATCGCTGCTGACGCCTGAGGCGCCGGCAGCGATTAGCTATTCTCCCTATGCCCGGCCAGCGTGCCGGGCTTTTTTTCGTCCATATTGCAACTTTGGCACCACAGTCCATACCAAAGTGCATACCATTCCAGCACCAATCAAACATCATACAATTCAACGACTTGCAGAATGTTTTCGCTGTTTAGGCAAAGACCTAAACAATACCAGTTAAATACCTGTTGACAAGCTGGTGTGCTCCTCATATAGTCGCCACAGTTCTTTTCATCCCTTGAAAAAATGATCGAATTCCTGATAGGCGTCGATGGCGGCGGCAGTGGTACACGCGTGCGCCTGGCGCGTGCCGACGGGCAGTTGCTGGGCGAAGGCCAGGCCGGTCCATCCGCCCTGCTGCACGGTATTAAGAATGCCTGGGCCGCGGTGGAGGAAGCAACGGCGCGCGCCTTCGAGGCAGCCGGCGTGGCACAACCGGCACGCCAGCACATTGCCATTGGCCTGGGCCTGGCAGGCGTGCATAACAAGCAGTGGGCCGCCAATTTCGTGGCGGCCAACCCTGGCTTTGCCGCCGTGGCGCTGGAAACCGATGCCTTTACCACTGTGCTTGGCGCGCATGAAGGCCGGCCTGGCGCCATCATCGCGCTAGGTACCGGCAGCGTGGGCGAAATCCTGCATGCCGACGGCTCGCGCCATGAAGTGGGCGGCTGGGGCTTCCCTTCCGGCGACGAAGCCGGCGGCGCGTGGATCGGGATGAAGGCGATCAACCATGTGCAGCAGGTGGTCGATGGCCGTGTCGAGGGCAGCTCCTTCGCGCAGGCGGTGGCCGACGCCTGCGGAGGTAGCCGCGACCGCATCCAGGTCTGGCTGGCCAACGCCAACCAGACCGCCTTCGCTCAGCTGGCGCGCATCGTCCTGCAGCATGCGGAAAGCGATGCCACAGCGCACAGCATCCTGTCCGCCGCGGGCCAGCAAGTGGCGCTGATCGCGCACGGCCTGGATCCGAGCGGCACGCTGCCGATCGCCCTGTGCGGCGGGCTCGGCGAGCCGCTGCGCGCCTACCTGCCGCCTGCCCTGCTGCAGCGGATTGTTCCACCCAGGGGCGATTCGGCCGCCGGTGGCCTGCGCCTGATCCAACAACATTTGAAGGAGTAGCCCGTGCTATCCCAGTTGAGCGATTTCCGGCCTGACGCCGACAGCGACACCCCTCTGTACATGCAGTTGGCAAACAAGCTGTCCGATGGCATAGCAAGCGGCGACTGGCGTGCCAACGAGGCGCTGCCGTCCGAACGGGTGCTGTCGGAAATACTCAATATCTCGCGGGTGACCGCACGCAAGGCGATCGACATGCTGTGCGCGCGCGGCATGCTGACGCGCCGCCGCGGTTCCGGAACTTACATCACGCCCAAGCTGGAGCAGCCGCTGTCGCGCCTGACCAGTTTTTCGGAAGAGCTGCGCCAGCGCGGCTTTACCGCCGGCTCGCGCTGGCTGCAGCGCGAGATCGGGGTAGCAGCGCCGCTGGAATTGCTGTCGCTGGGACTGTCGCCAAATATGCCGGTGGCGCGCCTGAAGCGCCTGCGCACGGCCGACGACGTGGTGATGGCCATCGAGACCTCGACCATCCCCGCCATGTACATGCCCGATCCCGGCACGGTGAACGGTTCGCTGTACGGCTACCTGGAGGCCACCGGCAACGTGCCGATGCGCGCGCTGCAGCACATCCGCGCCATCAACGCCAATGCCGAGCAGGCGCGCCTGGCCAATATCGCGCCCGGCACCGCCATGCTGCACATTACGCGTGTGAGCTACCTGGAGAGCGGCGCGGCGGTAGAACTTACCCACTCCTTCTGCCGGAGTGACTATTATGAATTTGTAGCGGAGTCGCGTCGATGAACGAGGCAATCAAAGGCAATATCCTGACACCGTCCGGCTGGCTGAACGGAACGATTTCCTTCGGCGAGCGGATCGAGGACGTCGCAGGCAGCAGCACCGATCCGAAACAGAACGGCGACGACTACATCCTGCCCGGCTTCATCGACCTGCACGTGCACGGCGGCGCCGGCAAGGACGTGATGGAAGGCGGCGACGCAGTGCATGCGATTGCCGCCATCCACGCGCGCCACGGCACCACCTCCATGCTGGCCACCACCATGACCGCGCCACCTGAAGATATCGACGTGGCGCTGGCCGCCATCGGCAAGGCGGTGCGCCAGCGCGGCAAGGGCGAAGCGCGCGTGCTGGGCGCCCACCTGGAAGGCCCGTACATCAACAGCGGCAAGCTGGGTGCGCAGCCGAACTTCGCGCGCGCCGCCACCATTGAAGAAGTCCATCGCCTGGAACAACTGGCGCCGATGCGCGTGATCACCGTGGCGCCGGAAATTTCCGGCCACCTGGAGCTGGTACGCGACTTGGCCAACCACGGCGTGCGGGTGCAGATCGGCCACACGCTGGGCTCTTATGAAGAAGGCGTGGCCGCGCTGGACCATGGCGCTACAGGCTTCACCCATCTGTTCAACGCGATGAGCGGGCTGCACCACCGCGAGCCCGGCATGGTTGGCGCCGCCCTGGCGCACGCCGAATTCGCCGAACTGATTCCCGATCTCCTGCACGTGCATCCAGGCGCAATCAAAGGCGCGCTGCGCGCCATCCCGCGCCTGTATTGCGTGACCGATTCCACGGCTGCCACCGGCATGCCGGATGGCGAGTACATGCTGGGCCGCCACATCGTCCATAAGTGCATGGGCGGCGTGCGCCTGCCCGACGGCACCCTGGCCGGTTCCACGCTGACGCTGGACCAGGCCCTGCGCAACCTCGTCGGGCTGGGCCTCGACCTGGCCGACGCCTCCAAACGAGTTTCCACCCATGCGGCCGACTACCTCGGCCTGCAGGACCGCGGCCGCCTGGCACGCGGCGCGTATGCCGACCTGGTCGTGATGGACCGGGACTTGAAACTGAAAGCCGTTTATATCGAAGGAGAACGTTGTGACCTCAATGATGCTTAAAGAAGCCCTGTCTGCCGCCGACTGCGTGGAACAGCAGTTGGCGAACGACACCGACCGCTACGCGGAACTGGGCCGCAAACTGAGGAGCACTCCGTTCAATTCCGCGCTGACCGTGGCACGCGGCAGCTCGGACCATGCCTGCAACTACATCGCTTACCTGATCATGTCGCGCCTGGGGCGCGTGGTGGCTTCACTGCCGATGTCGCTGGTAACGCTGCACAAATCGCCGCTGATCACACGCGATACGCTGGTGGTGTCCGTCTCGCAATCGGGCCAGAGCCCGGACGTGGTGGAACCGATCCGCTACTTCCGCGATGGGGGCGCCACCACCGTGGCGCTGGTCAACGATGCCGACTCGCCGCTGGCGCACAGCGCCGAATGGGCCATGCCGCTGCGCGCCGGCAAAGAACAGAGCGTTGCCGCCACCAAGAGTTTCATCACTTCCCTGGTCGCCGGCGCACGCATGGTCGCGCACTGGCAGAACGATCCGGAACTGCTGGAAGGCCTGGCTGCGCTGCCCGATGCACTGCGCGCGGCCTGCAATGTGGACTGGTCGCCGGCAATCGAAGTACTGGCCCCGGCACGCAACATCATGGTGGTTGGCCGCGGCATCAGCTTCCCGGTCGCCCTGGAAGCCTCGCTGAAATTCAAGGAAACCTCGGCACTGCAGGCAGAAGCCTTCTCCGGCGCCGAAATCAAGCACGGTCCGATGGCGCTGATCGAAGAAGGCTATCCGCTGCTGATCTTCGCCACCCGCGGCCCGACCCAGGCAGGCCTGCTGGCATTGGCGGAGGAAATGCGCGGCCGTGGCGCGCGCGTGCTGCTTGCGGCGCCGGAAGACGTCGCAAGCCGCGACCTGACCTTGCCGGTTGCGGCCACGCCGGACCTCGATCCGATTGTCGCCATCCAGGCGTTCTATGTGATGGCGGCCAAGCTGTCGGCAGCGCGCGGCCTGGACCCGGATCGTCCGCGTCACCTGAATAAAGTCACCAAGACCCACTGATCCCCGCGCGCGGCCATCGATGAAGAACAGTCTCCTGCTTGCTGCATTGATGGCCGTTGCCGGCGCCACGCTGGCTGCGCCGTTGCAGCATATCGAGTTCTGGACCTTCAGCATGAAGCCGCGTTTCACGCCTTATTTCGAAGGCGTGGTGAAGCGCTACGAAGCGGCCAATCCCGGCGTCAAGCTGGAATGGGTCGACTTCCCATGGGACATTATCCAGACCAAGCTGGTCACGCGCATCGTGGCCGGCAAGCCGCCGGCATTGGTCAACCTGAACGTGCCATGGGCAGAGGAATTCGCCCGCGACGGACTGCTGACGCCTGTCGATTCGCTGCTCGGCGCCGAGCGTTCGCGCTACCTGCCCAGCGCATTGAAGGATCTTTCCTTCGGCGGCAGGACTTTCGGCTTCCCGATGTACAGCAACGTCGCGGTGATCGCCTACAACCGGGAGATCTTCCGCGCGGCAGGCATTGCCCATGCGCCGCGCAACCTGGACGAGCAACTGGCGTTTGCACGGCAGATTGCCCTGCGCACCGGCAAGGCCGGCCTGTGCCCTGCCCTGTCCAAGGTCGATGGGTTGATGCTGCAGCAAGGCTTGCCGGTCCTTGCTGGCGGCCGGGCAGTTTTCAATTCGCCTGCCCACGTCGCGTTTGTCCGCAAACTGGCCGAGACGTATCGCGCTGGCGGGCTGCTGAAAGACGGCCTGTTCGCGGAAGATAACTTCCCGCCGGCGGTAGAGGCTTACAAGAGCGGACGCCTTGGCATGCTGCTGGCGCCGCCGACGGCCCTGAAGCGCATCCAGGCCGATGCGCGCGACGTGTATGCAATCACCGATGTCGCGCCGGCGCCGCTGGGACCGACCGGGATTGCCGATGGCGGCTGGCTGATCCACTTCGGCGTGCCGGCCCGGGTGCCGGCGGCCGATTTGCCAGGCATTGGCAAGTTCGCGCGCTTCCTCACCAACGATGCGAACCAGCTCGAATTTGCGCGCCAGGCCAGTGTGTTTCCCGCCTCGGCGCAAGCTGCCAATGATCCGTTCTTTACCGCCGTACCGCCGGATGCGGGTGCGTCGGAAAAAGCCGTTGCGGCCGGCGCGGTATCGATGCCGCACTCACGCACCATGTACGTGGCGGGCATCGAAGACTACGACGAACTGCGCCGTGCGCTCGTGAAGGCGGTAGAAGCTGGCGTCACCAGCCGCGCTGATATCCAGCAAGCGCTCGACGCTGCCGTCGCGATATGGAATCGCAAGCTCGAGGTGGCGCGATGAAACGTTCCGTTGCGGCCTGGCTGTTCCTGGCGCCGGCCTTGCTGCTGCTGGCGGTGTTTGCCTTCTGGCCGGTGCTGTTTGGGTCGGTGCTGGCTTTTACCGATTTTTCGCTGGTGCGGGAGACGCACTGGGTCGGCTTCGATAACTTCCGCTACATCTTCAATAACGAGATGTTCGTCACCGGCCTGAAAAACTCGCTGGTGTTCCTGCTGATCGTCCCTTGCGTGCAATTGGGCGCCATTGCACTGGCGGTGATGGTGAACAACCAGCTCCCGGGCATCAAGCTGTTCCGCGCAGCGTATTACGTGCCGGTTGTGACGACGGTTTCCGTGGTCGGCATCATGTGGGGCTTCATGTTCCATGAGCAGGGTGCGCTGAACTACATCCTCGGCACGCACATTGGCTGGCTGCAGGACGATACTTTCGCACTGGCGGCGATCATGTTCGTTACCCTGTGGCGCGGCCTGGGCTGGTATATGGTGATGTACCTGGCCGCGCTGCAATCGGTGCCTCAGGAAATGCAGGAGGCAGCCATCCTGGACGGCGCCTCGCGCTGGCAGCGCTTCTGGCATATCACCGTGCCCATGCTGCGCCCTACCATCATGGTCTGCACCATCCTCTCCGTACTGGGCGCACTGAAAGCCTACCAGGAGGTCGACGTGCTGACCCAGGGCGGCCCGATGAACTCCACCTTCACCGCCCTGTATTACGCCTACGACCAGGGCCTGAAGCACCTTAAGCTGCCGCGCGCGCTGGCCGCGAGCTTTATCGTCTCCCTGATCTGCATCGGCATCGCCCTGCTTTGCCTGCGCTACCTGAAGCCGAAGCACCGATGAAAAAGACCGCACAATACCTGCTGCTGGCTGCCATCGCGCTGCTGTGCATCTTCCCGTTCTGGTGGACGCTGGTGACGGCGCTTTCCACCGAAGGCAATATCTTCTCGTATCCGCCAACGTTCTGGCCCAAGCAGCCATCGCTGGAAAATTTCGTGGAAGTCTTCCGCGTCATTCCGATCTGGTCCTTCCTGAAAAATTCGGTCCTGATCACGGCTTTTACCGTGCTGTGGAAGCTGGTGCTGTGCTCCATGGCCGCCTATCCCTTGGCCCGCTTGCATTTCAAGGGCAAGAAATTGGTGTTCGGGCTGATTGTCGCGACCATGGTGCTGCCGTCCGAGGTCAATTTCCTGGTCAACTTCATCACGGTGACGGAACTGGGCCTGGTCGATACCTACTCCGGCGTCATCCTGCCGAACGTGGTCAACGCCGTCGCCATCCTGCTGCTGAAACAGGCCTTCGAGGAAGTGCCGCAAGACCTGGTCGATGCGGCCCGCGTCGACGGCGCCTCGGAATGGGCCATCTTCACCCAGATCATGCTGCCACTGATCGCTCCCTGGCTGGCCACGGTCGGCATCCTGACCGCCGTGGAGGCATGGAATGAATACATCTGGCCTTCGATCGTCATGAGCAAGCCGGACGAATTCCCGCTGTCGGTGGGCGTGCTCTATTTGCGCGGCACCTTCGGCAGCAGCACGCGCGTGATCGCGGCAGGTACCATCATCACCATTGTGCCGACACTGGCGGCATTCCTTTTCACCCAACGTTACTTCATGCGCGGCATGGACGGAGCAGTTAAATGAGCACACAAGAACTACGAAAAATCGCGGGACAACTGATCATGATCCGCTTTCCCGGCACGGTGCTGGACCAGGCGACGGCCGATTTCATCCGCGCCAACGGCATCCGCGGCGTGTGCCTGTTCCGCGGCAACATGACCGACTCCGTGCAGCTGGCCAAGCTGACCGCCGACCTGCGCGACGCCATGGGCCCGAACGCGCTGATCGCCATCGACCAGGAAGGCGGCGCCGTGGTGCGCTCGACCTGGGTGCCGGCGCCGCCGGCCGCCATGGGTCTTGGCGCGGCCGACGATACCGACCTGGCCTACCGCACCGGCGCTGCCGTCGCGCGCGCCGCCAAGTCGCTCGGCTTCAACTGGAACTTCGCGCCAGTGCTGGACTTGAACAACAACCCGAACAATCCGGTGATCGCCGAGCGCTCCTTCGGCGCCGAGCCGAAACGCGCGGTGGAGCTGGCCATGGCCTGGATGGCCGGCAGCCATGCCGAAGGCGTGGCCTGCTGCGTCAAGCACTTCCCCGGCCACGGCGACACCCACGTCGATTCGCACCGCGACCTGCCGACCGTCGACAAGGCGCTGCCCGAGCTGGACGCGCTGGAGCTGGCGCCATTCCGCGCCGCCGCCCCGGTGGCGCCGGCCATGATGACCGCCCATATCGTCTACCCGGCCATCGATCCGGACAATCCCGCCACCATGTCGCCCGCCATCCTGGACGGCATCCTGCGCAAGCAATGGAACTACAAGGGCATCATCATTACCGACGGCATGGACATGCACGCCATCGCCGGCCGCTACGGCGTGGGCAACGCCGCCGTGCGCGCCCTGCTGGCCGGGGCCGACATGGTGATGGCGCTTGGCACCACTGAAACCCAGAACGAAACCCTGGACGCCATCGCGGCCGCGCTGGCCGACGGCTCCTTGTCGCAGGCAGCCGTCGACGAACGACTGGCGCGCCTGAACGCGCTGGCGCAAGCCTATCCTTGCCAGCAGCGCTCCTATAAGGAAGATGCCGCCGACCGCGTAATCATGGCCGAAGGCTGGCGCCGCGCCCTGACGGCGCGCGGCAATCCGCGGCGCCCCGCCGCAGGCAGCAAGCTGCGCCTGGTGGTACGCCAGGACGTGGTCAGCGATGGCGTGTCCGAAGCCGGCGTGCCGGCAGCCACCGTGGCCGCTTCGCTGGGCAAGCTGTACGACGTGGAGCTGGTCACCTTCGCCGACGCCGGCACCTTCGACTGGTCGGCGCTACCGCAGGACGGCCGTTTCACCGTGCTTGCCTCCACCTCCCGCCTGCGCTACGGCGACAACGCCCGCAACAACTGGAAGCCGGACCTGCACCTGGCGCTGTGGAATCCCTATCAGGCGCTGGACATCCAGTCGCCAGCCCTGATGACCTATGGCTTTGCCGCGCCCGCGCTGGAAGCCGTCAACGCCTGGCTGTCGGGCGAACTGGAAGCCACCGGCCATTGCCCGGTTCCCGGCTTTGCTTGAAGCTTAAGGAGACAAGATGGACGCCGCACGCCACAACCCGCTGAAGTGGATCCCCACGCTGTACCTGGCGCAGGGCCTGCCCTACTTCGCCATTGCCCTCGTCTTCGGCCAGATGATGAAGAGCATGAACATGTCGAACGCGGAAATCAGCCACTGGCTGGCCTTCCTCGGCGGCGCCTGGATCTTCAAGCCCTTGTGGAGTCCCTTCCTCGAACTGGCGTCAAGCAAGAAGCTGGTGGTGGTCAGCCTGCAGCTGTTCGGCGGCGTGTGCCTTGGCCTGGTGGCGCTGGCGCTGCAATTTCCGTTCTGGCTCAGCGCCAGCATCGGCGTGCTGTTCCTGGTGTCGATTGCCTCCGCCACCCACGATATTTCCTGCGACGGCCTGTACATCGCCAGCTTGAACAAAAAAGCGCAGGCGCAGTACGCCGGCTGGACCGGCACCTTCTTCAACGCCGGCCGCTTCCTTGCGCAGGGCGGCTTGCTGATGCTGGCCGGCTACCTGGAAAAGACGCAGGGCGTCACTTCCGCCTGGACCGTCATCTTCGGCATCCTTGGCCTGACCATGTGTGCGCTGGGCGCTTACAACTTCTGGGCCCTGCCCCTCAGCCCCAACGCGCGCATGGACGACCATACCGTGGCCGGCGTGGCGCGCACGCTGAAGGAAGTAATCGTCGACTACTTCCGCAAGCCTGGCATCTGGATTTCGATCCTGTTCATCATCCTGTTCCGCGCCGGCGAAGCCCAGGTGCAGACCATTGGCCCGCTATTCCTGCGCGAGGCGCGCGAAGCCGGCGGCCTTGGCCTGAGCACGGCCGAAGTGGGCGCCGTGTACGGCACCAGCGGCACCATCGCCTTCATCATCGGCTCCATCGCCGGCGGCTACTTTACTTCCTGGCTTAGCCTGCGCCGCGCGATCCTGTTCCTGATCCTGGCGGTGAACCTGCCCAACCTGGTGTTCTATTACCTGTCGCACGCGCTGCCGACCGACCTGACGCTGATCGGCATCGCCCTCAGCGTGGAGATGTTCGGCTATGGCTTTGGCTTCGTCGGCGTGATCCTGTACATGATGCAGGTGGTGGCGCCGGGCAAATACACCACCGCGCACTACGCCTTCTCCACCGGCGTGATGCAGCTTGGCTTTGTGCTGTTCCGCTGGATCAGCGGCGATATCCAGATGGCGCTGGGGTACAAGAACTTCTTCCTGTGGGTGCTGGTGGCCGCCATTCCGGTCACCATCCTGTCGCAGTTCATCCCGATGGAGTCGCGCGAACGATCCAGCGGCGAAGCCGTGCCCGAGGCAGCCTGATTCATGGCGTCGGTTTCGCTGCGCAATATCGCCAAGCGCTATGGCGACAATGCCCCGGTAATCCAGGGCATCGACCTGGAAATCGCGGACGGTGAATTTACCGTGTTTGTCGGCCCGTCCGGCTGCGGCAAGTCGACACTGCTGCGCATGATCGCCGGGCTGGAGGACATCAGCGGCGGCCAGTTGCACATCGGCGGCCGCTTCGCCAACGACGTGCCGCCAGCCCAGCGCGGACTGGCCATGGTGTTCCAGTCCTATGCGCTGTACCCGCACATGA
>CAMLSG010000025.1 GCA_946482635.1 uncultured Duganella sp.
AGGGTGTCTTGCAGGATTTCGAACCTGCCGGTGACGGAAGTACCGGCGGTATTGCCACTGGTGGTGATTGCGCCGATCTCGGCGGACAACATCACGTTACCGGTGTGGTCGACTTCGTTATCTTCTGCCAGTGCGTTGCCTGCGGCCAGGCCGGAGGCGAAAATCAGGGGTATCAGGTATTTCATAACTGAATTCTATCAGGGCTCTACAGAATGTGCCCGCTTCAGGCAGCGCAACACGAAGGTTGAGCGGCTGTGGCGAATGCCGGGCAGTTTATACAATTTCCGGCGCAGGAACTCCTCGTAGCCCGCTGTTCCGGCCACGGCCACCTTGATCAGGTAGTCGTATTCGCCGGTCAGCAGGTAGGCCTCCATGACCTCCGGAAGGTCGGCCAGCGCCAGGCCGAATTTATGCAGCATGTCGTCGTCGTGGCGATCCAGCGTGACCTCGATGATGACGGTGTCCGGCAGGCCAAGGGCCTGCTGGTTGAGCAGCGCAGTATACCCTTCAATGACGCCGCGTTCCTCCATCGCCTTGACCCGGTTCCAGCACGGGGTAGTGGACAGGCCCACGCTTTCGGCCAGCTTTGTATTGCTTAAACGGCCATCGCGGCGAAGTTCCCGCAGGATTTTGCGGTCCATTTCATCGAGGTGTTCCATGGTTTCGTGAAATTGAAGAAGATTCTTCTATTTTACATGGAAATCAAGGCAAAGTTTGGATGCCTATTCCGGACCGCCAGCCGGATAATCCCCATATGAATACCGAACAGAGAACTTTTCGCCTGCGCCTCGACCGTTGCTCCGCCATGGATGCCGCGGAGGCGGTGCTGGCAACATTGCGCCGGGGCGGCGTCCAGCTGCATGCGATGCGCATGGCGCCGGGCGTGCACGGCATGAACCTGGACCTGGATGTGGCAGCCGAGGGCGAAGATGCCCTCGTGCTGGCCCGTATGCGCCTGTGCAACCTGATTGGCGTGCTGAAAATTCGCGTGCAGTTGCGCGCTTACGCCCCGATATAGGCGTACTTGAAGCTGAAGACGATGGCAATCACCCACACGATCGGTTTCACTTCGCGGAAGCGGCCGGTCAGCAGCTTGAGCGCCGCATAGGTGATGAAGCCGAAGGCGATGCCGTGCGCGATCGAGTAGGTGAAAGGAATGAGCAGGGCGGTGATCGCCGCCGGGATGCATTCGGTGGTTTCGTTCCAGTCAAAGTCGCCAAGGTCGCGCAGCATCAGGCAGGCCACGAACAGCAGCGCCGGCGCCGTTGCGTAGGCCGGCACCACGCCGGCCAGCGGCGCGATGAACAGGGCCGCCAGGAACAGCACGGCCACCACCAGTGCAGTAAGGCCGGTGCGGCCGCCGGCCTGTACGCCCGAGGCGCTTTCAAGATACGCGGTGGTGCTGGAAGTGCCGAGCACCGAGCCGGCGACGATGGCGGTGCTGTCGGCCAGCAGGGCCTTGTTCAGGCGCTCCATCTTGCCGCTGACCAGCAGGCCGGCGCGGCTGGCAACGCCCATCAGGGTGCCGGTGGCGTCGAACAGTTCGACCAGGAAGAACACCAGCACCACATTCAGGACGCCGACGCCCAGCGCGCCCGGCACGTCCAGCTTGAGGAAGGTGGCGTCCAGCGATGGCGGCGCAGAGAACACGCCATGGAACTGGTTTCCCCCGAAGAAGAAGCTCAGGACGGTGACCGCCATGATGCCGATCAGGATCGCGCCCTTTACCTTCAGCCGGTCCAGCGTGACGATCAGCAGGAAGCCGACCACGGCCAGCAGTGCCGGCGGCTTATGCAGGTCGCCCACGGTCACCATGGTGTTCGGATTGGCCATCACGATGCCGGCGCTTTTCAGTGCGATCAGGCCCAGGAACAGGCCAAGGCCGACGGTAATGGCGATGCGCAGCGAACGGGGTATGCCATTGACGATGGCTTCGCGCAGGCCAAGCAGGCTGACGACCAGGAACAGGCAGCCGGAAATGAACACGGCGCCAAGTGCAACCGGCCATTTGATCCCCATGCCAAGTACAACCGCGTAGGCGAAGTAGGCGTTCAAGCCCATGCCGGGCGCCATCCCGATCGGGTAATTGGCATACAAGGCCATGATCGCGGTACCGAGCGCCGCGGCCAGGCAGGTGGCGACGAAGACGGCTTCCTTCGGCAAGCCGGCATCACCCAGGATGGCGGGATTGACGAAGATAATATAGGCCATGGTCAGGAAGGTGGTGATGCCGGCCACCACTTCCGTGCGCACATCGCTGCCGGCTTCCTTGAGTTTGAATAGTTTTTCTACGATCGACACGACTGCTCCCCGGTTTGAACTACCGGGGAGCATACCACTATGGCAAGGCCAATGCGCGGGCGATATCGTCCCAGGCAACGTACTTGAAGTTCTGGGCGCCGTCGGGGATGCGCTTGTAGCCGTCCTGCACCACCAGCATGCCGCGCGAGAAGCGGCCGCCCAGGTTGGCGGAGGTGACGTCCAGGCCGTCCGTCTCGGATGCGCCATCAATGCCTGCCTCAGGGTTCATGCCGACACGGAAGCTGCCTCGCACACGATGTGGCGGCGCTGCGTCGGCCACCACGTAGCTGTTGCTGCCCTGGCTGGACACCACCAGGTAGCCGGCATTTGCGCCATGGTAGAGGGCCATGCCTTCGACATCGGCGCGCAGCGGGCCGCCGACCGGCAGGATCATCTTCGGCTCGGCTTTGACGCTGGCGCTTGCGTCGATGGACCAGACGCCGCGCTTTTCTTCGCCGGCAAACAGGCGGCCGTTGCGGTCGTCGGCGACGCAGCCTTCCGGCTGGCTGGCGAGCTTGAAGCGGCGCACCAGGCTGGCGGTGAATGCACCGTCCTGGCGGCTGATGCGGTATTGCAGGTAGCTGCCGTCCTTGTCGTTGACGAACGCTTCAAGGCCGCCGCCGGCAGGCTGGTACAGGCAGATGCCGTAGATGCGCTCCAACGGCGTCGGGAAGCGCGCCGCCTCCGACACGGCGCCGTCGCCGTCGATCCTGTACAGCACCAGCGAGTTCTCGTCGCGCTGCGTGGCGGCGGCCAGGTCGTAAGCCTGGCCGTCGAGCATCACGCCCTGGCGCAAGTCGACGTTGTTCAGGCGGCCCGATTCGAGCATTTGCAACTGGCGGCCTTGCAGGTCGTACACGTGCAGGCCCTGCTTCTTGTTCGTGCCCAGCACGCGGCCCTGGCCGGGGCGCTGGCGGTCGACCCAGATCGCCGGGTCATCGGCAGCATCGCCCATGCGCGGCATGCTCTCGGTCTGCACCTGGGGAAGCACGATGACAGCGGGCGGCACGTCGCGCTGCAGCGCGATCGTGCGGCGTATTTTGCCGTCGCGGCCGAGGAGGGCGACGCCACCAGGGGCCGGGGCTAGCGAGTACGCTGCTCCCATGGCAAGGGCGCGGCGGGAGGGCGGGGCTTCCGCATCGGCGTTATAGGCCCAGGCGCCCAGGCCTTTTTCCGCTACCACCAGGCTGGCACTGGCGTCGTGCACCAGGCATTGCTCGCTGTGCGGCGGCAGGGCAAGCTTGCGCACAAGCCGGGGGCGGCCATGCAGCAGCCATTGTTCGGCCTGGCCGTCCTTGCCAACGAGGAAAGAATGCAGCAAGCCCTGCCCGTCGCGGTAAAGGCAGGCTGCTTCCGGCGCGACGGCGGCGCCTTCGAGTACGGCCTGCGTGGCCAGCGTTCCGGCTGCCGCATCGACTGTGATCGCCATCGCGCGTTCGGTATTGGCGTCGACGACGAGGGCCGTGCCTTCGCGATAATCGAGGTGGCGGCCGCGCAGGGCGATGCCGGCGAGTTCGGCGCCGCCAGCTGCGTGCAAGTGCAACCCCTGTTTATCGAGCGTTAGGGCGGCGCCGCCGGGCAGGGCGACAGTTTCGCTTGCCAAGGCCGGCATCGCACAGGCCAGCAGCAAAGGAATCAAGGACAGGCGGCGCATCAGAACACGCTCGCTTTCAGGCCCAGTTTATAGGTACGGCCGTATTGCTCGTATTGGGCGTTGTGGGCCTTGACGCCCTGGTAGACGTAATACTTTTCGTTATTCAGGTTGGCGACATCGAAACTCAGTTGCACGCCTTTGGCCAACTGCCACGACAGGGAAAAATCAAGCTGTTTCTGGCTGTCGACGATGCGGTCCTGCGCCCCGTTCAGGATGTCGGCGCCCAGCTCGAGGAGGTAAGGCGATTTATAGTTCACGGCGATGCGGGTGCTGAGCGGTCCGGCCTCGTAGCCGAGCGTCAGGTTCATGACACGGTCCGACTGGCCCGGCATCGAGATGCGGCGCGCGGCCATGGCACCGGCCTTGCTGTCAAAGCGGGCGATATTGGCACGCGAATCGGTCAGGGCCCCGTTGGCGCCCACCAGCAGGCCGTTGAAGGGCGCCGGCAGCATGCGCAGCGGCTGTTGCCAGGACAATTCGATGCCCTTTACCTTGGCGGTATCGCCATTCGCATAGCTTGTGGCGCTCGTGTAGCCAGCCCACTGGCCGCTGCCGGCCAGATTGGTCGTATAGGTAAAGTCCTTGATGTCCTTGTAGAACAGGTAGGCCGATACGGCGCCGTCGCTGCCGATCACGCGCTCGACGCCAAGGTCGAGATTGTGGGACTTGAGCGGGTTCAGGTCGGGGTTGCCGATGGTGGCTTCGGTGGCGCTGGCCAGGGCGACGCCGGGCGCCAGCTGGCTGAAGTTGGCGCGCACGACCGAGTTGGTCCAGGCGCTGCGCAGGCTGGTGTCGCGGTCAAGGTCGTAACGCAGTTGCAGCGACGGCAGCCAATTGGTGTAGGAACGGCTGCGCTGCAGCGGCCTAATGGTGCTGCCGCTGGTGCGCACGCCGGCTGCGTCAAAGTTCGTGCGCTCGGCGCGCACGCCTGCCAGCAGGCGCCAGTCGCCCCGGGACAGGGTGTCCTGGAAGTAGGCGGCATCAATGTCTTCGTTCAACGTGAAGTCGTTGATGGCCGATTCGGTTGCAAGGCGGGCGGCGTTGCGGTCCAGGCCTGCGACGCGGGCGCGGATTGCAGCGGGGTCGAGGGCGGCGCCGATCTGGCCGAACGGGTAGTCGAGCTGGTGTCCTTGCACGAATGACGCCATCGACAGCGAACCGGTGATCGTCTTGCTCGCATAGCTCCACTGGTTGGTGTCGTTGGTCTTCTCGCGGCGGCTCGCTTTGGCGCCGAACTTCATCTCCGAACGCATCTCGCCCAGCGGGAATTCATGCCCGAGGTCGAATTTCAGGTGATGTTCGGTGTCTTTTGAATAGCGCTGCTGCAGCGTGATGGCGTTCAGGCTGTAGCTGGCCGGGTCGTAGGCGGAAGCTGGCGCCTGCAACGCTGGGCGCTGGCCTCCGGTGAATGCGATATTCTTGAAGTTGGCGTTGCCGCGGAAACGGCCGTCGTTCAGCGCTTCCGGCGTGTCTTCGTCGGCGCTGCTGCGGCCAGCCTGGACATCGAGCTGCCAGGCGCCGAGCTTTTGCTGGGTGCCGAAAACGGTTGACTGGATCTCCTGCGTGTACTTGCGCTGGCGGATGCGGCGCTCGAGCCGCGCCGTTGCCGGAACGCCTTCGGCCAGGGCGCCGCCGCTGACGTTGCTGACGGTCAGGCGGTCGCGCACTTCGTCGTCGCTGAAGCGGCTCAGGAAGCTGCGCAGGAACCAGCTGTTGCCAACTGCCGGCCGGTAGTCGAGATTCAGTGCAGCCGCGCGGCGCTCGCGCAACGGCAGGTAGTCGCGCAATTCGAAGCCCGCCAGGCGTTCGCCGTCCCAGGCGCCGCCCGTCTCCACGTTATCGGAGCCGAATTTGCGCTTCTCGCCGCTCAGGCCGACCGCCACGCCGAACTTGCCTTCGCCAAACCGGCTGGCCCACAGCATGCCGGCGCCGGGGCTGTTTTCGCCGGTGTTCTGGTCGTGCGATGCGGCGGCGTTCACGGTCAGCAGGGAGCCCGGCAGGTCGAAGGCCGACAAGGACTTGACTTCGACCGTGCCGCCAAGCGAACCGGCATCCTGCTCGGGCCTCAGGGTCTTGGTGACTTCGAGCGAGCGTATCAGGCCTGCCGGCAGGACGTCGAGCGCCACGGCGCGGCGGCTGGCTTCCGGCGAAGGCACCAGGGCGCCGTTGATGGACACGGCGTTCAGGTCCGGGCCCAGGCCGCGCACAGTGATATAGCGGCCTTCGCCCTGGTCGCGCTGGACGGAAATGCCGGGCAGGCGCGCCAATGCTTCGGCGGCGTTCTTGTCGGGCAGGTTGCCGATATCGTCGCTGCTCAATACATTGATGATGTTGTCCGCCTTGTCCTGGGCTGCGATGGACTTGGCCAGCACGGCGCGCTGGCCGGTAATGACGACGCTGGCGCCGGCCAGGGAAGCGTCCGCACCTTCGGCGGCGATGGCGTTGGCCAAAGTGAGCACGCCAGCGGCGAGTGCGGTCAGTTGGGTTTTCATTTGCATTCTGTGGTGAGTGGAAGAATGCAGCGGATTATGTGAAGCGCGGATGACAAGCTGGTTACGCCGCAGTGAGCTGAAATGACCCTGTACGAGTCATGCTCCTGTCACAAGCCATGATTAAGCTGCGCGGTTATGCTGAAACTTCACCGTCATGCTCTTATTGCCGCGGCCCTTGCCGTGATTGCGTGCCTGCTGCTGTACGCCAGCGCCGGCGAATCCAAGCCCGCCAGCGCCTGGCGCTGGATGGACATCATTGCCGAAGGCGGCATGGCGGCGATGGCAGGGCTATGGTTCGTGATGACCCTGAGCAGCCGGCCGGGCGGCCTGGTGACACGCCTCCTGGCCGGGGGACTGGCGGCCATCATGCTCGGTTCCTGGGCCGATTGCCTTGACGAGTTCTTCCGCATCGACAAGGCCGCCAGCTGGGACAACTGGCTCGAAGCCCTGGTGCCATTCGGGATGCTGGTACTCACCGCGGGCATCTACTACTGGCGCCACGAACAGTTCATGCTGAACGACCATCTTGCCAAGCGCGAGCGCCTGTTCCGCCAGCACCGCGCTTTCGACCGTGTCACGCAACTGGCCGATGCAGCATACCTGCGGCACCAGATCAGGCTCGAGCAGGAGCGCGAACCGAGCGGGCAGTGTGCCCTGGTACTGCTGGATATTGACGGCTTCCATCGCATTAACCGCGAGCACGGTCCGCGTGAAGGCGACCGGGTGCTGCAGGCTGTCGGCCATATGCTGCTGCTTAACCTGCGCAACGAAGACCTGTTGTGCCGCTATGCCGGCGACCGCTTTGCGCTGCTACTACCCGGCATGGGCTATGCCGATGCGAGCGCGTTGGCGCAGCACCTGTGCGCCATGGTGTCCCTGATGCGGCACCATGGGCCGAACGGTCCGATCGAAGTCAGCCTGCGATTTGCATGCGAAGCGGCGCAGGGCGACGCTGAGGGCTTGCTGGCCCGGCTTTCCGCTGCCGTCGACAGCGCAGGCCAGGCGCTGGCGGCGGTGGGACAGCCTGACACGGCCACCGCGCCGTGAACCCGTATTCACTGCCCGACGAGGCCAGCATTCCCGCCTGCGGCCTGCCGGCGCACATCCTGGATTACGCCATGCAGCGCGATGCCCTGCCGACGCCAATCGTGCGCGGCACGGGAATGCCCGGCGACGGCAGCCTGCCCCGGCAGGGGACCTTCGTCAGTCCGCAGCAATGCCTGCAACTGCTGGCCAATGTGCTGCGCGAGGTCGATAGCCCGGATACCAGCTTCATGCTGGGCCAGCACCTGCTGCCGGGCGCCGACCCGGCATTGTCGGCCGCGCTGCGGCATGCAGCTTCCTTGGAGCAGGCGCTGCAGCTTCTTTGCCAGCAGTCGGCGCGCCTGCTGCCGCTGCTGCGGCCACGCCTGCATGCCGGCGACGGCCAACTGGTCCTGTACTGGACGGACAGCCACGGTGCGCCGGTCCTGCGCCCGGCACTGGTCGAAATGCACATGACCGCGATTGTCGCGCTGGTGCGCTGGCTGGGGGGCCGGCGCTTGCCCTGGCGCTTCTGTTTCAACCGCGCCCGTCCGCGCCATATCGAGCAGCATGAAGTGCATCTGGGCGGCGAACTGCGTTTCGATTGCCAGCTCGACGCAATGCTGCTGGACGCGGAATGGCTCACGCAGCCATGGCCGGGAGCCGACCCCGGCGCTTATGCGGCAGCCCTGGCGGCAGCGGGCGACGCGGGCGCCGCACCCAGTCTATTGGATGCGCTTTATGATTACCTGCTGGCTGGAGTGCGCCGCAGCCCGACGCTCGAAAGCGCCAGCACGGCGTTCGACGTCAGTCCGGCGACCCTGAAACGGCACCTGGCGCGCTATGGCACCCATTTTGTGGCGGAACTGGACCAGGTGCGCACGCATGTTGCCCTCTACCTGTTCCAGTCGCGCCGCGCCGGCAACGAAGCTGTGGCGGAGTACCTGGGCTTTCACGATGCCGCCAATTTCCGGCGCTCCTTCAAGCGCTGGACCGGGCTGACGCCGGCGTCGCTGCGGGCTTCGCTGGCGGGTTAGGCGAGCGCGAACAGTTGCGTGTAGACGCGCGCCGCCATCAGCCCGAGCGGCTGGTGGTGCACGGCGGGTCCCATGTGGCGGGCCAGCATGGTCATGGCTTCGCCTTTGCCGCTGCAGGCGGCAATCTGGGCTTCCAGCAGGCCAAGGTCGCTGGTGATGGTTTCCCAGGCGTGTTCGTCGCCGTCGAAACGGTGGCGCAGGATAGGGCGCGGATCATCCTGTGCCGGCGCGGCCGCATCGCCGGCGGGAGGCGCGAACATGGCTGGCGTGGCGCTGCCGTTGGCCACCGGCGGATCCTGGGGCGCGCCGTCTTCCGGCGTAGCCGGCAGGGTTTGCAGGCCAATGCGGCCCAGGCCATAGCCGAGCTCGAGGCGCTGCATCAGCTGGCTGGCGTCTTCGGGAGCGGCGCCGTGCAGGGCGCGCAGCACATTCAGGACGACCGTGTCGGAGGGCGGTGGCGGGGGCAGCGCGATGCCCAGTTCGGCCAATTCGAGCAGGATGGACGGCTGTGCCGCAGGCTGGTCGGGCGTGGCCAACTGGTAGCCCAGGAGCTCGGGCAAGTAGCGCTCGCCGGTGCTGGCGAGGGCGAGCCGGATTGCTCCTTGCACGAAGCCACTGTCTTCCAGGTCCTGCCAGGTTGCACAGGCCTGCACCGCAAGCACCTGTCGCACTTGCGCAACATGGTTGGCAGCGGGCACCCCCTTGCCGAGGTAGTCAAGGTAGAGCTTGACCAGCGGCATATGGGCGGCTTGCCGCCAATGGTCGAGCACACTGTGCAGCCAGGCACCCTCGGCCAGCAGGCCCGGCGCCTGCACGCAGAGGAAGCGGCGCGCTTGTGCCAGCGTGGCGAAATGGCGGCGCGGCGCGCCTTCCTGGCGCCCCTGCTGGTAGTGGCGGAATTCCTCGGCACGGTTGCGGCCGCGCAGTTCAAGCCAGTTTTCCAGTTCCGGCAGGCCGCCGTTCCAGGCCGCAGGCAGGGCGGCAGCTTCGGCCAGGCGCCGTTGCAGGTAGGCCGTGGCGGCAGCGCGGTCGGGCGCTTCGCGCAGCAGCAGGTAGAGCTGTTGCGAAGGACCGCCTGTAGCGGCCTGGGTGCTGCGGCTGAGTGGAAGTGTGGTCATCATGTCAACCAGTATCCAATTGCAAGGCGGTACTTCCTAGCAGAGCGAAGCGCACAGCCATGTAAGAGCAGTCTTACATGGTCGTGTAGAATCGGCCGCCATCGGGTTTACACAGGATCGCACATGCTTGACGCAATGTCGATGGACCAGCTGCGCACTTTCATCGCCGCAGCGGAAGAGGGCAGTTTTTCGGCAGCGGGGCGCAAGCTGCGGCGCGCACAATCGGTGGTCAGCCAGACCCTGGCGAACCTCGAATTGCAAGTCGGTTTCGCCCTGTTCGACCGCAGCGGCAGGTATCCGCGCCTGACCGAGCAGGGCCGCGCCCTGCTTGATGCGGCACGCGCCGCCGCCAGCAGCATGGACGGCTTCAAGGCCAAGGCGCGCACCCTGGCCGAAGGGCTGGAAGCGGAACTGGCGGTGGCGGTCGACGTCATGTTCCCGATCGCGCGCCTGACCGAGGCGGTGCGCGCCTTCCACCACGAGTTTCCCGGCACGCCGCTGCGGCTCGATGTGGAAGCCCTGGGCGCCGTGGTGCAGCCCTTGCTGGAGCGGCGTTGCCGGCTGGCGGTAGTGGGCTCCTATCCCGACGTGCCGCCCGAATGCGAAACCGGCTTCCTGTTCGAAGTGCCGCTGGTGGCGGTCGCCGCTGCCAGCCACCCGCTGGCGGCCCTGCCGGCGCCGATCGCACGCAGCGAGGCGGCGCGCCACGTGCAACTGATCCTGACCGACCGCTCGAGCCTGACCGAGGGACGGCAGTTCGGCGTCGTCAGCCAGCAGGGCTGGCGCCTGGCCGACCTCGGCGCCAAGCACGCCTTCCTGCGCGCCGGCCTGGGCTGGGGCGGCATGCCGCGCCATATGGTGGAAGACGAACTGGCGCGCGGCATCCTGGTCGAACTGAAGCTGGAGGCGAGCCCGGTGCTGGGCCAAGCGCTGTCGATGTATGCCAGCTGGCGCAAGGATGCGCCGCCGGGGCCGGCCGGACGGCGCTTCATCGAGCTGCTGCGCGAGGTTTAAGGCGGCGCCACGGCGGCTTCCGGCAGGCCGCGGCCATTGTCGATGGTAAAGCCGTTGCGGCCGCGGCGCTTGGTGTCGTACAGCGCCATGTCGGCCCGCCCGATCAGGCCGCCCGCCGTTTCGGTGCCGCCCGCGTACAGCGCGATGCCGATGCTGGTGGTGACCCGCAGCGGGGCGCCCAGCACGGTGAAATCGGGCGCCACGGCGGCCATGACTTTTTCCGCCAGCAGTTGCACTTCATCGGGATGGCGGATGTTTTCGAACACGATAACGAACTCGTCGCCGGCCAGGCGCGCCACGGTATCGGTGGTGCGCACGCTGCCCGACAGGCGCAGCGCGAACTCTTTCAGCACTTCGTCGCCGCCGGCGTGGCCCAGGCTGTCGTTGATGTGCTTGAAGTTGTCGATGTCGAGGTAGGCCAGCGCCATCTGGCTGTCCTGGCGGCGCACGCGTTCGATGGCCTGGTCCAGCACGTCTTCGAAGTGGCGCCGGTTGGGAATGCCGGTCAGCGCGTCGCGCCGCGCCTGGCGCAGCAATTCGGCTTCCACCTCGCGGCTGCGGGTGACGTCGGTGGTCAGGGCGTAGACAAAGGGCACGCTGCCATCCTTGCGCACTTCGGGCACGAAGGTGGTTTCCAGCACGCGAGGTTCGCCGTGCAGGCGCGCAGTCGATTCGTACTCGGTGACCTCGCCGCGGAAGGCGCGGTCGAGCCATGGGCGGGCTTCCTGGTAGGCAGCCTCGCCCGCGACGCTGGCCATCGGGCGGCCGGGCAGGGTGTCGGGATCGGTATCGAGCCAGCGGCGGTAGGTGGCGTTGCCAAATTGCAGGACGTGTTCGCGGTCGATGGCGCTGATCATCACCGGCAAGTGGTCGGCGATCAGGCGCAGGCGCTTTTCGCTGGCGGCCTGGGCCAGTTCGGCGGTCTTGCGCTCGGTGATGTCGGTGCACATCAGGTAAAAGCCGGGCACGCTGCCATCGGGCGCCAGGTCCGGCACCAGCTCGGCCATCAGGTGCAGGTGGCGCTCCAGTTCTTCGCCCGGACGCTCGACGTGAATGCGGCGCCCGGCCAGCACGATGTCGAAGCAATCGTTCCAGCGCTCCAGGGCGGCGGCGCCGAACACTTCGTCGAAGCGCTTGCCGACCATGGCGCGCGGGTCGATGCCCAGCAGGAACTGGTAGTGCTCGTTGGTGAAGCGGAAGCGCAGCTCGCGGTCGATGTAGGCCACCAGGGCCGGGATATTGTCGGCAATCACGCGCGCCCGCTTTTCGCTTTCGGCCAGCCGCTCCTGCGCCGCCTGGCGCTCTGCCGTCAATTCGTAGAGCGCTTCGCTGAGCTCGCCGATTTCATCCCTGCCGCCGCTGCGCAGCAGGCTGATGTCGCCGCCGCGGTTGCGGATGGCGTGCAGGTTGGCGCGCAGCTTTTGCAGCGGCGCCAGCAGCACATTGATCATCAGCCAGCTCAGCACGCCTGCCGCCGCGGCAAACAGGGTGGCCCCGAGCACGGCCTGCTGGCGCATGCGGATCATGGGGGCGAACGCTTCATCGGTCGGGTAGCGCGCGGCGACGATCCAGTTGGTGGCATTCAGCCGCTTATAGGAATAGATGCCGTCCACGCCATCCTTGTTGGTGGCTTCCATCCAGCCCTCGAAGCCGTCCAGCGCCCGCTGGGTGCCGAGATTCAGGCCGGGCCGGGCGTTGATATGTTCGAGCAGGCGCGCCTTGTTGGGATGATTGACCAGCAGGCCTTCGGTGGTCATGATGAACATGAAGCCGGTCTTGCCCGGCTTCATGGTATTGAAATGATGGAAGAAGTCGGAATTGAGCAAGTCGATGCTGCCCACCAGCACCACCTGCACGTCGCCGCCGCTGTCGATGATGGGATGGGTCAGCACCACCACCGGCAAACTGGACACGCGCCCGCGCAAGGGCGGTGATATGATGGCCCGCTTTTGCGCCAGGGTCTGCTCGAAGTAGGGGCGGTCGGCCACGCTGGGATTGTCTTGCTGCGGCGCGCGCAGGCTGGTCAGGTATTTGCCGCTGCCGTCAAAGGCTGCCACGTTGGCGAATTCGGCGGAAGCGGAGGCGTGGCGTTCGATGGCGGCGCGGATGGCGGCCGGCGTGCGCTGGGCCGGCGGTACCGCTTCGGCAATCGAGGCCAGCAGCAAGCGCTTGGTGGCCAGCTGTTCATCGATGTGGGCCGCGGCCAGGGACAGCAGGCTGAACTGTTGCTGGCCGATCACGCTTTTCATGTCGCGTTCCGACATCGACAGCGCCAGCCAGGTGACGATGGTGGTGGCCGCAAGCACGAACAAGATGACCACGCAGGTCATGCGCGCGCGCAAGCTCTGTGGTAGCAGTCGGGATAGGGCCATGGCTTAGTATTGCACACCTGTTTGCCGGTGTGTTCTAAAATCCAAGGCACGCCCTTTATTGGAAATAATGTGAAAAATGCAATGACACTTGGCGGGGTGGATTGAGGATGGCGCACTTCCACCTGGCTTGGGAATTAGGCGGCGATGCCGCCCATGCAGGGCGCTTGCGGGTCATTGCGCAAGCCCTGCTGGCACGTGGCCATGCGGTCAGCCTGTCGGTGCGCGACCTGGGGCAGGCGCGCCGGCTGCTGGGAGCGCTGGATGTGACGATGCTGCAGGCGCCGCTGTGGCTGCACGGCGCCGGCCAGCATGCGGCCAGCCTGGCCGAAGTCATGCTGGCCGCCGGCTATCGCGAAGCGCAAACGCTGGACGCGCTGGTGCGCGGCTGGCGCTCGGCGCTGCAGTTGCTGAAGCCGGACGTGGTGGTGGCCGAGTTCGCCCCCACCGCCTTGCTGGCGGCGCGCACCCTGGATATCCCGTCGGCAGCGATCGGGGCCGGCTTTACCCTGCCGCCGCCCGGCCAGCCGCTGCCCAATTTCCGCCCTTGGGAGCCGATGGACTTGCAGCGCCTGGCCGCAGCCGAGGTGCATACCCTGAAAGTGATGAATACGGTGCTGGTGCACCATGGCGGCGTGCCGTATGTGCGGGCGGCCGATGCACTGCTGGGGCGCCAGCATTTCCTGTGCGCCTGGCCTGAGCTGGACCATTACGGGCGGCCGCCAGAGCGCGAGCAGTGGTTCGGCCCGGCCTTCGTGGCGCCGCCCGGCGAAGCGCCGCAATGGCCGCCGGGCCACGGGCACAAGGTGTTCGTCTATTTGCGCCAGGAGCATCCGGCGCATATTGCGGTGCTGCACGCGCTGGTGATGGAAGGCTGCCGGGTACTCTGCTACCAGCCCGAAGTGGCGGCCGGGGCGGTGCCGCCGGTGCATGCCAGCAGCCTGGCCTATGCGCGCGGGCCGGTCGACCTGGCGGCGGCGCTGGCCGAGTCGCGCATCTGCGTCAGCCAGGCCGGCGAAGGCACCATCACGCACGCCCTGTTGGCGGCGGTGCCGATGCTGTTGCTGCCGACCCAGCTGGAACGCTACCTGCTGGCGGCGCGCCTGGAGCAGGCGGGAGTGGCGGTCAATGGCGGCCGCCTGCCGGGCACGGTGGACTGGCGCAGCGTGGTGCGCAGCCTGCTGATGGATGGCCGCACCCTGATGGCGGCGCGCGGCATTGCCAACCGCTACGCCGGCTTTACGCCGGCGCAGATGGCCGACCGGCTGGCCGCCCGCCTGGAGCTGCTGGCCGCGAGCGCCTAGTGCGGGGAGGGTGGCTGGCGTTGTTCGCAGTACTGGCGCCAGGCCAGTTCCTCCAGGGCTTCCACCGCGTCGCGCAGCCCGTCGAAACGCGCATCGGTGAAACTGCGCGCAAAGCGTTCATGGAATTCGGCCCGTTCCAGTTCGGCGGGAGTTTGCTTGTGTACCTGCTTCATCGTGATCTCCAAGACTCGCAGCCAGTTTGGCATCGGGCAATGGTCGCGTCTGTGCGGCAGCGTACTTTTGGTGGCTGGCCTTGCTTGTCATTTGAATAAGCCCTACGAATTGTCCGGCAATTCTTCATAGGGAAATGTTGCGATTTGGGCTACAAGTCAGTACACTCAATTTAATTCACGGCAACCATTTAAGTTCCGAATAAAGTGTATTCACAGGCGCAAATCGATCCGGTCGTCAGTTTCCTGAACACGCAAGGTGAAGCGGTCCGCGGCACCATCGTGACACTCCAGCGCAAATCGCTGGTGATGGAAGTGTATAACCCATACTCCATCGTGCAGGTCAGCGAGGTATTAAGCGAGCTGACGGTACGCATGGGCACCGCCAGCGCCTATATCGGCAAGGCTGTAGTGATCAGCATGGTCAACACCGGCCTGACCGCCGTGGTGTCGGTGACCCTGATTGACGAATGGCGCGAGCTGACCGAGGTGGTGATGCTGCCCGGCGCGGTGGGGCGGGAGGCGAGCAAGTTCGTGCTCGACTGGGACGAGCGCTTCCGCATCCGGCGCGATTACCAGATCGCCGTCAATGAGTCGCGCGCCTACCTGGCCGAAGTGGCGCGCTGGGTCGAGCAGGTCGACCTGTCCGACTCGCTGCCGAAGGAAGGCGGGCGCCTGCGCGCGGACGTGTTTGCCGAACTGGCCGAACCGCTGATCCTGCGCGTGCGCCGCTATTTCGACGATCTCAACAAGGAAGCCGGCATGGTCGAGCAGGAAGCGGCCGCCGCCCACCGCGCCTTTGCCCAGGGCGCGCTGCATCCGCTGATCCTGCGCGCGCCGTTCGTGTTCCGCACCTTCAGCAAGCCGCTCGGCTATGCCGGCGACTATGAAATGGTGAACCAGATCCTGGGCGATCCGCGCCAGGGCCCGAGCACGTACTTCCAGATTGTTAATGCCGCCTTCCTGCAGACGGCGGTGGCGGTGGCGCACCGCAACCGCATCGATATCCTGGTGGACTTCCTGAAGCGCCATGCCGACGCCGCGCGCCGCCTGGGCCGCCCGTTCCGCGTGCTCAATGTGGGCTGCGGGCCGGCGCAGGAGATCCAGCGCTTCCTGCGCGAATACGACGAGCCGCACTGGCTGTCGTTCGAACTGGTCGACTTCAGCGAAGAAACGCTGGCCTGGACGCGCGGCCAGCTGGGCGGCATCAGCGCCGGCCTGGCGCGCCAGCCCGACATCCGCTTCGTGCAGGATTCCGTGCACAACCTGCTGAAGCGCCGCGCCGACGGGCCGCAGGTGGGCGCCGATTTCGACGTGGTGTACTGCGCCGGCCTGTTCGACTACCTGTCGGACAAGGTGTGCAGCCGCCTGCTCAGCTATTTCGCCTCGTGCATGAAGAGCGGCGGGCGCTTGCTGGTCACCAATGTCCATAGCAGCAACCCGGAACGGCCGGGCATGGAACATTTGCTCGAGTGGTACCTGATTTACCGCGACGAAGCCAAGATGGAGCAACTGCTGCCGCCGCAAGTGCGGGAACGCAGCACCTATGTCGATGCGACCGGCGTCAATGTGTTTGCCGAAGCGTCGTTGCCATGACAGGACCGGCGCCCTACGTGAACGTTCACCTGCATTCGGCCTATGAATCCGATTTGCGCGCCTACCGCCTGCGCTTCAGCCGGGGCGGCGCGTGGACCGCGATCGGCCTGGTGCTGCTGGGAATCGGCCTCGATTTCAGCCTGTACCCGGACCACCTGGGCGCGTTTACGCTGGCACGGGTGGTGGTGTCGCTGGCCATCCTGGCCATTATCGGCCTGATGCGCCAGCCCTGGGGCGCGCGCCACGTGGAAGCGATGAGCTTCGCCTGGCTGATGCTGCCGCAGATCATGATCGCCTGGATGATTGCCGTGACCGAAGGCGCCTCGTCGATTTACTACGCGGGCCTGAACCTGGGCGTGTTTGCGTCGGCCATCGCGTTTGCCTTCCGCATGTGGCAGAACCTGACGCTCGGCCTGCTGACCTACCTGCTGTACGCGGCGGCCTGCTGGGTGCATGACGGGCGGCCGCCGGTGGGCGGCGCGTTTGCCGTCAACTCGCTGCTGCTGGCCTTCAGCGCGGTGGCCAGCGCAGTCTGTACTTATTACAATGAACAGGCGCGCTTCAACCTGTTCCAGCTGAAGGCCGAACTGGCCGACAAGAACGCCCAGCTGGAAGCCAACAATCGCAGCCTGGCCGAAATCAAGGGCCAGATGCTGCAGCAGGAAAAAATGGCGGCGCTGGGCACCCTGGCGGCCGGCCTGCTGCACGAGGTGAACAACCCGGTCAACTTCTGCATGATGGCCATCGACATTGCAATGGAGGAGCCGGGCGCCAAGAGCAGCGAAGTGCTGCTGGAGTGCCTGACCGATGCCAAGCAGGGCATGCAGCGCGTGCAGTACATCGTGTCCGACTTGAAAACCTTCGCTTACCGCAAGTCCGGCACCGACCACGAAAGCGCGCAGTTCCTGTTCGAGCGCGCGCTGGAATCGTCGGTGCGCCTGGTCGGCCATGAAATCAAGGGCATCAAGGTCAATCGCCACCTGCAGCCCGACACCCTGGTGCGCGGCGACGAAGCGGCCATCATCGGCGTGCTGATCAACCTGTTGAGCAATGCGGCGCTGGCCATGCGCAAGGGCGCCACGCAAGGGCCAGCCATCGATATCTATGCGGAAGCGCGCGGCGACCGCCTGAAGATCACGGTGCGCGACAATGGACCCGGCATCGCGCCGGAAAATATCGGTCGCGTATTCGAGCCCTTCTTCACCACGCGCGAAGTGGGTCAGGGCCTGGGCCTGGGCCTGTCGATCTGCTACAGCGTGATCCAGCGCCACGGCGGGCTGCTGGCGGCCGAAAGCGTGCCGGGCGAATGGACCAAATTTACCTTTGACTTGCCGCGCGTGACCGGGGGCGAGAAATGAACGAGCGCAGCCAGCCAGCGACCGTGCTGTATGTGGATGACGAGGAAATGGCGCGCAAGTATTTTGCGCGCGCGGTGGAGAACGATTTCACGGTGCTGACCGCGCCCGGCGTGGACGAGGCGCTGGAAATCCTGGCCAAGCCCGACAGCGACGTCGACGTGCTGGTGACCGATTACCGCATGCCGGGCCGGGTCGGCGGCGAGCTGCTGCGCCAGGTCGAACGCGATTACCCGCACCTGGTGCGCATCCTGGTGACGGCCTACGCCGACAAGGAAGTGCTGCTGGAAACCATCAACGGCGGCGACATCTTCCGCATCCTGGAAAAGCCGCTCGACACCAACACCGTGCGCGACGCCCTGCGCCTGGCCAGCGAGAATGCGCGCGAGCGCGCCATGCGCCGCCAGAGCCTGCTGGCCATCGAGGAGACGGTGGCCTTCCTGGCGCACGAGCTGAACACGCCGCTGGCCACGATTGCCAATTTCGCGCGCAATATCCAGCGCCGCGTCAACGGCCAGGTGGAAGACAATGGACTGCCGCTGCGGGCCGATATCGGCAATGCCGCCGCGCACATGAACGACAATGCGCGCTACTGCCTGTCGGTGCTGGCCTCGTTTGTCGACTCGGTCAAGCGCGCCAGCGTGGTGCCGACCGCGCGCCTGGCCAACGGCAGCGCGCAGCAGATGATTGCGGCCCTGCTGGGGGTATACCCGCTGGCGGAAGGCCAGCGCGACATGATCGAAGTAGATGTGCAAGCCGACTTCACCGTGCGCGCCTCGCCCAACTGCGTGGCGCTGGTGCTGTCGTCCTTGCTGAGCAACGCGCTGCGCGCGCTGCAGGACCACCCTGGTCCCCGGATCAGGATCACCGTGGGCGTCGCCGAGCGCCCCTTCATCATCGTGGAAGACAACGGCCCGGGCATCGCGCCGGCGCTGCTGAACCGCCTGCTGCTGGACCCGGTGTCCATGCACGGCAACGAAGGCGGCAGCGGCTGGGGCCTGATCTTCTGCAACCGCGTGATGCAATCGTTCGGCGGCCACCTGCGGGTGCAGTCCGAGCAAGGTTGCTCCACCACCGTCACCATGAATTTCCCGGAGTTAGAGAAGGAACGAGCATGACAGAACAACAACCGACCAAGCAAGCCCCGGCGATCCTGTACGTCGACGACGAGGCGACCGCCCTCAAATACTTCCAGCGCGCCCTCGGCTCGCTGGCGCCCGTGTACGTGGCCGAGTCGGTGGAGGAGGGCAAGCGCATGCTCGACGAGCACGCCGACGAGATCGCCGTGCTGGTGTCCGACCAGCGCATGCCCGGCGCCTACGGCAACGAGCTGCTGTTCTACGCGTGGGACCGCTACCCGCACATCGTGCGCATCCTGACCACCGCCTATTCGGAACTGGAGCACACGGTGGACGCGGTCAACCAGGGCCAGATCCACCGCTATATCCAGAAGCCGTGGGATATTGCCGCGCTGCGCATGGAGCTGAAACAGGCGCTGGCCCTGGCCAAGCTGCAAAAGGAGCATTCGCAGCTGCTGCGCGAAAAGCTGCTGGTGCGCCAGAAGCAGGCCGTGGCCAGCCGCATCGGCACCCTGTACACGCTGGCGGCGAGCCTGTCGGCCGGCCCTTCCTTCGTGCCGGTGGAAAGCTACCTTGCCGGCGCCCTCAGCGCCGGCATGACGCCGCCGGAACCGGACTGGCTGATGCTGGACCACTCCGACCTGATCAGCTCGGAAGCTTTCCGCAGCGCCGCCTTCGGCTGCGCCGTGCGCGACCACCTGCTGGACCTGGAGCAGCGCTATCCCGATGCCGATCCGGCGCATGCCCTGGCCCTGCTGGCCGAAGCGTTCGGCCCGACCTTCCGCGCGGTCGATGCCGGCCACGCGCTGTTCCTGCAAGCGTCGCAGCTGACCGAATTCCTGGAAACGCCGACCAGTGCGCCGGTGTCGTCGCAGCATGCGTTCTGGCTGGCCTGCCTGCTGTGGATGGGCAAGCGAGGCGCCTCGCTGCAGATGGCCAGCAGCGCGCAAGGCGTGGAATGCCGCCTGGTGCAGGCCGACGCCGCCCTGACGCCGTCGCAGCTGGCGGCCTGGGTCGAGCAGTTCTGACCCAGCTGCAGCTCAGTCCTAACTCGGTTCCAACTAACGCAGCGCCAGTGCGCGCTGCGCTTCCCCCGCGGCCTGGCCGCCCATGAGCTGAGCCAGGCGGCGGGCATGCTCGAGCATGCTGGCCGAGGCGCTGGCCGCCTGCTGCACCAGGGCGGCGTTCTGCTGGGTCACCTGGTCCATGCCGCTGACGGCGCTGGTGACCTGCTCGATGCCGGCCGACTGGGCCCGGCTGCCGGCCGTGATGCCCTGCATCAGGCCGGCCACCTGCTGCACCGACCCCACCAGTTTTTCCATCACTTGCCCGGTAGCGCCCGCCAGCTGGTTGCCGTGTTCGGCCTTGCTGACCGAATCGCCGATCAGCTGGCGGATTTCCTGCGAGGCCGCGGCGCTGCGCTGGGCCAGGCTGCGCACTTCGCTTGCCACCACCGCGAAACCGCGTCCCTGCTCGCCGGCGCGGGCCGCTTCCACTGCCGCATTGAGCGCCAGGATATTGGTCTGGAAGGCGATGCCGTCGATGACGCCGATGATGTCGTGGATGCGGCGCGCGCTGGCATGGATGGCGCCCATGGTGCTGACCACCTGGGCCACCATGTCGCCGCCGCGCACCGCCACTTCGGAGGCGGAGGTCACCAGCTCGGTGGCGGCGTGCGCATCGTCGGCATTCCGGCGCACCGCTTGCGCCAGCTGTTGTACCGTGTCCACAGTGCGCAGCAGTTCGGCGGCCTGCTGCTCGGTGCGCGCCGACAGGTCCTGGTTGCCGCTGGCAATCGCGTGCGCCGCGCCGCTGATGGCGTCCAGGCCGACATTGGCTTCGGCGACCGTGCGGTGCATGCGGTCGAAGCTGGCCTGCAGGCTGCGGCGGTCGGCCTCGGTCTGCACGCGCTGGCGCGCAAAGCTGACGGCGAAATAGCACAGGGCCGCCGTCTCGACCACGACGTACAGGGCGTGCACGATGATGACCGGCAGCGACGGGCGGCTCAGGCACATGGTGCCAAAGCCGGCTTGCTGCAGGAAATTGAACAGCAGGTGATGCACGGCGACAAAGGCGGCCGCCGCCACGATCACGCGCCAGTCCTGGTAGACGACCAGGAGCGCGAGCAGCACGAAAATGCCGAAGTGCAGTTCGATCATGCCGATGGCCTGGTGGATGTGCAGGGCGCAGAACCACATGCAGGCAATGCCGACGGCGAGACGGCTGGCCAGGGCGCGCGGCGCTTTCCAGGCCAGCCAGGTGGGCAGCAGGGCCGCCGGCGCCCCGGCCAGCAGGGCCGGCTGCCAGCTGCCATACCATGGGGCCAGCCCGAACGCCATGGCCAGCAGCAGCCAGAGGATGGGGATGAACAGCTTGTGCGCCTTGGCGGTGTGGTCTTGCATCGGGTGGTCTCCAGTCATTTTTGATAACACCTATTGTCTGGAAATAACACTTGCATGTCGATAATGTAGTGAAAGTGACCGGCCATTACGTGCGCTGTGCCCGCCAAAGCTTGGCTAGCATAGGGGCAGCACGTGAAACAAGGAGGCCAATCATGCCACGAGGAGCCAGCCCGAAACGGGAGCGCGAATACAAGGAACTCAAGCAAGAGTTCAAGCAGGAACACCGCTACCCGGGCCGCGAGGAAGAGGTCGCAGCCCGCATCGTCAACAAGCAGCGGCGCGAGCACGGCGAAACCAAGGCCCAGAAGTCGCGCGCGGGACGCAAAGTGCATTAAGGAAGGCACATTAAGCAAGACTTTCTGGCAACTTTTGGCTCGAGAGTCGGTTATACTCGGGGCTTCGGAGAACCGGAGCTGCCATGCCTGACGAAGCCTTGCCCGCACGTCCCTCCTTGCGACAGAGGATAGGCCCGGTGGGCCTGGGGGCGCTGCTGGCCGGCTTGCTGGCAGGCGCGGTGCTGCTGCTGGCCCTGCTGAGCGCAGTCCTGCTGGGCTGGCGCACCGCCGACGAACTCAAGCGCAGTATCGGCCAGGGCCTGGCGCAGCGCGCCGGCGACTGCGCCGACCAGCTCGATGCCGCCATGTTCGAGCGCTACCGCGAAGTCCAGCTGCTGGCGCGCCGCGCCGGCGCCGCTGCCGGCGAGATGAGCGCGGCGCAGCGGCGCCACGCGCTGGAAGACTTGCAGCGCACTTATCCCCTGTATGCCTGGATCGGGCTGGCCGACGCGGCCGGCAAGGTCACGAGCGCCACCGGCGCCTTGCTGGAAGGCGCCGACGTCTCGCAGCAGCCATGGTGGGCCGACGCCCCAAGCGGGGTGTATGTGCACGATGTGCACGCCGACCCGGTGCTGGGGCGCCTGCTGCCGGCCAATGGCAGCCGCGCCTTGCGCGTGCTCGACCTGGCATTCCCGTTTTACGATGGCGCCAGCCGCCCGGCCGGGGTGCTGGGCGTGCAGCTGCACTGGAACTGGGCGCGCGAACTGCTCGCCGAACAGGCGCTGCTGGTGTCGCGCAGCGGCAAGGTGCTGGCAGGCCCGGACAGCCTGCTGGAACAAGGCGTGCAAAGCAGCGCGCTGGCGCAGGCCCGGCTGCAGCACGCCGGCTATGTGGAAGAGCGTTGGGCCGACGGCCGCAATTACCTGGTGGGCTATGGGCGCACCCGCGGCTATGACGGCTACCCGGGCCTGGGCTGGACCGTGCTGCTGCGCGAGGATGCCGAGCTTGCCCTGGCGCCGGTGCGCCGGCTGCAGGCGGCGGTGGCGCTTGGCGGCGTGGCGCTGGCCCTGCTGTTTGCCCTGGTGGGCTGGCGCACGGCGCGCACACTGGTGCGGCCGCTGCAGCAAGCGGCGACGGCGCTGCAGGCGGTGGAACAGGGCACGCTGCGCGCGCTGCCGCCGCTGGCCGGCAGCTTCGGCGAACTGGACAAGCTGCGCCAGGCCTGCAATGCGGCGCTGCAGCGGCAGCAGGCGGACGCGCAGGCACTGGTGCAGGACAAGGCGGACCTGCAGCTGCAGCTCGGGCAGAGCGCCGGCGAACTGGCGGCCGCGCAGGAGCGCGAGCACGCGCTGGGCGCGCGCATGCAAGCCTTGCTCGATGCGACACCGGGCGCCTTCATCGGCCTGGACGCGGCGGGCATGGTGAGCGACTGGAATGCGCGCGCCTGCGAGATGTTCGGCTGGCAGCGCGCCGAGGTGCTGGGCAAGCCGGTCGAGCAGCTGTTGCAGGCCAGCGCCGGCCTGCTGGCCAGCCTGGGTGACGGCAGCGTCGGCCAGCCGGTGGCGCTGGCCGGCTGGCGCCGCGACGGCGCCCGCTTTGACGCGGAACTGACGCTGGCGCGCTACGCCGCCGGCGGCGCGCAGGCCTATGCCGTGTTTGTGACCGATGCCACGCAAAGCCGGCGCAGCGAGGAGGCGGCGGCAGAGCAGTTGTCGGCGCTGGCCAGCGCCCAGCTCGAGCTGGCGGACAAGGAGCGCTTCCTGCGCACGGTGGCGGACCACAACCCGGCCGCGATCGGCTATGTCGACCAGGACGAGGTGTTCCGCTTTGCCAACCGCAGCTACCAGACCCTGCTCGGCATCGACCCGGCCGGCATGATCGGGCGCAGCATGAAGGAAGTGCTGGGCGACCTGTTGTACCGGCAGCTGGAGCCGCAGGTGGCGGCGGCCCTGCGCGGCGAGCGCGTGCACTTCGAAACCGACACCGAGCGCGCCGGCTGGCAGCGCCATTTCATGACCGACTATATTCCGGACACCGACGTGCAGGGCGAGGTGTGCGGCTTTCACATCGTCGCGCTCGACATCACGGCGCGCAAGAAGGCCGAATTGCAGCAGCAGGAAGCGAGCCGCGCCAAGAGCGCCTTCCTGGCCAATATGAGCCACGAGATCCGCACGCCGATGAACGCGGTGCTGGGTATCGGGCAACTGCTGGAGCGCACTCCGCTCAGCGCCGAGCAGCAGGAATACGTGCGCCTGATCCGTGCCTCCGGCAGCGCGCTGCTGGCCCTGGTCAACGACATCCTCGACCTGTCCAAGATCGAGGCCGGCAAGCTGACCGTGGTGGCGGCGCCGTTCCAGGTCGACGAACTGGCCGAAGCGATTGCCGCGGCCATGCAATCGGCCAGCGTCGGCAAGCGGCTCGACCTGCTGCTGACGCAGGACCCGGACATGCCGCACAGCCTGGTGGGCGATGTGCAGCGCCTGCGCCAGGTGGCGCTCAACCTGGTCGGCAATGCCATCAAGTTCACGGCCGAAGGCGAGGTGCGGGTGCACCTGGGCAGCAGTGCGCCCGGCAGCGCCATGGAAATCCTGCAGCTGGTGGTCAGCGACAGCGGCATCGGCATGAGCGGCGAGCAGCTGGGGCGCCTGTTCAATCCTTTCGAGCAGGCCGACACGTCGACCTCGCGCCGCTTTGGCGGCACCGGCCTGGGGCTGTCGATTTCCCAGCAACTGGTGCAGCTGATGGGCGGCACCATCACGGTCAGCAGCGAAGCGGGACGCGGCAGCGAGTTCGTGGTATCGGTGCCGCTGCAGGTGGCGCGGCGCCAGCGCGCGGACGAAACGGAGGCCGGCGCGCTGATCGGGCTGCGCGTGCTGCTGGTGGACGACCATGTGCCGACGCTGCATTACCTGGAGGCGCAGTTGCGGAACTGGGGCTGCGCGGTGGAAGCCCATGCGGCGCTGCCGGCCATCGATGCCGGCAACTGGGATGTGGCGCTGGTCGATTCCGTATTGCTCGATGCGCAAGGCAGCGCCGCGCTGGACGGCCTGTGCCTGGTGGCCCTGAACCGCAGCCTGGACCGCCCGGGGCGGCCGGGCGAAGCGGCGGCGCTGGCCAAGCCGGTGCTGCCGGGCGCCATGCGCCTGCTGCTGCAAGGCTTGCGCCTGCAGGGCAGCCTGGCGCAGCCGGGGGACGGCGTTGCGCCGGCGGCCCCGGCCAGTGTGCTGCGCGGCGCCCGCATCCTGCTGGTGGAAGACAATCCGACCAACCAGGTGGTGGCGCGCGGCGTGCTCGAGCCCAGCGGCGCCCTGGTCACGGTGGCCGAGCACGGACGCCAGGCGGTGGACCTGCTGCGCGCCGAGCCGGCCGCGTTCGACCTGGTGCTGATGGATGTGCAGATGCCGGTCATGGACGGCTTCGAAGCCACCCGCATCCTGCGCCAACAGATGGGATTGCGGCTGCCGATCCTGGCCATGAGCGCCGGCGTGCTTGATACCGAGCAGGCCAGGTGCCAGGAGTGCGGCATGGATGGCTTCATCCCCAAGCCGGTCGACTACAGCCAGATGCTGGCCACCATTGCCGCCCACCTGGGCAGGGCGGGGCAAGCGTCGGCGGCGGCGCCGGCGGCAGCCGCAGCAGCGGATGGGGGCGCTGCCGACCAGCAGCCGGGAGTGTTCGCCATCCGCAAGCTGCTGGCGGTGATCGGCCACGGCCCGCAGCGGCAGAATATCGTGACGCTGGTCGAGCGCGTGGTGCGCCAGTCGCAGGGCGAGCTCGATGCGGCGCGGGCGCGCTGGCAGGACGGCGACGCGGCCGGCGCGGCTGCCGCGCTGCATGCCTTGCGCGGCGGGGTCGGCAGCCTGGGCGCGCGCCGCTTCGCCGACGCCACGCTGGCGGCCGAGCAAGCCTTGCGCGACGGCGATGCGGCAGCCGTCGAGCGCCAGTTTGGCGCGGCGCAGCAAGCGCTGACGGCGACCCTGCAGGCTGCCGGCCGCTGGCTGCAGCTGGAGCAGCCGGCGCCCAGCGCCGCCGTGCAGCAGGATTTGCAGGCGGCCATGCAGACCCTGGCCGACATGCTGCGGCGGCAAGACCTCGATGCGCTGGTGCAGTTCCGCCAGCTGCGGCCGCAACTGGCCAGCCAGCGCGGCGACGACGCGGCGGCCCAACTGGAAACTGCGATCGAAGCGCTGGACTTTGGCGCCGCGCTCGATGTCCTGAGTGAGGAAGCATGGAAAGCACCATCCTGATCATCGACGACAACCCCGACACCATCCGCCTGATGAGCGCCATGCTGCGCGAGCAGGCGCGCGTGCTGTTTGCCACCAACGGCATGGCGGGGCTGGAAATCGCCCGGGCCCAGCGCCCGCAACTGATCCTGCTCGACCTGCAGATGCAGAGCATGGACGGCTTTGCCGTCTGCGAGCGCATCATGGCCGACCCCGACCTGCGGCATTGCCCGGTGATCTTCGTGACCGCCAGCAGCGGCGTGGAAAACGAGATCGCCTGCCTCGACGCCGGCGCGGTGGACTTCATCACCAAGCCGCTCAGCGGGCCGGTGGTGCAGGCGCGGGTACGCACCCACCTGCGCCTGCAGGCGGCGCTGGCCAGCCTCGACACGCTGGCGCACCGGGACGGCCTGACCGGACTTTACAACCGGCGCCATTTCGACGAGCAGTTCGCCGTCGAGGTGGCGCGCCACCGGCGCCAGGGCGCTGCACTGGGCGTGGCCCTGGTCGACGTCGACCATTTCAAGCTGTACAACGACCACTACGGCCACCAGCTGGGCGACGAATGCCTGCGCGCCGTGGCGCAGGCGCTGGCGCAATGCACGCGGCGCCCGGGCGAGCTGGTGGCGCGCTACGGCGGCGAGGAGTTCGTGGTGCTGCTGCCCAATAGCTGCGAAGAGGAAGTGCAGCGCTACGGGCAGTGGATCTGCGAGCATGTGGCAGCGCTCAAGCTGCCCCACGCCGCTTCGCCGGTGGCGCCGCATGTGACCATCAGCGTCGGCCTGTGTTCGATGGCGCCCGAGGTGGACGACACGCCGGCCAGCCTGCTGGAAGCGGCCGACAAGGCGCTGTACGAGGCCAAGCGGGGCGGCCGCAACCGCGCCATGCTGGGCGGCGCCGAGCACGCTAAGTGCCGGGCAGGCTGATCCGGTTGCGGCCCATATGCTTGGCGCGGTACAGCGCCGCATCGGCGGTGGCCACCAGTTGCGCCGGCTGGTGCTCGTGCGAGGCGATGGCCGTGGCGGCGCCGATGCTGACCGTGACGTAGTGCTGGGCCGCCCCGCTATTGGGCAGGCGCAGCGCTTCGACGCGGCAGCGGATCCGCTCGGCCACGATGGCGGCGCCCTTTAGCGACTGATTGGGCAGGATCACGGCAAACTCCTCGCCGCCATAGCGCGCCACCAGGTCGTTGGCGCGCATTTCGCTGGCCACGGCGCCGGCGATCCGTTTCAGGCAGTCGTCGCCGCCGACGTGGCCGTAGGCATCGTTGTACTGCTTGAAGTTGTCGACGTCGACCATCAGCAGCGACAGCGGCTGGCCCTGGCGCAGGGCGCGCTGCCATTCGGCCAGCAGGGTGTGGTCGAAGCAGCGCCGGTTGGCCAGTCCGGTCAGGCCGTCGCGGGTCGCCAGTTGTTCGAGCGCGATCTGGGCCTGCTTTTCCTCGGTCAGGTCGCGCAGCGTTTCCACCACCGCCACCAGCTGGCCGTCGCTGTCGTAGATCGGGCTGGCGTCGGCTGCCAGGTAGCGGCGGCCGGCGGTGCGCGGCATCTCGCACCAGTTCTCCGCGCACAGGTTGTCCTTGCCGCCGGCCGGCCCGCGCGACTGGCCGTCGTACAGGTCGAGGATCTCGCCGGTGCGCCCGGCAATCACCAGGTCGGCCAGGGTCGGGCGCTGGGCGGCGTAGAAGGCGCACCAGTGCCCGCTGGTGCCGAGCAGCTCGTGCGCCGGCACGCCGGTCAGGCGTTCGCAGGCGCGGTTCCAGATGATGACGCGGCCCTGGGCGTCCAGCACGAATGTGGGAATGACCAGCAGTTCCATCAGCTTCAGCGCAAAGCCCTGCGGCTGGTCGGGGGAGGGTGCTTCCATCAGATGGGAGATCTTGAGGAGACTATTCATTTGGCGGCGGCCCTGTTTGTTGTTCACTGCGTCGGGAACTTGATTGTGCCGCTGCCGCCAGCGATAAATGTTGACGAAGCGCAAAGGCGTTTCGTTTCGTGAAACGCGCTATAATGTAGGGTTGCCGACCACCGGATGTACCCGTGACTTATAGCATCAAGGAAATTTTCTACACCCTGCAGGGCGAAGGCGCCCATGCGGGGCGGCCTGCCGTGTTTTGCCGTTTTTCCGGCTGCAACCTGTGGACGGGCCGCGAGCAGGACCGCGCCAGCGCGGTGTGCCAGTTCTGCGATACCGATTTCGTCGGCACCGACGGCGAGCGCGGCGGCAAGTTCGCCACGCCGCAGGCGCTGGCGCAGGAAATCGACAGCCTGTGGCCGGCCGGCCATGGCCACAAATATGTCGTGTTCACCGGCGGCGAACCGCTGCTGCAACTGGACGCGCCGCTGATCGCGGCGATGCACGCGGTGGGCTTTACCATCGCCATCGAAACGAACGGCACCCTGGAGGTGCCGGCAGGCGTGGACTGGATCTGCGTCAGCCCGAAAATGGGTTCGAAACTGGTGGTTAGCAAAGGCAATGAAATCAAGGTCGTGATCCCGCAGAAGGACCAGGACCTGGCCGCCTACGAGGGCCTGGATTTCGAGAATTTCTTCGTGCAGCCGATGGATGGCCCGCTGGCGGCCTTCAATACCACGCTGGCGATCGAGACCTGCAAGCGCAATCCGAAATGGAAACTGAGCCTGCAAACCCATAAACTGTTGAACATACCTTAAGTATTGCTGACTCGATGTTAACTATTACCCGCAAGCTGGAATTCGATGCCGGCCACCGCATTCCGGACCACAAGAGCCAGTGCCGCAACCTGCACGGCCACCGCTACACCCTGGAAATCACCCTGACCGGCAAGGTGATCGACGCCGAAGGCAATTCCGACAACGGCATGATCATGGACTTCTCGGATGTGAAGACCATCGCCAAGGAACACCTGGTGGACGTCTGGGACCACGCCTTCCTGGTGTACGAGAAGGACGCGGCGGTGAAGGATTTCCTGTCCTCGCTGCCCAACCACAAAACGGTGGTGATCGACCGCATCCCGACGGTGGAAAACCTGGCCGCCGTGGCCTGGGACATCCTGAAGGCCGCCTTCAAGGACCGTTACGGCACCGGCCTGCACCTGCACAAGCTGGTCTTGCACGAAACCCCTAACTGCTGGGCTGAAATTGTCGAATGAGCTGTACATGCGCGAGGCGCTGCTGGAAGCGCGTCGCGCCTGGGCTGAGGGCGAAGTGCCGGTCGGCGCCGTGGTGGTCAAGGATGGCGTGGTGATCGGCCGCGGCTACAACCAGCCGATCGGCCGCCACGACCCCACTGCCCACGCCGAAATCGTGGCCATGCGCGCCGCCGCCGAGGCGCTGGGCAATTACCGGCTGCCGGGCTGCGAGCTGTATGTGACCCTGGAACCATGCGTCATGTGTTCCGGCGCCATGATGCATGCGCGCCTGTCGAAAATCATCTACGGCGCGCGCGACCCCAAGACCGGCGCCTGTGGCTCGGTTGTCAATGTTTTCGAGAGCGAACAGCTGAACCACCACGCCGAAGTGGAAGGCGGCCTGCTGGCCGACGATTGCGGCCAGGTCCTGAAGGATTTCTTCGCCGAACGGCGCGCTTTGCGCAAAAACAACGTCGCCTGAGCGCGCGCCACGCGCCGCCAAGCCGGTGCTATGCTGAGCTATGGCGAGCGTTGATATAAACGGTATTACGATTACCTACGAGTCGAGCGGCGACCCGGCCGGACCGGCTGTGCTGCTGAACATGGGATTGGCGCTGCAACTGATTTCCTGGCCTTACGAATTTGTCGAAGGGCTGGTGCAGCGCGGCTATCATGTGATCCGCTACGACAACCGCGACGCCGGCCTGTCATCCCATTTCGACCACTTTGGCGCGCCCAACCTCTGGCTGGCCTACCTGCGCCACCTGTTCGGCTTGCAGCAGCGGGCGCCGTACACCCTGAACGACATGGCCGGCGACGCGGTCGGGCTGCTCGATGCGCTGGGCGTGGCGACCGCGCATATCGTCGGCGTCTCGATGGGCGGCATGGTGTCGCAGATCATGGCGGCGCGCTATCCGGCGCGCACGCTGAGCCTGACCTCCATCATGTCGAGCAGTGGCCGCCCCGGCTTGCCGGGGCCGACGCCGGCGGCGCGGCGCATCCTGCTGCGGCGCACGCCAAGCGCCCACCACCGGGCGCGCGTGGTGGAGCAAATGGTCGATACCTTCCGTACCATTGGCAGCCCGGCCTTTCCCATGCCGGATGACTTGCTGCGCCAGATGGCAGGCGAGGCGGTAGCGCGCAATGTCAGCGGCGACGGGGTGGCGCGGCAACTGGTGGCGATTGCCGCTTCCGGCGACCGCAGCGCGCTGTTGCGCAAGATTAGCTGCCCGGCGCTGGTGATCCACGGCGACGCCGATCCGCTGGTGCCATGCGCCTGCGGTATCGACACGGCGCGCCAGATTCCGGGCGCGCGGCTGGAGCTGATCGAGGGCATGGGACACGATATGCCGCCGGCCCTCGTTGGCAGGCTGCTAACCTTGCTCGATCAACATCTCCGGAGTAATATGGCCGGGTGAAAAATATCGGAATCGCCATTGCCGGAACCAGCGGCTATCCCATCGATGACGCTGCGCTGGCACGCGGCATTGCCCGCCTTGAGGCGCAGGGCTGCATCGTCCACAACTACTACGAGCCGGAACGCAAATTCCAGCGTTTCGCCGGCACGGACGCCGAGCGGCTGGCCCAGCTCAACGCGGCCGCGGCCGATCCGGATTGCCAGGTCGTGATTGCGCTGCGCGGGCAGTACGGCATCAGCCGCATCCTGCCGCACATCGATTTCCGCGGCATGGCCGACAGCGGAAAACTGTTCGTCGGCTTCAGCGATATCACGGCTTTCCATATGGGGCTGTACCAGGCCACGGGCCGGATCAGCTTTGCCGGGCCAATGAGCACTGATTTCATCCGCGAAGAGCCGGTCGAATACACGCTGCAGCAGTTCTGGGATTGTCTCCGCGGTCCGACGCATTTCGTACGCGGCACGGCGGCGGGCAACCCGCTGGTCGACGTGCAGGGCACGCTGTGGGGCGGCAACCTGGCGATGGTCAATCATTTGCTCGGCACGCCGTTCTGGCCGAAGATCGATGGCGGCATCCTGTTCCTCGAAGATATTGGCGAACATCCTTACCGTATCGAGCGCATGCTGCTGCAGCTGCATTTCGCCGGGGTGCTGGAGCGCCAGCGCGCGATTGTACTGGGCGATATCTCCGGCTACCGCCTGTCGCCACACGACAACGGCTATGATTTCGACGCCATGCTGGGCTATATCCGCGGCGTGCTGCCGGTTCCGGTGCTGACCGGGCTGCCGTTCGGGCATGGCGACTCGCGCTGCACCTTACCGTTTGGGGCGCAGGCGCACCTGGTTTCGGATGCCGATGGCTTCGACTTGACCTTGAGCGACTATCCAACTTTGGGATGAACGGCGCGGAGAGCTACTACCGCGCTACCGCGCCCGGCGACACTTACGCGCTGCTGGCGGGCCGCCAGGAGGCGCGCGTCTGCATCATCGGCGCCGGGTTTGCCGGCCTGGCTACGGCGATGTCGCTGATGGAGCATGGCGAGCGCGATGTGGTGCTGCTCGAAGCGGAAAGGGTCGGCCATGGCGCATCGGGCCGCAATGGCGGTTTTGTTTTTGGCGGCTATTCGCTCGACGAGCAAGCCCTGCTTGCGGCAGTCGGCGCGGAGCAGGGCAGGCGGCTCTACCAGTTGACGTTGGGCGCGGTCGACCAGATCCGCCGCCGCATCGCGCAGTACGGTATCGACTGCGATGCCACGCACGGTGGCATTTACCTTGCGAACTGGTTTGACGACCCGCGCGTGCTTGACGAACGCCAGCGCTTCATGGGGGAACATCTTGGCGTGGAATGGCAGCGTATCTCGCGCGCCGATTTTGCCGAACGCGCACGTAGCGAACGCTATTTTGGCGCGCTGTATGAAGAGAATGCCTTCCATTTCCACCCCCTGAAGTACGCACAAGGGCTGGCAAGGGCGCTGTGTGCCGGCGGTGTGCGCCTGCATGAGGGCAGCCGCGCGACTGCGATTGAGAGGCGCCGCAATGGCGGCTGGCGCATCGCCACCGGCGCCGGCGAAGTGCACGCCGATGAAGTGGTTGTCTGCTGCGGCGGCTATATTGATCGGCTATATCCCGCCCTCGCTGGCGCGATCCTGCCGATCGCCACCTATGTAATGGTGACCGAGCCGCTGGGCGCGCGCATGCCGCAAGCGCTTGCCACCGACGCTGCCATCTACGATACACGTTTCGCCTTCGATTACTACCGACCATTGCAGGACAGCCGCATGCTGTGGGGCGGGCGGATCTCGGTGCGCTCGCGGAGCCCTGGGGATGTGGCGCGCTTGCTGTATGCCGACATGCTGAAGGTCTATCCGCAACTGGAAGGTACCAGGGTCGAATACGCCTGGAGCGGGTTGATGAGCTACGGCCGCCACAAAATGCCGCAGCTCGGCAAACTGCCCAATGGTGTCTGGTATGGCATGGGGTTCGGTGGCCATGGCGTCGGCCCAACTTCGCTGGCCGGCGACGTGCTGTCGGCCGCCTTGATGGGCGAACTCAGTAAGGTCGAACAGTTTGCGGTATGGGGGCTGCCGACGACTGGCGGACCGGCCGGCCTGCTCGCTGCACAGTTGACTTACTGGTACTACGAACTGCGGGACTGGATGCGGCAATAGAGGGGTGTTCGCGATTTTCGGGAAAAGTCTGGAATGGTCTGAATCGGACTTTTTTGGTCTGGATTGAACTTTTTTGGTCTGGTTTGGGTCGAAATCGGCATGTCCTTTGCAAAGAACTGGAGATTGCCATGCATCCGATCTTGTTCAGCCTGCCTGCGTCTTTGGAAACATACCAGGGCCTGGGGAATTTTATGTACCACCACGGAATCAAACAGGAAATGTTTGAGTTGGTCGATATCGCGATCAATGAATGGATGGCGAAATTCCAGGACCAGCAAAACCGGCGTTCGGCATCAACCCTTGATGGGTACCAATGGAAATGCTTGTTTTTGCCAAGTGGCACGACGTTGCGTACCGTCTATAAGCGCACCAGCTACCTGGCTCATGTGGAGGGCAGCGAGGTGCTGTACGAAGGCCAAAGCGTCTCACCTGGCCAGTTTGTGAATCAGGTCGCAAAGTGCGAGCGCAATGCCTGGCGTACCCTGTGGTTACGCTTTCCCAATGAAGACGAATGGCAACCTGCAATGGCGTTACGCAAGAAAATGATGGAATTCCAGACCAAACCAGACCGCGCCAGACCAAAAAAGACCGTTTAGGACCTCACAGGACTTTTCCCGAAATCGACAACGGCCTCCTCTTGCTGCTGTTGGTTGACGGCGCCCCGCCGTAAATGCGTCATAATCTGTGATCAGCAAGGCAACTTTCTGATGCATTCAATCATGGCCGCTCCTATGCGCCCCTGTGGTCGGCGGGGTATAATGCCCGATTCGCTTTTTCTCACCATTTTCCCAGCATGCTTTCTACCGCAAACATCACCATGCAGTTCGGCGCCAAGCCGCTGTTCGAGAACATTTCCGTCAAGTTTGGCGACGGTAACCGCTACGGCCTGATCGGCGCGAACGGCTGCGGCAAGTCGACCTTCATGAAAATCCTGGGCGGCGACCTTGAGCCTTCCGCCGGCAACGTCAGCCTGGACGCCAACGAGCGCCTGGGTAAACTGCGCCAGGACCAGTTTGCCTACGAAGAAATGCGCGTACTGGACGTGGTCATGATGGGCCACACCGAGATGTGGGAAGCGATGACCAAGCGCGACGCCATCTATGCCAACCCGGAAGCGACCGACGACGACTACATGGAAGCGGCCGAACTGGAAGGCAAGGTTGCCGAGTACGACGGCTACACCGCCGAAGCGCGCGCCGGTGAACTGCTGATGGGCGCCGGTATCGATATCAGCCTGCACCAGGGCCCGATGAGCGCCGTGGCGCCGGGCTGGAAGCTGCGCGTGCTGCTGGCGCAGGCCCTGTTCTCCAACCCGCACATCCTGCTGCTGGACGAACCGACCAACAACCTGGACATCAACACCATCCGCTGGCTGGAAGACACGCTGAACCAGCGCGATTCGACGATGATCATCATTTCCCACGATCGTCACTTCCTGAACCAGGTCTGCACCCACGTCGCCGACATGGACTACGGCACGCTGAAGATCTATCCGGGCAACTACGACGAATACATGCTGGCCTCGACCCAGGCCCGCAACCAGCAGCTGGCCAACAACGCCAAGGCGAAAGAGAAAGTCGCCGAACTGCAGGACTTCGTGCGCCGCTTCTCGGCCAACAAGTCCAAGGCCCGCCAGGCGACTTCGCGCGCCAAGATGATCGACAAGATCAAGATCGAGGACATCAAGCCTTCGTCCCGCGCCTATCCATTCGTGCGCTTCGACGGCGAGAAGAAGCTGCACCGCCTGGCCGTGGAAACCCAGGGCATCTCGAAGACCTACGACCGCACCCTGTTCAAGAACGTCGACCTGATGGTCGAAGCGGGCGAGCGCATTGCGATCATCGGCGCCAACGGCGCCGGCAAGACCACCATGCTGCGCTGCATCGGCGGCAAGGACATCACGGGCCTCGACAGCGATACCGGCCTGGTGAAGTGGGCTGAAAACGCCAACGTCGGCTACATGCCGCAGGATCCGACCGAGGAATTCGCTGCCGACATCAACCTGACCGACTGGATGGGCCAGTGGACCAAGGAAGGCGACGACGACCAGGCGGTACGTTCGTCGCTGGGCCGCCTGCTGTTCGGCGGCGACGAAGTCAAGAAATCGGTCAAGGTCCTGTCGGGTGGCGAAAAAGGTCGTATGATGTATGGCAAGCTGATGCTGGGCCGTCACAATGTCCTGCTGCTGGACGAGCCGACCAACCACATGGACATGGAATCGATTGAGTCGCTCAACATCGCCCTGGAAAAGTACGCCGGCACCCTGATCTTCGTGTCGCACGACCGCGAGTTCGTTTCCTCGCTGGCCACCCGCATCATCGAGATCAAGGAAAACGAAGTCGTGGACTTCCGCGGCGGCTATGAGGAATATCTGAAGAGCCAAGGCATCGAGTAATGATTGAAACTCCGATCAAGACTGTCGAATTCGAGAAGCCAGTCGAAGGCGGCAGCTGCGTGGCCCATGCGTGGGCCCGCACCCCGGCACCTGTGCCGGCCAACGAAAAAATCCTGCTGAAGGAACGCATCAAGACCCTGCTGCGCGAGCGTAACGCCGTGCTGGTGGCCCACTACTACGTGGACGCCGACCTGCAGGACCTGGCCGAGGAAACCGGCGGCTGCGTCTCCGATTCGCTGGAAATGGCGCGCTTCGGGCGCGACCATCCGGCCAAGACCCTGGTGGTGGCAGGCGTCAAGTTCATGGGCGAGACGTCCAAGATACTGAGCCCGGAAAAAACCGTGCTGATGCCGGACCTGGACGCTACCTGTTCGCTGGACCTGGGCTGCCCGCCGGAAGACTTCATCGCCTTCTGCGACCAGCATCCGGACCGCACCGTGGTGGTGTACGCCAACACCAGTGCCGCCGTGAAGGCGCGCGCAGACTGGATGGTCACTTCCTCGATCGGCCTGGACATCGTCAAGCACCTGCACGAGCAGGGCAAGAAGATCCTGTGGGCGCCGGACAAGCACCTCGGCTCCTACATCCAGAAGCAAACCGGCGCCGACATGCTGCTGTGGCAGGGTTCCTGCCTGGTGCACGACGAATTCAAAGGCGTGGAACTGGACCTGCTGAAGGCCGAGCATCCGAACGCCAAAGTGCTGGTGCACCCTGAGTCGCCGGCCAGCGTGGTCGAGCAGGCCGACGTGGTGGGCTCCACTTCGCAGCTGATCGCAGCCGCCGTCAGCCTGCCGAATACCGAATTCATCGTCGCCACCGACAACGGCATCCTGCACAAGATGCGCATGGCCGCCCCGGGCAAGACCTTCATCGAAGCGCCAACCGCCGGCAACAGCGCCACCTGCAAGAGCTGCGCGCACTG
>CAMLSG010000026.1 GCA_946482635.1 uncultured Duganella sp.
AGGCCCAGTTCAGCGCCGAGTTTGCACTGCACGGCGTCCTGGCCACGGTGCAGCCCGATCCGGCGCTGGCGCCGGTATCGAGCTATGAAGAGGAATGGCTGCAGTGGGCACAGGCCGGCAATGGCTTCGAGCTGCTTTCCGGCGACAGCTATGTGCCGCTGCGCCTCGGCGCCGTCGCGGCGCGCAATGCCGGCTTCATGTTCACGGCCCCCGGGCAAGCCACGCCGCTGGTGTATTCGCGTGCCGCACTGCTGACAGCCATGCGCGACGGCAGCCTGCGGCCAATGGAGTATTCACCGCTGTTCGAGCGCGCAGTGGAATCGCTGATGACCGGCGCCGAGTCGCTCGACGCCGCCTGAGGTCCAGGACGCGGCCTGCCACCGCACGCGTCAGCCGCCTGCTTGTTTTACAGCGAGGCATCTTCGAATTGCCACAGGTACCAGCAGCCGTCCTGCTGGCGAAAACGGTAGAAATAAACCAGCGCATCGGAGTCGGGACGGAACACGTTCAGCTCCATTCCGCCCGGCGTTGCGAGCTGCCTGGTCGACAGGCGGCCGGACCTGATCATCTCTGCCAACAAGGCCGATGCGGCAAACTCCTCGCGCGATACCGCAGTATTCTTTTCTTCCGCCGTCGCCAGCGATTGCAGCGGGAACACCGTGCGCTCGGTGGCGAACTGGCGATCGCTCATGTAGCGCGGCAGGAAGCGGTCGAACTTTTCCGCCACGCAGCCGCGCTGCGCCAATGGCGCCGTTGAGCATCCAGCCATGGCCGCCACGGCAGCCATCATTGCCAGCGATTTATTCATAGCGGGTGCCCTTTATCGATTCGATCAAGCGGAGTCCCCCCACAGCCAGCCTTTAAGACGGGGGCGCTCCACTCGATGGCAGCCGGCTCAAACGACCCGCGCGGAATGAACTCCACCGTCGTGCCGACAGCGTCCCGTTCGCATGTATGGCACTGACTTCTTGTCAATTAGTCATATTCTAGCAGCGCGCGTGAGGGCACTGCGAATTCAGGCCATATTGAATGGCCGTGACCCTTCGCGTATGCTTGTCGCTCCTTCATTTACCCGGATCAAGACAAATGAAACATCGTATTACCCTCGGCGCGCTGGCAGCCGCCGTTTTGCTGGCTTATGCCCCTGTCCACGCCAATGCTGCCGCAGCCAAGCCGGCGGCAGTGGAAAAAGCTCCGGCCAAAAGCAATGAGGCGGCGAAGAAGCAGTTCTGGGCATTGGCCGACGAGTACTACGATGCCATCGCCAAATTCGATCCGGTCGGTGCGACGCAAAACGGCGACAACCGCTTTGACGACCAGCTTGGCACTGCCATCTGGCCGGCCTCGCGCAGCAAGCAGTTCGACCTGTACCGCACTTTCACCAAGCGCCTGCAAGCGATCCCGCGTGCGCAGCTCAATCGCGGCGACCGCATCAGCTACGACGTGATGGCTTTCGAGCTGAAGACCTACCTGGCCTACGAGCCTTTCCCTGAACACCTGCTGCCGATCAGCCATATGGACAGCATGCCGGTCACGCTGGCCAACTTCTCCAGCGGCGACGCATCGCAGCCACTGACCACGGTCAAGGAATACGAAGCTTACCTGAGCCGCCTGAACCAGCTTCCAGCCTGGATCGACCAGGCCATCGCCAATATGAAGGAAGGCATGGCCAAGGGCATCACCCAGCCGAAAGCCATCATGGTGGCCGCGCTGCCGCAGTTCCAGAAGCTGGTCAGCGAAACGCCTGAAAAGAACATCTACTTCACGCCGGTGACCAAATTCCCGGCCAGCTTCAGCGACGCCGACAAGCAGCGCCTGGCCGCCGCCTTCCGCGCCACCGTGGCCGACAAGCTGAATCCGGCGCTGGCCAGGCTGTCCGCCTTCGTGGAACAGGACTACATCCCGGCCTGCCGCACCAGCACCGGCTGGAACGCCTTGCCGAACGGCGACGCCTGGTACAAGGTGCGCATCGCCGATTCCACCACCACCAGCAAGACCGCCGAAGAAATCCACCAGACCGGCCTGCGCGAAGTAGCGCGCATCCAGGCCGAATACGCCAAGCTGGGCCCGAAACTGGGCTACAACGGCCCGGCTGCCGGACTGCCGACCTGGGTGGCGCAGCAGCCGAAATTCTTCCCGTTCAAGACCGAAGATGAAGTGCAGGCCGTGTACCACAAGCTGAACGACCTGCTGGACACCAAGCTGCCGTCGATGTTCACGCTGATCCCGAAGGCCAAGCTGGACCTGCGCCTGGAGCCTGAACTGAGCCGCGACACCGCCTCCGACCACTACACCGCGCCTGCGCTGGACGGTTCGCGCCCTGGCGTATTCTGGTCCGTGGTGACCGACCCGACCAAGTACGGCAGCACCGGCATGAACACCCTGTTCCTGCATGAAGGCAAACCGGGCCACCACTTCCACATCGCCCTGATGCAGGAACTGGACATGCCGAAGTTCCGCAAATTCGGCGGCAATACCGCGTTCACGGAAGGCTGGGCCCTGTATGCCGAAACCCTGGGCAAGGAGATGGGGTTGTTCGAAGACCCGGCCCAGTACTTCGGCCACCTGAACGACGAGATGCTGCGCGCAGTGCGCCTGGTAGTCGACACCGGCATGCACGCCAAAGGCTGGACCCGCGAGCAGTCGATCAAGTACATGACCGAAACCCTGGGCGATGAAAGCGTCGCGCGCAACCAGACCGAGCGCTACATGGTGTGGCCGGCACAGGCCCTGGCCTACAAGACCGGCGCCCTGAAGATCCAGGAACTGCGCGCCAGGGCCGAAAAGGCGCTGGGCAGTAAATTCACGCTGGCCAAGTTCCACGCCATCGTGCTGGGCGACGGCACCGTGCCGCTGGCCCTGCTGGAATCCAAAGTCGACGCCTGGATCGCAGCCAGCAAATAAGCTATACGGTCGAGCCCGTGTCCCACCATGGGGTCAGGCCCCATGGTGGGACACGGGCACAGCAGCTATTTCTTCAGGGCGTAGCGCTTGATGCGCTTGAGGACCAGCTCGGGCAGCGCGCTGATCTGTTTGGCGTGGTTGGCGAACACGATCTGCTGCCGGCCTACCGATACCGGGTTGCCGTCGGCGTAGAAGCGGAACTCGAGCCAGAACGAGCATTTGCGCACATCGTAGGTATTTACTTCGCAAGAAACTTCCTGGAATGGGAAAGTCTCTTGCAAGTAATCATTCTGGGCATGTTTCGTAATAAATACTCCCTCCTCCTGCAGCATGTCGCGGGAAATGCATTCATAAAACCACTTTTCCCGGCAAATGCCTTGCCATTCGAAATACCGTGCGAAATAGGTATTGCCGTAAGCATTGGAATCCTTGAGGAAAATCGAAATCTTGTGGTGGAAAGTCATTTCGGCTGCGGCAGGGGCGTCGGGGGCTGGGACGTGCATGTACATAGGACTATTTCTCCATAAAAGTAAAACGGCTTAATGCCAGCCCTTACTTTTTCCGATTGGCGCGCCGAACTATTGATATTCCTCAATACTTGTCCAATTTCTTGACAATAAGCTGTTAACAATCCGTTTTTCAGCTGAGGAAACTCAATGTATGCGCTAATACCGGCATTGGTCTCAGCCCTATTTATTTGCTATGGGCTGTATGTGTTGCGCTCGCGCGGCCCGAACCGGGTCGGCCTGACCTTCTTTTCCGTGTGCGCCACCACCTTCTTCTGGCAGGCGAGCTGGGCGCTGCTGTTCCTGACGCATAACGACACCACGGCGATGGCCCTGGCGCGCCTGGGCTACCTGCCCATCCTGTTCCTGCCCACCACGCTGTACCACTTCATCATCGAGCTGACCGGCAGCAAGGACGAGCGCCCCGGCCTTTACCTCAGCTACCTGGTTGCCTGCGGCCTGGGCCTGCTGCTGCCGACCACGGACTGGGTGCTGTCCGGCCTGCAGCATTACTTCTACGGCGCCTATCCGAAAGCCGGCTGGCTGCATCCCCTGCACCTGGTGCAAACCGTGCTGGTGATCGGCCGCGCCGTATGGCTGCTGTACCACCGCCAGCAGCGCGCGGTATCCACCGAACGCACACGCTTGCGCTATGTGCTGGTCAGCATCCTGATCTACTTTGGCGCGGCCAGCGATTACCTGTGCAACTATGGAATCGAGATCTATCCGCCGGGCGTGGTCTTCATCATGGCTTCGCTGGGCCTGATTGCCCAGGCCATGGTGCGGCACAACCTGCTGGCCGACCCGATGGCTGCCGCCGCCACCATTGCCCATGAAATGCGCACCCCGCTGGCCAGCATCCGCAGCCAGACCCGCATCCTGGCGCGCACCCTGCCCGAACTGATAGCCGGCTACCGGCCGGAGCACCAGGGTTCGCTGGGCACGCGCCAGCTGGAACACCTGGGCGAAATCGCCCGCAGCATCGATGCCGAAGTATCGCGCTCCAACTTCATCGTGGACATGCTGCTGGCATCGGCACGCGACGGCGTCATGCAGCGCGAGAGCTTCGCCGTGCATTCCGTCAGCGTATGCGTGGATGAGGCGATGGCCTGCTATCCCTTCTCGGGCGCGGAGCGTTCGCAGGTGCGCGTCAGCATTCGCAATGAGTACAGCTTCCACGGTTCCGATGTGCTGCTGATGTTCGTGCTGTATAACTTGCTGAAGAATGCCCTGCAGGCGGTGAAGGTGAATGCCAGCGGTGCCGTGGACATCGAGTGTTATTCGCGTGGGACCTACAACTGGCTGGTGGTAACCGACAACGGCCACGGCATCGCGCCCGATGTGCTGCCGCACGTCTTCGAGCCGTTCTACACCACCCACCACAACGGCGGCGGCACCGGCATGGGCCTGGCGTTCTGCAAGCGCGTGGTGTCCGCTTTCGGCGGCGAGATCGGCTGCGAGTCGGAGGCGGGGCGCTACACCCGCGTGGCCATCAGCCTGCCGCTCACGACAGCCTCACCACGCAACGCGGCCCGTAAGCATATCGCGGAACATTACCCAGTCGCCCATTAGGCTGAACAGCGGGTATTGGAAGGTAGCCGGCCGGTTGTGTTCAAAAAAGAAGTGGCCGACCCAGGCAAAGCCGTAGCCAACCACCGGCAATAGCCACAGCAGCGCCAGCTCGCCGGTAACGATCGCCATCGCTACCAGCAGCAGGACAATGGTGGAGCCGGCGAAATGCAGGCGGCGGCAGGTGCTGTTGGAGTGCTCCTTCAGGTAGAAGGGGTAGAACTCCTTAAACGTCCGGTAGCGCGTCTCCATGGTCATCCTCCGGGTAGACTTCTTTGATGATGTTATCGAGGTCGGTATCGTCGCCCAGCACGAACACCTTGCGGTCTCCCAGCATCTTGAGGATGAAAGGCTGCTGCTCGCGCAGGCGGCGCTGGAAGTCGTCGACGGAATACAGGTTGGGATTGATCTTGCGGCGCAGCAGGCGCTCCGCCAGCGGCAGGCGGTTCAGCAGTTCGCCGTAGGTGGTGTTCTCGCCGATCAGCAGCAGCTCGACCGGGGCAGTGGAGTCTTCCGCTTCCTTGACGGTGGTGCCATAGACGAAAGCGACGCTGAGCTGCTTGCGCATCGGCGCCAGCGCGGAATTCAGCACGCTGACCAGGCCGAAGGTCTTCTTGATCAGGCTGGCCAGCTCCGGATAGACCAGGTTTTCCTTGTTGGGCCGGAACTGGCGCACATTCCCAATGCGTTCGGAAACGATCAGCCCGGATTCGTGAAGGCGCTTCAGTTCGCGCTGTGCGGATGCGCTGCCCAGCCCTGTGAGGCGCATGATTTCATTGAGGTGGAATCCCTCATTCACGCGCACGAACAATAAGCCCAGTAGCTTTTGCTGGGCCGGGGTAAACAGGGCCGAAGCGATCATGAGCCAAATATTAGCATGATCGCAAACAATCGAATAAAAGGGGACGTACCCCTTTAATGGGTACGTCCCCATTTATTCGATGGCCGCATGCGCGGCGCGGCATCCGACTGGCGGCGCACCAGGGTGGAATCCATGACCAGGTGTTCCGGCTGCTGCGGGTCGCCGTCGCGCTGGGCGCGGATCTGGTGCACCAGGAATTTGACGGCGGTTTCTGCCATGTCGGCAATCGGCTGGCGCACGGTGGTCAGCTCTGGCCAGATGGTTGTGGCGAGCGCGGTGTCGTCGAAGCCGGCCACCGTCAGGTCGCCCGGCACGTCCAGTCCCATGCGGTGGGCAATCGCCACCGTGGCGGCGGCCATGTCGTCATTGCTGGCGAATACTGCGGTCGGGCGGTGTTCAAGTGCCAGCAATTGCTCGGCCGCGTCGAGGCCGGAACGGTAGGTGAACATGCCCTGCACCGTCAGTTCTTTCGGCATGGCCAGTCCCTTGTCGGACATGGCGGCCTTGAAGCCTGCCAGGCGGCGCGCGCTGGCGGTCTGGTTCGGGTGGCCGATGACGAAGCCGATGCGCTGGTGGCCCAGCGCAATCAGGTGGTTGGTCATGGTGTAGGCGGCCTGGTAGTCGTCGATGCTGACGGCGCTGACGCGCTTGTCCGGCTGGCCGCAGGCGACCGTCACCGACGGCACATGGGCCTTGGCCACCAGGTCGATCAGGCCCGGGGTGTCGCACAGCGGCGGCGGAAGGATGATGCCGTCGACGCCGTTATCCAGCAGGCGCTGGGTCTTGTCCTTCCATTGCTCCCCTTCGCACTTCTCGACCACCAGTTGCACGTTATTCAGGGAAGCCTGGTTCAGCAAGCCGACCAGGAACTCGGTCAGGTAGCCGGCCGATGGATTGGAATACAGGAAGCCGATGCGTACCGGCCGCACCCCGGCCAGGCGGCGCGCCGCCTGGTTGGGTACGTAGTTCAGTGCCGCTACTGCTTCGTCCACCTTCTTGCGCGTGGTGCTGCGCACGTTCGGGTCGCCGTTCATCACGCGCGACACCGTCATCGGCGAGACGCCGGCCAGCTTGGCCACGTCGGACATGGTCGGCGCCCCGCTGCGCGGCGCCGTGGCTTCTGGCTTCGGCTTTACCTTCTTGCTCGACATCTGCTTAAAAGACCCTTTGTGGTTGGACAACAAAGGGACTCTACCACAGGCGATCAGAACTTTGCACGCAGGCCCAGGCTGAAAGTACGCCCCGGCTTGTACCTGGTAAAGGCTGCGCTCTCGTACTGGAAGTAGGTACGCTGCGCCGAATCACTGAGGTTGGTGATGTCGAAGGTCAGCGTCGGCCAGTTGTCGCGGTCGAAGACCTTGGCCAGGTCCACGCTCGAGGACATGTCCAGCTGCTTGTAGTCGTTCACGAACAGGGCGGCATTGGTAATACCGTTCTGGTTGGCGCCCGATACCTGGCTGCCTTCCGTCCAGTTGTGCGAGAAGCGGATGCTGTAGCCGGACTGCTCGTAATAGGCTGTGAAGCTGTTGGTCAGGCGCGGCACGCCCAGCGCCACGAAGCCGTTGGTGCCTTCGCCGCTGGCTTTCTGCCTGGTGTAGGTCATGGTCTCGGAGAAGCCAAAGCCGCGCACCGGCAGCAGTTTGTCCAGCGGTTGCACCCAGCCCAGTTCCACGCCCTGGATCTTCAGTTCGCCGGAAGCGTTCTTCTGGCGGGTCAGCACCACGGTTGCCGCGTCAGGGCCGCCGCGCGCGTTGATGGCTGCCTGCTGCACCGGGGTCAGCGCATCCCAGGTCACGCCGTAGGCCGCCAGGTCGCGGAACGGAGTGGTGACGTTTTCGCTGACTGTGAAGCCGTTGATCTTCTTCTGGAACAGGGTCAGGCTGACATAGCCTTCGCGGCCGGTGTACCACTCCAGGCCGACGTCGATGTTATCCGACAGGTAGGGGCTGAGCGAGGCGTTGCCGACGCTGCCGATATCGGCCGACGGGTTGGAGAAGTTGATGCCAGGACGCAGCGCGTTCGGATCGGCACGGGTCATCGAGCGCGATGCGGAGGCGCGCAGCAGCAGGTCCTTGCGCAGGCTCAGGGCGGCGCTGGCCGACGGCAGCGTGTTGCTGTAGCTGGTGTCGAGGTAGTAGAAGCTGTCGATGTTCGGGTACTTGCTGCCGTTCAGCGTCAGCGCTGCGTTGCGCGGATCGGGAATCGAGTTGAAGGCGCCCACGGTCTGGTCGGTCTTCACGCGGCGCACGCCGGCGTTGTAGCGCAGCTGCATGCCTGCCAGGTCGGCCTCGCCATTGACCTCGGTGTAGAAGCCCTTGGTCTTTTCCTTGATGTAGCCGGCGGAAGCGCTGGTGTTGGAGGAACCGGTTTCCGGCGCGGTCGCCACGAACTGGTCGTAGTGCGAATCCTGGCGGAACTTGTTCCAGTCCAGCGTGACGAAGCCAGGGCCGGGCGACAGGTAGTTTTGCAGCGCGGTCGCCGGGATCAGGGAGCCGTTGTACACCAGGGTGTCGGTGCGGCCGGCAGTGTAGCCGGTGCCGAAGCCTGGATACAGCGCAGCCGCGCTGGCGCCCGGGGTGCTGGCGCCGTTGCACGACGGTGCGCCGTTCGGGCCAAGCAGGAAGACGCTCGGGTTGTTGCCGCAGACGGCTGCCTGCCAAGCGCCGGAGTTATCCTTGGCGGTAATGCGGCGCGAAATGTCGTCCAGTGCAAAGCCGGCCTTGACGTTGAAGGACTTTTCGCCCCAGGTCAGGTTGGCGCGCGCGCCCTTGGTTTCGGTGTTGCGCTTTTCCTGCTGCAGGTTGACGCGGCCGCCGCTCCACTGGAAGTTGGCCGGATTGTTCAGGTCAATGTTCGAGGTGATGGTGGGGACGTCGCCCGAAGTATTGTCGAAGGTAACCGTATTGCCGTTGCCCAGCGCGGTGATCGGCATCACGGTCGGCGAATCGCGCAGGAAGGTGGAGCGGGTGATGTTGGCTTGCGCATCCATCTTCCACTTGTCGTTGATCTTCCACTCCATGCCCGGGTTGGCTCCCCACAGGGTCACGTCTTCGGTATAGGGACGGAACTCGAGGAAATGCTGGGCATTGGCGAAGGTGCCGCTGGTGACCACGCAGCCATTGGTGCAATCGTCGCGGTCAACCTTCATGTTCAGCGGGATCATGGCGCCGTTGCGGCCGACCCAGTTCATGTCGATACGCTGCAGGGTGTTCTTCTTCTTGCCGCCCAGGGTGTCGAGGTAGAACTGCAGGTTTTCGGTCGGGCGGTATTCCAGGCTGCCGACGACGGAGACCTTGTCCTTCTTGCCGCTTTCGACCATCTGGCGTCCCAGGCGCGGGATGATGGCGTTGTCGATCTGGGTGATGTTCAGGCCCGGATTATTCGCCAACAGGAAGGCCTGGTCGATGGTGGCGCCGGTGGTGAGTCCGTTGCCCGCGCCGGCCGGCACGGTCGATGGGATGGTCCAGTTGCCGCCGCCGGTGTTGTTGCGGGTCGGCGAGCTGCTTTGCGCGGCGCTCAGGTTGGCATTGGTCCAGCCGATGGTTTCAAAACCCTCGGTGCGGACCTTGTTGGTACCCCAGGCGATGCCGCCCAGGATACCGAAGGTATTGCCCCAGGTGTTGCTGGCCAGGACGGAACCGCGGTTGCCGACTTTCTTGGCGACCGAGTTTTCGGTAGCGGTCACGTTGGCTGCAATGTAGCGGCCCTTGTTGTCGAATGGTCGGGCGCTGCGCATGTCGACCACGCCGGCGGCGCCGCCTTCCAGCAGGCCGGCGGTCGGGCTCTTGTTGACGGTCAGCTTGCGGAACAGGTCCGTCGGCAGCATGTCGAGGTCAACCTCGCGGTTGGTGTTCTGGTTGTCGGTGCGGCCGGTCGATGCCACCGCCACCGGAGCGCCGTTCAGCAAGACCTTGGTGAAGCTGGTGCCGAGGCCGCGAATCTGGATATTCAGGCCTTCGCCGCTGATCTCGCGGCTGACCTGGATGCCTGGAATGCGGTTCAGGGATTCGGCGATATTCGTATCCGGGAACTTGCCCAGGTCTTCCGCAAACACGGAATCCTGGAAGCCGATCGCATCACGCTTGTCGCGCGCCGAAGTTTCCAGGCTGCCTCGGTAACCGGTCACCTGCACCACGTTGCTGGCGGGGGTGACTGTATCCTGCGCATAGGCCTGGGCAATCATGCCGGCCATGACGGTGAGTCCCAGCAGGGTCTCTCTGCATATTACTTGCATCTGTCTTCTCCAAATTATAGTTATTACTACCATTTGGTAACATAAATTGTTACCGCTACCAACACAAACAAAAAAAAGTATCGTTCTGTATCAGCCATGTCCCGGTGCGAACGGGAAGTGCAGCGCTTTGTAGTACTCCAGGCTATGCGGCGGCGCCTGCACGCCAGCCGGCAGCGGCAGCTTCGATACAGACTGGAAGTAGGCGATGCTGGCGTCGCGCCACCACTGCGCCTCCTGCCGCTGCACGGCCAGCCGCTGCGCTACCTCCTGATGGCGGCGCGCATCAACCAGGGGCTTGAGGCGCTGCCAGTGCTGCTGCATTTCCGCCACAGCGGCGACGCCACTGTCGTAATGCGCCAACAGTTCGGCCCACAGAGTGCGGCCGGACGGCATGGCGTAATCCCACGGCAAATGGTGGAACCACAACAGGTATTCGGGCGGCGTGCTGCGCGCGTCCGCCCAGCGCTGAGCCAGCGCCGGCGCATACTGGGCCAATGCGTTGCTGCCGGCCGCCGTGCGGTCGAAACCGATGCCCTTGCTGTCGGCACGATGGTAATAGGCCGGGTTCCATTCGGGGCGCGCCAGGTCCGACACCCACGGCGCGGGGCCATAGTGGTGTCCGGTGCCCATCAGGTGTGTCAGGCCGAGGGGCGTCATGTAGTCCACCACGGCTTCACGCGACATCATCATCAGGTCGGCGATGTCCGGCGCGGCCTTCGCAGAGAAAGTACGGCCGGCCCATTCCAGCGCAATATCGCGCGCCCTGGCCTGCGGGTTCCAGGCCAGGCGGCCAAAGGCGTACCAATTGGCCTGGTCGAAATGCGAACCGCTCCAGGTGCGGCTACTGCCGATATTGGCAACGCCTGCCATGCCGGCGACCGCAGGCGCCGCATCGCGCAGCGTTTCCTCGTACAGCGTGCCGAGGTAGGCCAGGTGGGTGGCAAAGCCAAGGTACTCCTTGGTGACCTGGAACTCCATCATCAGCGGCGTTTTCGGCATCGCGCCGAACAGGGGATGCACCGGTTCGCGCGGCTGGAAATCCAGCGGGCCATTCTTCACTTGCACCACGACGTTCGGCGCGAACTTGCCGTCCAGCGGTGCGAAATCGCTGTAGGCCTGTTTGGCGCGATCGTCCGGCTGTTCCGAGGCGTATACAAAAGCGCGCCACATGACGATGCCCTTGTGCGGAGCCAGCGCGGCGGCCAGCATATTGGCGCCTTCAGCGTGCGTGCGGTGGTAATCCTGCGGGCCGGGCTGGCCTTCCGAGTTTGCCTTGACGAGGAAGCCGCCGAAGTCGGGGATGACGCGGTAGATCTCGTCGGCTTTGTCACGCCACCACTGCGCGACTTGCGGATCGAGCGGGTCGGCGGTGCGGGTTTGCTTCAGCTCCAGGGGCGTCGACCAGCGCACCGAGAGATAGACGCGGAGGCCGTAGGGTCGCAGCACGTCAGCAAGGGCGGCAGCTTTCGCGATCCAGGGTGCAGTCAGGATCTCCGGCTTGGAATTGACGTTGTTCAGCACTGTGCCATTGATGCCCAGGGAAGCATTGGCGCGCGCATAGTCGATGTAACGCTGGTCACGGATATCCGGCAGCTCCCACCAGTTCCAGATCGATTCACCGGAGTACCCGCGCTCCACGGTGCGATCCAGGTTGTCCCAGTGGTTCAGTACGCGCCGCGGCAGCTTCGGCGCGTTGCGTTCATCCAGCGCATCGAGCCGTTTGCCTAGTTGCGCGGCCTGCAGCCAGCCGAAGGCACCATACAGCAGGCCGATATCCTTGTTGGCTGCGATCAGCGTGTACCTGCGCCCATTCGGCTCGCGCATCGAGCGCAGCAGATATCCTTCGTCGCCCAGTCCTTCCAGCGCGCCGGCCACGGCGGCCTGGCCACCGTTTGCCGCAAGTTGCGCGCGGGTCGCCAGCACGATAGCGCCGCTGGCCGGCTGGGCGCCCGCCGGCAGCACGGCAAGCGATGGCTCCTTGCCGGCCATCGCACGCACTCCTCGCTGCAATTCCTGCACCGCTGCCTGCACCGTCGGCGATCCAGGCGACGCCAGCGCAAGCTGCTTTGGCAACGCTATGCCGGCAAGCGGCCGATAGCGCAGCCAAAGCTCATATCCGTCTTCCTGCTCCGCGTGCACTGCCGCAAGCGGCAGCAGCAGGGCCAGCGCCAGCACGACACGCTGCCAAATAACCATGCTTCATCTCCCAGTTTTTTTCTTATGTTTGCGCAACCATTTCATGGTAGCTTATCTCAAAATTCAAACCAACAGGAGACTTTCATGAATAAAAATCGACGCCAGGTGATGCAATGGCTTGCCGCCGGGACGGCAGCGGCCTCCCTCCCCGCACTCGCCATCGGGGCAGAAACCCCTTTGAAATCAATCGCCGCAGCGAAAGGCATGCGGTTTGGGAACGCCCTCGGCTACGCCCACCGCAAGCCCGCTTATCTCGAACTGATGGCGCGTGAATGCAACACTATCGTTGCCGAGAACGAGACGAAATGGCAGGCCGTGCAGCCCAGGCCAGGCCAATTCGACTTTGCCCGCGCCGACGCAATGTTCGAATGGGCCCGCACCAAAGGCATGAACGTGCGCGGCCACACGCTGGTGTGGCAACCGTCCAAATGGCTGCCGGACTGGATCAACCAGCACGATTTCGGCGCTGCGCCGGCGCGTGAAGCCGAACGCCTGCTGCAGTCCCATATCGGCGCCGTTACCCGCCACTTCGGCGACGGCATCTATAGCTGGGACGTCGTGAACGAGGCGGTCGATCCCGATACCGGCAGCATGCGCAGCAATGTGTTCACGGAACGGCTTGGCGCCATCGAGCAGGTGGATTTGTGCTTCCGCCTCGCACGCGAGCAGCTGCCGTCGGCGCAGCTTGTGTACAACGACTACATGCGCTGGGATGAGGGCAGCGCAAGGCACCGCGCCGGCGTGCTGAAAATGCTGCAGGCGTTGAAGAAGCGTGGCACGCCGATACAGGCGCTTGGCATCCAGGGCCACATCGGCTCCTGGGACGATTCGCGCAATGCTTCGCATGACCTGGCGGAATGGCGGCGCTTCCTCGACGAGGTGACAGGCATGGGACTGGATCTTCTGGTCACGGAATTCGACGTGAATGACCGCAAGCTGCCGGCAGATATCGCCGCGCGCGACGCGGGCGTAGCGGCACTGGCGCGCGACTTCCTTGACGCGACGTTCAGCTATCCGCAATGCCGCGACTTCCTGCTGTGGGGAATGTCGGACGATATCAGCTGGCTGCAGACCTGGCACGAGGCGCCGCGCACCGACAAGCTGCCGATGCGGCCCTGTCCTTACGACGCGCAGCTTCGCGCCAAGCCGTTGCGCGAAGCGATTGCTGGGGCGCTGCGAGCGATGCCGCAGCGCTCCGCCACCTAGAGCCGGGGACTTTCCGGCGGGCCGAGATAGCTTGGCTTCAGCCCGCCGGCATCGAGTACCAGCTTCTGCAGCACGACGCCGGGTGAGATCGCCCAGAACTTGACGGTGTGGGCGCCCGCTCCACGCACGGTATGGGTAGTGCGGAAGGTCACCGCACCATCGCTCACCGAGCGCTCCCACGCAGCCAGCGACGCATCGGCGTGCATGTTGATGATTTGCGGCGCTTCGTCGTCGATCGATACCGCAAACCTGAAACCGTCGCCCGGCTGAAATTTCTGGGTCGGCGCGAGCGTGGTATGCAGGGTGAACGTGCCCGGCTTCGTCAACGCGATGTCATACTCCAGCCGCATCGCTTGCGCATCCGCCAGGCCGGCCGTTGCGTCGACCGGCAATGGCGTCATTGCCGACAAGGTCCGGCCATGGTCTGGCACCAGCAGCCAGGAGCGCCCTTCAGGCGCAACCTGCCGCGCATAATGCGCCGCTTCGATGGACACCACGCCGCCAGTTTCCACAAAGGTTCCGTTGCGCCCTTCCACGGCCGCGTCACTCTGCCGCAGCGGCACGCGGACTTTGGTGCGCGTGCCATCGCCGCCACTGATGGTCAGCGACGCCTCGCGTGCATCGCGCGGCACGTCAGCCCATCGGACGTCAACGCTGATACGCTCCTGCACCGCAACGCTGCCTTCGGTGCGCGACAGGACGAGCCAGGGCTGGTCAGCAACGATGGTGAACGGCAGCGGCAGCGATCCCCGATTGAAGACTTCAACATGGCGCGCCCGCTTTTCGTATGCGTCCAGCGCCGGCAAGGCGAGCGCTTCTGCTCCCGGGCCAGGCCATGCGGCCGCGTTGCCTTCAACGGCCACGCCGAGCGCGCCGGCAGCCGGCAACTGCACTTCGCTCACGGCCGGCATTACGTTCAGCGGCGGCTGGTTCCAGTAAGTGTAGCCAAGCCTGGTCTGCGACATCATGTGGTTCCATTTCCCGCCGCGCAGCGCGTGGTATTGCTCCGACAGCGCAGCATCGTGGCGGAACAGTTCGCGTGCACGCTCGGCCAATACATTGGCAGCGGCCCTGCCTTGGCGGGCATACAAGCGGTTCATTCCTGCCGTTGCATACAGCTCATTGACCACGGCGCCGGCTTTCACCGGATACAGCACCAGTTCGAAGAAAGCATCGCGCTTCGCCTCCGGCAGCAGGCCATTGATGCGCTCCGCCTGCCCGGCCAGCGCGCGATATTCCGCCACCACGCGCTCCGACTCGTTGTAGTTCACCAGGCTGTAGGTCTCCGGTTCCAGTTGCTCTGGCTTGCGTCGGCCGTTGTACTTGGTGTACTTCGCGACGATGTCCGCGATCTCCGCGGCATGCTCGGGACCGAACTCACGCGCCGCCCACTGCTGCAGGTATTCCTGCAGACGCGATGCAGGCCATGCATCCGGCTTCCACGCATAGCTCAGGAAGAACTCGATCGGCACTTCCATCGGCTTGAGGTCGCCGACATTCACGATCCACAGCTTGCGCGCGTCGTACTCCCACGCCAGGTGCATCTGCTCCCAGATCTTCGGGATCGGCGTCACGTTCAACCACTTGTACGAGCGCGGGCCGCCGACGTAATCGAAGTGGTAGTACACGCCGGCACCACCTGGGCGCTTGCGCTCTTCCGCTGTCGGCAAGCGGCGGATATTGGCCCAGTTGTCGTCGCACCACAGCAGGATTACGTCATCCGGCACGCGCATGCCCTTCTCGTAATAGTCCTGCACCTCCTTGTACAGCGCCCATACCTGCGGCGCGGCAGGAAGCTTCGACAGCATCTTGCGCTGGTCGCCGACAATGCGCTGCAGCAGCGCGACGTTGGATTCTTCCGACATCGGCTCATCACCGTCGCCGCGCATGCCAAGGGTGACGATCTTCTCGTAGTCTTTCGCACGCACAGCGCCTTTCCACCAGAAGTCCTTCAGCACTGCTTCGTTGCGCGAATAGTCCCACGGCCCCTTGCCGTAGCGCGTCCACTCCTTGTGGGCACGCGCCATCGGTTCGTGGTGCGAAGTGCCGATCACAACGCCGTATTCATTGGCCAGCTTGCCGTTCAGCGGATCGTCGTCATAAAACGCCGCGTCCCACATCGCAGGCCACAGGTAGTTGCCGCGCAAGCGAAGGATCAGCTCAAATACTTTTTCGTAGAACTGGTGGTTGTAGCCGCCGTAGCGCTGCTTGGCCCAGCCGGTCAGCGCCGGCGCTTCGTCGTTCAGGAAGATGCCGCGGTATTGCACTGCCGGCGCATCGCTGACAGGCGCCGGCAGCGATGCGTAGAGCGCGCTCGCTCGCTTCACCGGCACGTCGGCCCACCAGTACCAGGGCGATACGCCGATCTGTTCCGACAGCTCGTAGATGCCGAAAATCGTGCCGCGCTTGTCGCTGCCGGCAATTACCAGGGCGCGCTCGACGCCAGGCAACGGCTCCGCCACCGACTGCACCAGCCAGCCCTCCCATTTACCCGCGATAGCCTTTGCATCGAGCTTGCCGGCTTTCACCAGGCCGTCCACAAGATGACTCTTGCCCAGCGTGCCGATGATGATCACGTCCTTGCCGCGCGGCGTGGACTTCTCAAGCGCTGGCCGGACGCCGCTGACTTGTCCGATGTCCTCCTGCAGCGAGGCTGCCGCACGCAGCACGCCGGCATGGTCGCCGGCATCGACGTATAGCGTGGACGCGCGGCCAGCTTCCGCGAGCACGACAGAGCCCGGCGCCGCAGCCGCACGCTCAGTCGCAATGAAAGGTTTCTGTCCGAGCGCATGGGCCGGTCCGGCAGCGCCGGCGCCAAGCAATGCAACGGCGAGCAACAGTTCGCACAACCGCCTCATTTCGCAGCTCCGCAAGAACGCAGGGCGTTCAGCGGCAACGCTTCCGCCATCGCGCGATAGCCGGCAATCGAAGGATGCAGTCCGTCGCCGACATCGAGCGCCTTCAGCAGGCGCTCCGGCTGCGCGGGATCGCGCAATGCTGCATCGAAGTCGGCCACCGAATCGAATACCCCCGACGTGCGTATCCATTTGTTCAAGGCCTGGCGGTCCTCCTCATTATGCGGCGCAGGGCGGTAGTAATCGCTGCCGGTATAGGGGGTAACGGTCGCGCCAATCACGCAGATTCCCTGGGCATGGGCGCGCTCCACCAGTTGGCGATGCGCCACCTTCAAAGCTTCCAGCAGGGCTGCGCGCGCGGCAGGCGTATCTTCACCGGCGCGGTGCTGGCCGCCAAGGTCGTTCACGCCAATCTGCACCAGCGCGTGCGTGACGCCGCTGCGTCCCAAGACGTCGCGCTCGAAGCGCGAAGCCAGGTTGGGCCCCAGGCCATCGCGCAGCAGGCGTCCACCACCGATGCCGGCATTGATCACGCCGATGGTCATCTTTTCCCGCGCCAGCCGCGCCACCAGGAAGTCGGTCCAGCGGTCATTGCCATCCGTCGTGGTGCCATAGCCATCCGTGATCGAATCGCCGATCGCCACCACCGCAGCAGTGCCGCGCGGCGCCTGCACCTCGATATCCGCCAGTGCGTACCAGCGCACCACCTTGCCCGCTTCCGGCCATTTCGCTTCCGCCTCATGGCGGCCCGCCAGCGTAAAGCTGGTAGTGCGCGAACCGGGATGGCCGGTCTGGCGTGCCGGTTCGCCATTGAAGTAGTAGGAGATTGCCAGGTCGGTCCCGGCTGCGTGCGGCAGTTCAACCGGATCGCTGTAATACTCGGCGCCGGCGGGGATCACCACCGCAGCCTGGCCGCCGAAAGTCAGGGGGCGGATTGTCGCGGCGTCAACATCGGGGGAGCCGGCCGCCACCGCACGGGCAATGCTGGCAGCTTCCAGCGCCAGCGGAGCGGTACCGAAGGCATTACTGACGCGCACCCGCAACACTTTCCCTCCGAGCGAGGCACGCACCACCTGCCGCAGGCTGCCATCGCGCCATTGCGCGGCCGGCAATTCATTCGGTCCTTCAGGCACCATCTGCGCCGTACCCCACGACGCAACCCAGCGCCATTGCGGCGTTGCCGCCCCGGCGCAGGCAGCTCCAGCCAGCAGGGCCAGCCCCACAATCCATGCACACAACTTCTGTTGACTTGCCCGCATAAATACCTCACACTTGAGAAATGGTAGCGCTATTCATTTTAGGGTAATCAAATGGTACACGCAACAATTCAGGGCAGCGGCAGCACGCCTGCCATCGTCGAAATGCGGGTGATTCCGGTCGCCGGCCACGACAGCATGCTGCTCAACCTGTGCGGCGCGCACGCGCCTTATTTCATTCGCACCGTCGTCATTCTCAAGGATAGTGCGGGCCGCACCGGCGTTGGCGAAGTACCCGGCGGCGCCGGCATTACCAAAGCGCTGGAAAAAGCCATTCCGCTGGTGGTCGGCACCGAAACCGGCCGCTTCAACCGCACCCTGAACGCCGTGCGCGCCGCGATTTCCGGCAAAGGCAGCGGCATGCAGCACCAGGTCACCTCCGCCGCCGAAGCCGCGGTGCTCAAGCAGCCGCACGAAATCAACCTGCGCCTGGAAAATGTGGTCACCGCCATCGAAGCAGCCCTGCTCGACCTGCTGGGCCAGCACCTGGGCGTGCCGGTGTGCGAACTGCTCGGCGCCGGCCAGCAGCGCGACACCGTGCCAATGCTGGCCTACCTGTTCTACATCGGCGACCGCCAGCGCACCGACTTGCCCTACCTGTCCGGCAGTGGCAGCAGCGGCTGGTACGCTGCCCGCCACCGCGAAGCACTGGCGCCGACCGCCATCGCCGACCAGGCTGCGGCAGCGGCAGACCGCTATGGCTTCCGCGACTTCAAGCTGAAGGGCGGGGTCATGCGCGGCGCCGAGGAGATGGAAGCCATCGCCGCCATCAAAGCGCGCTTCCCCGATGCCCGCGTAACGCTGGACCCTAACGGCGCCTGGTCGCTCGGCGAAGCGATCGCCCTGTGCCGCGGCCAGGGCCACCTGCTGGCGTATGCCGAAGATCCATGCGGCCCCGAGGACGGCTATTCCGGCCGCGAGGTCATGGCCGAATTCCGCCGCGCCACCGGTATTCCAACCGCCACCAATATGGTCGCCACCGACTGGCGCCAGATGGCGCACTCGCACCTGCTGGGGGCTGTCGACATTCCTCTGGCCGATCCGCATTTCTGGACCATGCAAGGTTCGGTGCGGCTGGCCCAGCTCTGCGCCGAATGGGGCCTGACCTGGGGCTCTCACTCCAACAACCACTTCGACATTTCGCTGGCCATGTTCACGCATGCGGCGGCGGCCGCGCCGGGGCGCATCACCGCCATCGACACCCACTGGATCTGGCAGGAAGGCCAGGAACGCCTGACTGTCAATCCGCCACAAATTGTAGCTGGCGAGGTAGCGGTACCAGAGGCGCCCGGCCTGGGCATCGAACCGGACATGGAACGCATCGAGGCAGCGCACGAATTGTTCAAGAAGGTCGGCACCGGCGCTCGCGACGACGCGATGGCCATGCAATACCTGGTGCCAGGCTGGCAGTACTCGCCCAAGCTGCCAAGCCTGGGCCGTTAAGAATTCAAAGGAGACTTTATGCAAACGATTAATGCATCGGCGTGCCTGCCGCACGACCTGGAAGATGCCCTGCTGGTGGGGCGCGTGTGGCGCCCGGCGCCGGTGGATGGCCCTTGCGTCGTCGTGGTCCGAAATGGCGTCGTGTTCGACATCACCGCGCATGTGGCTACGGTGGCGGACCTGCTGGATCGTCCGGGCGTGCTGCAGTTCGCACGCGATGTGGACGGCGAGCAGTTGGGCAGCGCGGAGGAGCTGCTCGGCGCTGCGCTGGCCGGCGACGCCAAAGGCGTGCGCCTGCTTGCGCCATGCGACGTGCAGGCCATCAAGGCTTGCGGCGTGACCTTTGCCGTCAGCCTGCTGGAACGCGTGATCGAAGAACAGGCCGGCGGCAACCCGGCGCGGGCCAACGCGCTGCGCGCGGAACTGCTGTCCACCATTGGCGGCGACCTGTCCAGTATCAAGCCCGGCTCGCCGGAGGCTGAGAAACTGAAACGCGAATTCCAGGCGCGCGGCGCATGGTCGCAATACATGGAAGTGGGCATCGGCCCCTTCGCCGAAGTCTTCTCAAAATCCCAGCCCATGTCGGCAGTCGGCTTCGGCGCCGACGTCGGCCTGCACCCTGCCTCGCAGTGGAACAATCCGGAGCCGGAGATCGTGCTGGCAGTGAACAGCCGTTTCGAAGCTGTCGGCGCGGCCCTGGGCAACGACGTCAACCTGCGCGACATCGAAGGCCGCAGCGCGCTCCTGCTGGGCAAGGCCAAGGACAATAACGCCTCCTGCTCGATCGGCCCCTTCATCCGCCTGTTCGACAGCATTTTCACCATGGGCGACGTGCGCAACGCCGAAGTTCGCCTGGCGATCGAAGGCAGCGACGACGACTTCGTGCTCGACGGCCTTAGCCGCATGTGCGAAATCAGCCGCGACCCGCTCGACCTGGTCGCGCAAACCGCGGGCGCCCACCACCAATACCCCGATGGCTTCATGCTCTTCCTCGGCACGATGTTCTCGCCGATCAAGGACCGTGGCCAGAAAGGCGCCGGCTTTACCCATCACCTGGGCGACCGGGTCACCATCAGCAGCGCATCGCTTGGCGCGCTGGTCAACCACGTGCAACGCAGCGACCAGCTGCCGCCGTGGACGTTTGGTGTCCGTGCCCTCTACCGCAACCTGGCACGCCGCGGCATCGCGGCAGGAGAATAGATACATGACAGCAGCAGCAAGAAAACCCGTGGTGTACGCCACCTACCCTGACCTCGCCGGCAAGCGCGTCGTGATCACGGGCGGCGGCACCGGCATTGGCGCGGCCATCGTCGACGCCTTCGCCAAGCAGGGCGCGCACGTTGTCTTCCTCGATATCCAGGACGAGGCCTCGAAGGCGCTGGAGCAAAGCCTGGCAGGCGCGCAACATCCGCCGCGCTTCATCCATTGCGACCTGACCAACCTCGACGAGGTCGGCGCCGTGTTCCAGCAGATCGAGCGCGAACTCGGCCCGGTTGAAGTCCTGGTCAACAACGCCGCCAACGACAACCGTCACCAGGTGGAAGACGTCACCGCCAAGTACTGGGACGACAGCCTGGCCGTCAACCTGCGCCACCAGTTCTTCTGCGCGCAGGCTGTGGCGCCGGGCATGAAGGCTGCGGGCGGCGGCGTGATCCTGAACTTCGGCTCGATCTCCTGGCACCTGGCGCTGGGCAAGCTGTCGCTGTACATGACCGCCAAAGCGGCAATCGAAGGCCTGACCCGCGGCCTGGCCCGCGACCTCGGCGCCGACGGCATCCGCGTCAACTGCATTATCCCTGGCTCGATCAAGACGCCGCGCCAGATGGCGCTGTGGCATTCGCCGGAAGACGAAGCTGCAATCCTGGCCGCCCAGTGCCTGCACGAGCGCGTGGAACCGGATGACGTGGCTGCGCTGACCCTGTTCCTCGCTTCCGGCAATGCGGCGCGCTGCTCCGGCCGCGATTACTTCGTCGACGCTGGATGGTACGGATCGTGAGCTCGCCGCAATGCATCTGGGAAGTCGGCGCCACACTGGCCGAAGGGCCGGTCTGGCATGCCGCCGAGCGCGTCTTCTACTTTGTCGACATCAAAGGCCGCCGACTGCATTGCTGCAATGAAGACGGCGGCGATCGCCTGAGCTGGAAGGCGCCTGCGGAAATCGGATTTGCCCTGCCGATGGCTGGCGGCGATTTCATCTGCGGCCTGCAGGGCAAGCTGGCGCGCTTCACCACGGCGGGCAAGTTCGAGACCGTGCTGGAGATCGAAGCCGGCCAGCCGGGCAACCGCTGCAACGACGGCTACGTCGATGCCAACGGCCGCCTGTGGTTCGGCACCATGGACAACGGCGAATCCTCCCCCACCGGTTCCCTGTACCGCCTTGATGCACGCGGCCTGCAAGCCATGGATGGCAACATCATCATCACCAATGGCCCCTGCCACAGCCCGGACGGCAAGACCTTCTACCACACCGATACGCTGGCGCGCGTGGTATATGCCTACGACAGCGCAGCTGACGGCACCCTGTCGAACAAGCGCGAATTCGTGCGCTACGCGCATGGCGTGCCCGGCCACCCGGACGGCAGCGCGGTCGACGCCGAGGGCCACGTCTGGATCTCCCTGTTCGGCGGCAGCCGCATCGAACGCTATGCGCCGGACGGCAAGCTGGCGCAAACTATCCCGATGCCCTGCCCTAACATCACCAAGGTCGCTTTCGGCGGCGCCGACCTGCGCACGGTCTTCGTCACCACCGCGCGCAAGGGCATGAGCGAAGAAGCCCTGGCCGCCCACCCGCTGGCTGGCGGCGTGTTCACCTTCCGCGTGGACGTGCCCGGCCTGCCGCAACATCAATTCGACAGGAAAGCAGCATGAGCACCCGCCGCTATCGTTCGCAGGACTGGTTCGACAATCCGGACCACATCGACATGACCGCGCTGTATCTCGAGCGCTTCATGAACTACGGGATCACGCCGGAAGAGCTGCGCAGCGGCCGCCCGATCATCGGCATCGCGCAATCGGGCAGCGATATCAGCCCCTGCAACCGGATCCACCTCGACCTGGCCAAGCGCGTGCGCGACGGCATCCGCGACGCGGGCGGCATCCCGATGGAATTCCCGCTGCATCCGATCTTCGAGAACTGCCGCCGCCCCACCGCCGCCATCGACCGCAACCTGGCCTATATGGGCCTGGTCGAGATCCTGCACGGCTACCCGATCGACGCCGTGGTGCTGACCACCGGCTGCGACAAGACCACCCCGGCGCAGCTGATGGCCGCATCCACCGTCGACATTCCCGCCATCGTGCTGTCCGGCGGGCCGATGCTCGATGGCTGGCTCGATGGCGAGCTGGTTGGCTCCGGCGCGGCGATCTGGAAAGGCCGCCGCCAATTGGCAGCAGGCCAGATCGACAACGAGAAGTTCCTCGAAATCGCCGCCGCTTCGGCACCGTCGGCGGGCCACTGCAACACCATGGGCACCGCCTCCACCATGAACGCCATGGCCGAAGCATTGGGCATGTCGCTCACCGGCTGCTCCGCCATCCCGGCGCCCTACCGCGAGCGCGGCCAGATGGCCTATGAAACCGGGCGCCGCATCGTCGAACTGGCGCAGCAGGACATCCGGCCGTCTTCGATCCTGTCGCGCGAAGCCTTCCTGGACGCCATCGTGGTCAATGCCGCCATTGGCGGTTCCACCAACGCCCAGCAGCACATCATGGCCATGGCGCGCCACGCCGGCGTCGAACTGCACGAAGACGACTGGATGACCTACGGCCACGACATCCCGCTGCTGCTGAACATGCAGCCTTCCGGCAAATTCCTCGGCGAGCGTTTCCACCGCGCCGGCGGCGTACCGGCCGTGATGTGGGAGCTGCACAAGGCGGGCAAGCTGCGCGCCGAGCGCCCGACCGTCACCGGCCGCAGCATGGCGCAGAACCTGGAAGGCCGCGAGAGCGCCGACCGCGAGATGATCACGCCGTTCGACAAGCCGCTGAAAGAGCAGGCCGGCTTCATGGTCTTGCGCGGCAACCTGTTCGACTTCGCGATCATGAAGAGCAGCGTCATCTCCGAAGACTTCCGAAACCGCTACCTGCGCCGTCCCGGCCAGGAAAACATCTTTGAATGCCGCGCCGTGGTGTTCGACGGCTCCGGCGACTACCACGCCCGCATCAACGATCCTTCATTGGGCATCGACGAGAACACCATCCTGGTGATCCGCGGCGCCGGCCCGGTGGGCTGGCCCGGTTCGGCAGAAGTAGTGAACATGCAACCGCCGGATGCGCTGATCAAGAAGGGCATCAACAACCTGCCGACCCTTGGCGATGGCCGCCAGTCCGGCACGTCCGACAGCCCGTCGATCCTGAACGCCTCGCCGGAAAGCGCGGTGGGGGGCGGCCTGGCCTGGATCCGCACCGGTGACATGGTGCGCATCGACCTGAACACCGGCAGCTGCAATATGCTGGTCGACGACAAGGAAATTGAACGCCGCAAGCAAGACGGCGTGCCGCCCGTACCGCCTAGCCAGACGCCATGGCAGGAGATCTATCGTGCCACCGTGGGCCAGATGGCCAACGGCGCGTGCATGGAGCTGGCACTGGCTTACCGGGGCGTCGCGAACGACACGCCGCGCCACAATCACTGACCCGGCTTGAACCGGGCCTGATAAATAAAGAGGAGACATCCATGAACAGCATTGCCCTGGAAAATACCGAACCCAGTCATGAAGAGGAGAACACTGGCCTCATCATCCTTATCAGCTGCGTAGCCACCATCGGCGGCTTCCTGTTCGGCTTCGATAGTGGCGTCATCAACGGCACGGTCGATGGCCTGAAGCAGGCTTTCCACTCGACCTCCGCCGGCATCGGCTTCGAAGTCGCGTCGATGCTGCTTGGCTGCGCAATCGGCGCCTTCTTCGCCGGCCGCCTTGGCGACCGCTGGGGGCGCCGTGCAGTGCTGATCATCTCCTCCGTGATGTTCCTGCTGTCGGCGCTGGGCGCGGGCTGCGCGACGACATCGGCGGTGTTCATCGCCGCCCGCGTACTGGGCGGCTTTGCCGTCGGCGCAGCAAGCGTGATGTCGCCGGCCTACATCGCCGAAGTCGCCTCCGCCCGCTATCGCGGCCGTCTTGCAACCGTCCAGCAGATCGCCATCATCAGCGGTTTGTTCTGTGCCTTCCTCAGCAACTACATGCTGGCGAAAGCAGCCGGCGGTTCAACCGGCGTGCTGTGGCTCGGCCAGGAAGCGTGGCGCTGGATGTTCTGGATGATGGCCATTCCATCCGCGCTGTTCCTGCTGCTCCTGCTGGCGATTCCTGAAAGCCCGCGCTTCCTGGTCGTGAAGAAGCGCACATCCGAAGCCATGGCCGTGCTGGAGCGCCTGTATGGCGCCTCCGCAGCCAAGGAGAAGTTCGCAGCGATCGACGTCTCGCTGTCCGAAGACCACCATCGCCCACGCCTGTCCGACCTGATCAACAAGGCAACCGGCAAGCTGCGTCCTATCGTCTGGGTCGGCATCGGCCTGGCGACCTTCCAGCAGCTGGTCGGCATCAACGTCGTGTTCTACTACGGCGCGGTGCTGTGGCAAGCCGTTGGCTTCTCCGAGAGCGATGCGCTGCTGATTAACGTCCTCTCGGGTGCACTGAGCATCGGCGCCTGCATCGTCACCGTGTTCCTGATCGACCGCATCGGCCGCAAGCCCTTGCTGTGGATCGGCTCGATCGGCATGGCGGTGACGCTCGGCCTGGTCACCCTCGCATTCGCCAGCGCATCGCTCGACGCAAGCGGCAAGCTGACGCTGTCCGGCTCGATGGGCGTGCTCGCGCTGATCGCTGCGAATGTCTACGTGATCTTCTTTAACCTGTCGTGGGGTCCGGTCATGTGGGTCATGCTGGGCGAGATGTTCCCCAACCAGATTCGCGGCTCCGGCCTGGCAGTCGCAGGCGCTGCGCAATGGACTTCGAATTTCATCATCACGGTGACCTTCCCGATCCTGCTCGGTGGCATCGGCCTGGCTGGCGCATACGGTATCTACACCGTCGCCGCCGTGATCTCCCTGTTCTTCGTCCTGCGCTATGTGCATGAAACGCGCGGCAAAGAGCTGGAGCAGATGGAAGGCTAAGCAGGTTCAAGAAAAATATAAAACGAATACAACTACTGGAGACACAGCATGAAACGCAGGCAGTTCCTCACATCCCTATCGGGCGCGGCTAGCGTAGCCGCCCTCGGCACGCCGGCAGCCATGGCTGCCGCAGCGGCAAGGCCCCTGTACAAAGACCCCGCCGCGCCGGTGCCGGCCCGCGTCAAAGACCTGCTCGGTCGCATGACGCTGGAGGAAAAGGTCGCGCAAATGCTGTGCATCTGGCAGGAGAAAGGCATCATCCAGGACGCCAACGGTGAATTCTCGGCCGCGAAAGCCGCCAAGGCTTACCCGAATGGCGTCGGCATGCTGGCCCGCCCTTCCGACCGCCAGGGCGGCGCCGAAGCAGGCGGCGCCGGCGACAGCGGCGCCCGCGCCAACCGCAACGCGCAGGAGACCGCAACCTACACCAACGCCGCGCAGAAATGGGCCGTCGAACAGACGCGCCTCGGCATTCCGCTGTTCATGCACGAAGAATCCCTGCACGGCTACGTCGCGAAGGACGCAACCAGCTTCCCGCAGGCGATTGCGCTCGCATCGACTTTCGATCCGCCGCTGGTGCGCAAGGTATTCAGCGTCGCCGCCCGCGAGATGCGTGCCCGCGGTGCCAACCTGGCACTGGCGCCGGTGGTCGACGTGGCGCGCGAACCGCGCTGGGGCCGCATCGAAGAAACCTTCGGCGAAGACCCGCACGTGTGCGCCGAAATGGGCAAGGCAGCCGTGCTGGGCTTCCAGGGCGAGGAACGCAAGCTGGCCAAGGACAAGGTGTTCACGACGCTGAAGCACATGACCGGCCACGGCCAGCCGGAAAGCGGCACCAACATCGGCCCCGCCGAAGTCACCGAACGCACGCTGCGCGAAGAATTCTTCCCGCCATTCGAGCGCATCATCAAGGAAACCAATGCGGCCGCCGTGATGCCCTCGTATAACGAGATCGGCGGCCTGCCATCGCACGCCAACCACTGGCTGCTGCACAAGGTGCTGCGTGAAGAATGGGGGTTCAAAGGCCTGACCGTATCCGACTACTTCGGCGTCAAGGAACTGATCACCCGCCACCGCCTGGCCGACATGCCGAAGGATGCCGCTACACGCGCTGTGAAAGCCGGCGTTGACATCGAAACCCCCGACGCCTTCGGCTACCAGCACCTGCCGCAGCTGGTAAAGGAGAAAAAGGTCAGCGTCGCCGAGATCGACACCGTGGTGTCCCGCATCCTCGAGTGGAAATTCCTCTCCGGCCTGTTCGAACAGCCTTACGTCGACGCCGCCGTTGCAGACAGCCTGACCGCCACCCCGGAGGCCGTTGCCCTGGCCCGCGAGGCTGCCGCACGCGCCGTCGTGCTGCTGAAGAACGACAAGGGCCTACTGCCGCTGGACGGCAAGAAGGTCGGCAAGGTGCTGCTGCTCGGCACCCACGCCAAGGACACCCCGATCGGCGGCTATTCCGACGTGCCGCGCCATGTGGTGTCGGTGTACGAAGGCCTGCAAGCGGAAAGCCAGCGTCAGGGCTTCCAGCTCGAATACCGCGAAGGCGTGCGCATCACCGAAGAACGCATCTGGGGCAAGGACGAAATCATCTTCACCCCGCCGCAGACCAACGCCAAGCTGATTGCCGAAGCAGTCGCCGCCGCGCGCAACGCCGACACCATCATCATGGTCCTGGGCGACAACGAACAGACCAGCCGCGAAGCCTGGGCCGACAACCACCTGGGCGACCGCCAGACGCTGGACATGCTGGGCCAGCAGAACGAACTGGCCAAGGCCATCTTCGACCTCGGCAAGCCAACCGTCGTCTTCCTGCTGAACGGCCGCCCGCTGTCGGTCAACCTGCTGGCCGAACGCGCCGACGCGCTGGTGGAAGGCTGGTACCTCGGCCAGGAAACCGGCCACGCTGCCGCCGACATCCTGTTCGGCCGCGCCAACCCGGGCGGCAAGATGCCGGTATCGGTGGCGCGCCACGTCGGCCAACTGCCGATCTTCTACAATCACAAGCCAAGCGCCCGCCGCGGCTACATTGACGGCAGCACCAAGCCGCTCTACCCGTTCGGCTATGGCCTGAGCTACACCAGCTTCGCATTCAGCGAGCCGCGCCTGGCGCAAGCCACCATCGCCGCCAACGGCAGTACGAAGCTGAGCGTTGACGTCACCAACACCGGCAAGCGCGCCGGCGACGAAGTGGTGCAGATGTACATCCGCGACGACATCAGCAGCGCCACCCGCCCAGTGCTGGAACTGAAAGGCTTCCAGCGCATCACGCTGCAGCCGGGCGAGAAGCGCACCGTCACCTTCGACATCAAGCCGGCCGACCTGCAGTTCTACAACGCCGACATGAAGCGCGTGGTCGAACCGGGCAACTTCACCATTTCGGTGGGACCGGACAGCGCAACCTTGAAATCGGCGAAACTGCTGGTCAGTTGACGCTAGAATGTCCACTTTCGAGTCGGGAGCGAAAGTGGACATCAATCAAGTCAAAGCCCACTGCGCCAGCCTTCCTGGCGCAGACAGCCTGCTGCATGCGCCGCCGGTCAATGTACTGAGCTACAAGGTCGGCGGCAAGACCTTCGCCTACTTCAAGACCAGCGAACCGGAACAGTGGCGCTTCAGTTTCCGCGCCACGCCCGACCGCTTCCTCGAACTGACCGGCATGCCCGGCGTAAAACCGGCCCGCTACATGGGCCGCTTCCATTGGGTCACGATTGTCGACGTGCGCCGCTTCCCGGAAGACTATCTGGTCGAACTGGTGCAATGGTCCTACGACAAGGCATTCTCCTCGCTGACGAAGGCACGCCAGCGCGAGATCAAGGCTTAGGGAAAGCGTAGGTCAGCGAATAGTTGCCGCTGCCCGAATACGACTTCACCTGCGCGTAGTAATAGCCCGCAGTGCCGTTGTAGCTGATCGACTCGCTGGACGTATTGCCCTCGCTGGAAGCGACCTTGGTCCACGCGCTACCCGACCACTTGTACAGGAACAGGTCGAAGTCGGCACCGGAAGGACCGCTCAATTGCAGCGAGAAGGTGCCCGCACCGGCCTGCACGTAGCCAGGCGACGCGCTAGGCGCAATGGCGCTGCCGCCGTTGGCCAGGGTGCCGGTCTGCGTTACCGAACCGGAGCCGGTGTACTTGGCAAACACCTTCTTCACCGCGCCTTCATTCACCGCATGCCACGGATATCCCAGCGTACGCATGCGCGAGTTTTCTGTCGGACGGTACTTGCCCGAGCCGCAGTACTGCGCGCCCACGAAAGTGCCGACAGTACCGTTCGGGTACACGCCCAGGCCGGTCGGAACGGCAGTGCTGCCAGCAATCAGGCTGCCCCATTTTACGGAACGCGTGCCGTTCAGCGACACGTTGACTTCGGTCGGCTCGCTGCTGGTGTTGCAGGTGCCGTACTCGTATTCGTCCGCCAATGCGAACGCCGTATGGCCGATTTCATGCAAGGCCACCTCGATCGACTGCTCATGCATCGACAGCGTTGCCACCGCGCCGCCGGAACCACCGTAGCGCGTCGAATTCGCGATCACCACAATCACATCACGCGCATCGGGCGCCAGCACGGAAGCCGCGATATTGGTCGCCTTGGTATTGTTCACGCACAGCAGGCGTTCGATGTTGTAGCAAGCGAATTCCCCATCCATCGCCGTATCGCGATAAATGCCCTTATCGAGTTCGTCCACGCCCGACTGGTTACTGGCCACGTCGACGCGATGGATATTCATCGAAGCGCGGTTGGCATTGAACAGCGGATCGGCCAGGAAGCCATTGATCACCTTCTGTGCATCGGCGCGCCACTTATCCATTTCCGCAGCGGTGTAGCCGTCGCCGATGAACACATAGTCCATATGCGTCGCCGCGCTGCCGTTGTTCAGGATGGTCGTCGCGGTGGCGGAAGGCGTCGCCGCCAGCATGGCCGAACGCGTGGTCTTGCCACTTGCCGCCGACTGCTCCAGCGTACTGCGGTCAAAGCGAGCCAGCGCCGCAGGAGCAGCAAGAGCCGTCTTGGCGCCAGCAGTGCCACCCTTCCTGGGCAGCACCTCCACGCTCGCGGTAGCCTTGTCGAATGGCAGCGACACCTCAAAACTGCCCTCACGCTGCTGCACCGTGGTCGACAGGTCGATAGCGCCCGAACGCGGATTGAAGGTTTCCACATGGCGGCGCAGGCCATTGTTGACGCTCACCTCATGCAGCACGCGGCCCTGGGCATCCTTGGCGACCACCACCCACTGGTCATCTTCCGCACCCTGGCGCACATTGGGCGTCACCGCAAACTTGCCCACTTCCGTATGCAGGGGTTTGAACTCCGCCCCGCTGCGGCCTTCGGCAAAGCCAATGCGCAGCGAGATATTGTCTGCCTGTGCAGCGCCCGCCGCCGCCAACGCGAGCAGCACCAGTGAATTTCGAAGTAAAGCCATGTTCTCTCTCCATTTGTTGTGATTTGGAACTGGAGATTCTGTGGCCGATCAAAGAGGCGGCGCGTGCAAAAACACGCGCAATTTGCACAATCCTGCTTTTAACAATTGTTACAGCGGCTGGCGCGCCACGCCGCAGGCGACAGGCCGTATTGCGCCGTAAAAGTGCGCGTGAAATGGCTAGCACTATGAAACCCGAACTCCTCCGCGATATCGACAATGCGCGCTTCACGGCCTGCCAGCGCCACACACGCCTGCTCCAGGCGCCGGGTCAGCACATAACGATGCGGCGGCAGGCCAACCGCCCGGTGGAATTCACGAGAAAAATGGGCCGCACTCATGCCGCACAGGGACGCCAATTCCGCATTGGCCAGCGGCGCATCCAGGTGCTCTGAGATATGACGCAGCACGCGGCGCAGGCGCGCGCCGCCGAGGGAGCTGGCCTCGCCTTGTGCCGGCCGTGAATAGTGTTCGAGCAGGTAGCAGGCAAGCGCCATGGCCAGGTGGTCGCACATCTCCGCCGCCAGTGGCCCGGCCAGCGCCTGCGCATCAAGCATCTTGCGCACCAAGTCGGACACCATGCGGTCGGAAGTGAACTGGCTGGCCGCCAGCGTGGCATCGATATCCTCCCCGCGCTGTGCCGCCAGGCGGTCCAGCAACTGCACCGGCAGGAAAACATTCACGATATCGCAACCGCTCAACTGGCTCCAGCGCCCCTGCTCCCCCGGCGGGCAAAGACGAAAGCGGCTCGCTCCGATAGTACCGCCCCATACCGGCGTATCGCCGTGCCATATACGCGCATCGAGCGGCTCCATCATCAGCGCCAGGCGGTAAGTGCCCGGATGCGGGCTTACGGAGCGAATGGCGTGATCCGGCCCATCGCTGGTCCACCGCCCCAACGCAGCCCCCGAACCGGGAAGCGGCCCGACACAGGCATTCAGCGAGTGCACGCCCGCCATCCTGAACCACCGCTCAAGCTCTTCGACGCTCTCCATCGAAGCAATATACCCCACCTACAGCCGAGCCCGTGTCAACCTTGGGGTCAGGCTCTTAAGTTGACACGGGCTCGGCTGTAATGCGCATCGAAATCGGCCGTTTCAGCACAGGAGTGTCGCTGCCTGCCAACTTGGAATCCGCGATGGATGGGCTATAACGATAAATGGACGCCAGTTTCCCCGCCAACGATAAGAAGGAGCGCCACCATGAAAACAATGGCATTTGCGGTACTAGCGGTTTCCACCCTGCTGAGCGCCAACGCTCCGGCCAAGGATAAAGCCAAGGCCAAGGAAGATGTGGTCTGGCCAGCCGAATCGGTGAAATGGGAGCCCGGGCCCGCGCCCGGCACCAAGGTTGCGAAACTGTGGGGCGACTGGTCGAAGGGCGGCCCATACGGCGTGCTGGTCAAATTCGATGCAGGCAAGATCAACGCCCTGCACCACCATACCCATGCGCTCAAGATCGTGATCCTGTCCGGCACTTTCACGCACAAGACCGACGGCGGCCCGGAATCACTGCTAGGCCCTGGCTCTTACCTGATGCAGGCAGCAGGCAAGAAACACGTCAGTGGTTGCACGACTGCGGGCGAGTGCACCTTCATGGTGACGTCCGACGGCAAGTTCGATTTGATCGATGATTCGAAGGCTGCGGCGAGCGATAAGAAATAACTTTGTTTGAGACCATTCGCTGGCAGTCACACGCAGCTATTCCTGCAATGGCGAATGGTCTTTTGTTGCCTTACTTTCGATGAAGCGGCCGATCCAATAATAGGGTGTCGCCCAAACCAGAAGGCTTACGACAAAGCCAGTAATACTGGGACCGCAAAAGAACCCGTGGCAATCAATTAGCGCTTTGTCGCTTACCATCACAGGAAACAAAGTCACCCAAAGGGGAATGGTCCAGACTTTCACGTACGAGATCCAGGCAACGATCAGATGAAGCAGCTCAAACCCACCAAGTACGCTCCATCGTATCCACTTCGAGTCAGCCATCTTAGTTCTCCTTGTTGGTTAGCCGCAGCAATGGCCTTTGAACGCATATTGTCATGCACGGCTTTCGTCAATTCTGATCGGCATCAAGACACGATGCTCACCCTTTGTGACGCAAGTCAAAGTCCAAGGCAGATGCGAGTCTAGTCTGAAAGTTCTTCACCCCAAGGAGAATCACATGGAGAGCGCAAGCCCAACGGACAGCCGCGGCTACTTCCTGATCCCGCAATCCTATGAAGGTGGTGGCTATTATGTCTATGGCACGCCGGACAAAGGACTTGGGCAATACGCACACCCGCAATTGATCTCCGCACTTCTCGAGGTAGCGCGAAGTTGGAGCCATCTGGATAAGCGAAAATTCGGCGTTGGGAACGTCAGCTTGGCTGGGGGTGAAGTCTTCCTTGGCCATCGGTCGCATCGAAGCGGGCTCGAAGTCGATATCCGTCCAGTCCGAAAAGATGGAAATCGCCTGCCCTGTTCAATCTTTGACAAGCAATACGATCGCGATGCCACGGCCGCGTTGATTGCCTTGTTCCGTAAGCACGCAAAAGTTCGGGTCGTCCTTTTCAACGATAGGTCAATTAAAGGAGTAAGCCATGCTTCGAACCATAGCGACCACTTTCACGTTCAAATTGCTGCTTCTGCTTAGTCTTGGAATCGGCGCCACCACGACCTGGGCATCGCGGGGCGCGCAGGCCGAGTTCAGGTCACTACAAGGCAGTTACATGGTGTACAGCTTGGGGCTGGGGGACCCGCAACCAACGAACGCAAGCGATAGCAAGATCGCCTTCGCAATCGAAGGCGAAGCAGCGCGGGACATGTTCGACTCAATGGCGCCGGATGTTCGCGATGTTTGCACCGCCGGGACAAGCGTGCGGGTACGTACAAAAGGCCACGTCACCTGCCAGCGCGAAAAGCCAGGAAATTATCACTGCAGCTTCGGTTTCGACCTTCGCACTGGAAAAAGCATTGGTGGCAGCGTTTGCTGATCTAACTCAACGCTTGCCGTAGGTCAGAAGGAACTGCAAGATCGCACGAATTTCCGCTTCGGTAGCGGATGGCAGGTGAAACACGTCCCGGTCATCCCAGGTCATCTTGGACTCGGTCAGCTTGGTCATATTGGCGCCGAAGTGATCCATATTGAAGGCAGCCCCCAGCGCATGCCCCCGCGGCGGCATCGTGTTGAAGATGATCCTGAAACTGCGGTCAGGCATCTGGCGAATCACCGGCTCGCAATTGGCGTCGAAACCTCGCGCCTGGACTTCGCCAAAGCTACGGGCATGTTTCGCGATGATCGAAGCGTAGCTGAAGCGGCGCACCCCGCCGTAGCGCTGATTCACGTGGATTGTGATGTCATTGTCCAGCGCGACCCTGGCAATGTCACCCTTCGAGTCTTTTGCTTCAACCTCGATCTTCTCGCCGCCTACCAGTGCATCGAACAGCTTGCGCTTGGCGGGATGGAGGCGAGCCACGATTTCCGCATGATTGTTTGGCAAGTCGTACAGGCCGCTGAACATCGATTCGTGCAGGTACATTTTCCCATCGTCGCCCACAGTCGTCGCGTCACAGGTGATTTGGAGGGATTCGGCCATAGCGCTCTCAAACAAATTACAGAAATACTGATTGTAGTATGCAATTGGCGCCCGACAATATTTCTGGGGCCGGCGCAAATAAAAACGCCAACCGATGGTGGCGTTTTTGCAGCAGTTTGTTAAATTGGCCTTGCCTGTTCGAGCATATACTGGTGGCCCCAAACTCCCGCTCCTGAACCATGATAACGACCCGTCGCCGTATGCTGCAGCTCGCTTTTCTGGCGGTTCTCGCCCCTTGCGCTTTTGCGCAGTGGGATGCGGCACTGAACATCGCCACCTATAACCTCCGCATGAACACCGCGAGCGACGGCCTCAATGCCTGGCCGCACCGCAAGGAACTGGTAAAGAGCCTGGTGCGCTATCACGATTTTGACGTGTTCGCGACGCAGGAAGGATTGCCAGACCAGATCGCAGACCTGGATGGCATGCAGGAATACGCCCACGTCGGCGTCGGCCGCGACGATGGCAAGCATGCCGGCGAACACTCCGCCATCTTCTACAAACGCCAGCGCTTCACCCTGCTACGCAATGCCGACTTTTGGCTGAGCCAGACGCCTGAGCGCCCTTCGCTGGGGTGGGACGCCACTTGCTGCCACCGTATCGCATCCTGGGCGCAACTGCAGGATCGCCAGACTGGCCGCAAGTTCTACTTCTTCTCCGTTCACTTCGACCACGAAGGCGAGGTGGCGCGCCGGGAATCGGCCAAGCTGATGCTGCGAAAAGTGAAGGAAATTGCCGGCTCCGAGCCAGTCATTGTGGCTGGCGATTTGAATTCCGTGCCGGAGACCGAACAAGTTGGCACGATGAAGTCGCAGCTGGCCGATGCATTCGATATCAGCGCCAAGCCAGCCTATGGCCCGGTTGGCACGTTCAACGGATTCAAAATCGACAGCCCACTGACAGAGCGTATTGACTATGTCTTCGTTAGCCCGCACGTGAAGGTACTGAACTATGCAACACTGACCGATTCATTCCACGGTCGCTTTCCGTCGGATCACCTACCGGTGCTGATTAAGGCCCAGATTAAATGACGAGTTCGTGTCAACCAAAGAGCCTGACCCCAAGGTTGACACGAGCTCTGCCGTAGCGAAAAAAAACGCCACCCGAGGGTGGCGTTTTTGCTGGCGTTGAAGCGGATTACGCTTCGTCGCTGTGGTGCGGTTCGTCCGCTGGCAGTTCGGCCACGATGGCGGCGCGTTCTGCTTCCAGCAGCGCTTTGCGCTCTTCGGCTTCCCACACTTCCTTCTCTTTGCGGGCGCGGTGGAAGGCCAGGCCGGTACCGCCTGGGATCAGGCGGCCAACGATGACGTTTTCCTTCAGGCCGCGCAGACCGTCGCGCTTGCCCATGATCGCTGCTTCGGTCAGCACGCGGGTGGTTTCCTGGAACGATGCGGCCGAGATGAAGGAGTCGGTCGACAGCGATGCCTTGGTAATACCCAGCAGTACGTTTTCGTACGTTGCAGGGATCTTGTTCAGGGCATTGACGCGATCGTTCTCTTCCAGCAGTTCGGAACGCTCCACCTGCTCGCCGACGATGTAGTCGGTGTCGCCGGCGTTGGTGATCTGCACGCGGCGCAGCATCTGGCGAACGATCACCTCGATGTGCTTGTCGTTGATCTTCACGCCCTGCAGTCGGTACACGTCCTGCACTTCGTCAACGATGTAGCGTGCCAGCGCTTCGATACCCAGCAGGCGCAGGATGTCTTGCGGATCGGCCGGGCCGTCCACGATCATCTCGCCCTTGTTCACCACCTGGCCGTCGTGCACCAGCACTTGCTTGTCCTTGGTAATCAGGAACTCGTGCTTGTTGCCGTCCATGTCGGTGATTTCCAGGCGCTGCTTGCCCTTGGT